>JANMMD010000053.1:0-6085 GCA_031372905.1 Betaproteobacteria bacterium
ACTCGAAGCCCTACCCGCCACCGGCCAACTTGAGCTGAAGATCTTCGCCACGGATCTGAACGCCGACGCGATCACCGCAGCGCGCAGCGGCCGTTTTGCAGCCACGATCGCAGACCACCTGACACCCGAACGGCTGGCGCGGTTTTTCACCGCCAGGCCCGACGGCTACCAGATCGACAAGCGCGTGCGCGACATGGTGCTCTTCGCCCAGCACGACGTGATCATGGAGCCGCCCTTCACGCGTCTGGACATCGTGACTTGCCGCAACCTGATGATCTACTTCGGCAGCACGCTGCAGAAACGCCTGGTGCCGCTCTTCCACTACAGCCTGCGCCCCGGGGGCGCACTGCTGCTGGGCGGCTCGGAAACCGTGGGGCGTTCGCAGTCGCTGTTCCGGCCGCTGGACCCGAAATCCAGGCTGTACTGGCGCAGCGACAATCTGGCCGCCGGTGCCGACAGCAGCGCGGTAGTTTTTCCGACCCACCGCCGGCCAGCCGCACGCTCGGCCGCGCAGGAGATTCCTCTGGCGCACCACAACACCCCTCCGACCAACCTGCAGGCGCTGGCCGATCAACTGCTGCTGCAGTCGTATGCGCCGGCTGCGGTGCTGGTGAATGACGGCGGCGACATCGTCTACATCAGCGGGCGCACCGGCCGCTACCTGGAACCCGCTGCCGGCAAGGCGAACTGGAACATCCACGTCATGGCGCGGCCCTCGATACGCGCGCAACTGGCCGTGGCCTTGCGCACCGCGCTGCAAGACAAGAAATCGGTAGAGCTGCGCGCGCTGCGGCTGGAGGACAACGCGGCGGCCGCGGTCGACATCACGGTGCAGCCCATCCTGCAGCCGAAATCACTGGAAGGCATGGCGATGATCGTCTTTCGCGACGTTGCGGCTGCTCCCGTGCGCGGCGGGCGGCGCTCCAAACAGGCAGGCGCGTTGGACCCGGGCATCACCGAAGAGCTTCTGCGCTCGCGCGAGGAGATCAACGCACTGCGCCAGGAAATGCGCGCCTCGCAGGAAGAGCTGCAGGCCGCGAATGAAGAGCTGCAATCGACCAACGAAGAGCTGCAATCGGCCAACGAGGAGTTGATGACCTCGAAGGAAGAGGCGCAGTCGATGAACGAAGAGCTGCAGACCATCAACGGCGAGCTTCAGACCAAGCTGGACGACCTGGCGCTGGCGCAGAGCGACATGCAGAACCTGCTCAACAGCACCGACATCGCGACGCTGTTTCTCGACAACCAGTTGAACGTGCGCCGCTACACCGAGAAGATCGCGCGCGTCATCCACCTGCGCGAAGGCGACATCGGCCGCCCCTTGAGCGAACTGGCCAGCACGCTGCAGTACCCCGGGCTGCATGCCGACGTCAAAGAAACGCTGCGCACGCTGGCCTTCAGCGAGAAGCAGATCGCCACCACCGACGACCTGTGGTTCACCGTCCGCATCATGCCGTACCGCACGCTGGCCAACGTCATCCAGGGCGTGGTGATCACCTTCGTCGACATCACGGTGGCAAAACAACTCGAGTCCCGCCTGCGCCAGGGGTAGAGTGAAGCCATCGAGTTCACCCGCCGAGGTTGCGCATGGCCCACAGACCCACACACACGCCCGTCCCGGCGCTGGGGCCGGAAAGCCTGGCGGATCTGCGTCGCCGCGCTGCCGTGCGCTTGACGGGCACGGCCACCACCAGGAGCTCTGCGGCCCGCGCTGCCGACGCGTTGAGCGTGCTGCACACCTTGGCTTCCTCACCCGACACGGCCGCCGACGCGCTGACGCTGCTGCACGAACTGCAGGTGCACCAGATCGAACTCGAGATGCAGGCGCAGGAGTTGCACGAATCCCGAGCCGAGCTGGAAGACGCCTTGCGCCGACAGATCGTGCTCTACAACCATCAGCCCGCCGGCAGTTTCACCATCGACGAGCGGCTGGTGCTGCACGAGCTGAACCAGACCGGCGCCGCCATGCTGGGCCTGGCACGCGACGAGGCCTACGGTGTGCCACTGGACACGTTCTTCTGCGCGGACAGCGCGCGCGAATTCCGCGCTGCGCTGGCGCGCCTTGACGCCGGCCCCGACGCCGGCAAGATGACCTGTTCCTGCCTGCTCGAACTCTGCACGCGATGCGGCCCGGGGCGGCGGGTGGTGGCCAGCATCGCGGCCGACCCCACCACCCGGGGCTACCTGGTGTGCTTCAGCTGGCCCTGCGCGTAGCGCCAGGGCGGTACTGGCAGATCGCGGCAGAAACATCAGGTTAGGGATCAGCAGTTCGTCGTTCGCACGGCGCGCTAGCTACGTGTGCGGGCGTACCGACATCGCTGCGTCGCCTCCTTACGGTCGAGCTTGTTTGCGGGGTTGATGCCGCCGGTCGTTCGGTAGCCGAACAGCTCTGCACTGACCGCCGTGCGTTCAAGGCTTCTTCTGCCCGAGAACGCTGCACCCGAGGAGTTTCCATGCCTGCTGCCAAGACCGCCACGAAGACTGCCGCGCCCGCCAAGGCCAAGCCCGCACCCAGGGACGCCATCGCGTTGCTAAAGGCCGACCACGAGGCTGTGAGCCAGTTGTTCGCCGAGTATGAGAAGACCCGCTCGGTGCCGAACAAGAAGGCACTCGTTGCCGAGATATGCACCGCTCTGAGCGTGCACGCGCAGATCGAAGAAGAAATCTTCTACCCCGCCGTGAAGGCTGCGCTGAAGGACACATCGCTGGTGCCCGAGGCCACGGTGGAGCACGCCACCGTGAAAGCGCTGATTGGGCAGCTGGAAGGTGTTGAGCCCGATGGCGAGATGTACGACGCCAAGGTCAAGGTCTTGGCGGAGTACGTGAAGCACCACGTCAAGGAAGAGCAGACCGAGATGTTCCCGAAGGCCAAAGCCTCGACCTTGGACATGGTGGAGCTGGGCGCACGCCTGGCCCATCGCCAGGAAGAGCTGATGGACCAAACCCCGTAGTGCACCCAGGAGACCTCATGAATGAAAACATCCAAGCTGACGGCGCTGCAGGCGTACCGTGGCCCACGAGCGATTCACGGCTGCCACGCGCGCCCGAGACATCGATGCTGAACGGCGGCGCAACGCGCGTCGCGCAGGAACTCGCCGATAGCGTCTCCGCGGCCGAAGAGGCGCTGCACGAGAAGGCCAGCGCGTTGCAGGCCAAGAGCGACGCATGGGCCGAAAGCGTGCGCAGCACCGTGCGCAGCAACCCGCTGGCCTGCCTGGCCGCAGCCATCGGTATTGGCGCCGCCCTCGCAGGCTTGATGCGCGCGCCGCGGAGGGCGCGAGATACGCGCTGAAGGTCCGGTGAGCGCATGCGCTGCAAGTCGGCAGGGTGGCTGACAGCGGGCGGGACCGCCCTGGCCTGCCTGCTGGCTAGCTTGCTCGTCGCGAATCTCGTCTCAAGATCGACGAGAGCTTGGCCACGGCGATGAAACAGGCCGGCGTGCCGGTACGGCGCTTTCATCCGCCGCAGTGGTCGCCTTTTGGGGTGGATGAACAACCGCACCCACCGCAAGCGCTTGATCGTCGAAGGCCGCACAGATGTTCAGCCGTTCGCCCAGCGGCAGCAGCGTAGGCATCCAGCTGATATGTCTGCCGCCCATCACGGGGGCGTCGCCTTCTGGCGACCCTTCAGCCGCGTACTTCGTGCCTGACGCGCTGAAGCGCGGTATCAGGCTGCGCGTCGTGCTGACGGGCGAGCACATCGACAGCGCTGCCGTGCGCAGCGCATCAAGCGCCACCGGGGGGCCGCCGCTCAGCGCCGGCGGCGTCATCCCCGAATGCGGGCCGACGATGTGCCACTGCAAATGGATGACCGTCGATGGCTTGCTCACCTCGGTGGGCTCGACCGATTTCGACAACCGCTCGTTCCGCTTGAACGACGAAGCCATGTTGAACGTCGTCGACGCCGACTTCGCCCGCGCGCAGATCACGGTCTTTGAAGCCAACCTGGCGCAGGCCCGGCCCGCACGCGCGCTTTGCAGAGCGGCTCGCAAGCTCGATCAGCACGCAGTTCTGAGCTGTTCGCGGGCGCACAGACACGGCATTCGTCCGACACAAGAATGGCCGTCACACAGCCTCGCAACGGCTGGGATCAGGAGCAACCCATGCGCGCAGCCCGCTCGGTCATCGCCATGTGCACCGTCTGTGCCGCATGCGTCGGCGTCCTGGCCCTGACCGGCTGCGACAAGAAGCCGCCCTTGCCGCCAGCACCCATGGTCTCTGCGACTTGAGGGATAGCATCCTCCCCACCAGCCGGACACCTACCCAATGCCCTTGAACCCGAGATCCAGGCCCCCCGTGGGGCAACAGCGGCCCACTCCGGCGCGGCGTACGAAAAATCCCGGCCCGACGGAAGGTCTGGCCTTGCCGCACGAGCGCGATGAATCGACCCACACCACCGCCTCGGCGCCCGACCCCGTGATGGTGCAGGCCAAGCGCGATCTCGACGCCGGCCTGGTCGACACCGACATGCATGCCACGCCCGGCCTGGACGCCGAGCGCCGCGCCCAACTGGTGCCAGGCCCAGGCGGCAAGCCGCCTTCGAGCAAGCGGCGTTAGCCGCAACGGCGCCACGCCGCACTGGCACGCCGAGCCGGAAGGCGGCGGCCAAACGGGCCGAGCGACGGTGGAGGCAGACCCCGCGCGAGCCGTGTACCCCGAGCTGCTCGGCGCGATGCAACAGTTCGCGCGCCCATGGGCGCCCGTCGAAGCCGGCTAGGCGACAGCCAGCGCCGCTTCGCGTTCGAGGCGCATGGCCGCAAGCGCAGCCGCAAGTGACAGCAGCACGCAGCCCATGATGATGGCCAGCAAGGCGCCTGGCGTGGGCGAACGTTCCACCACGACCGCTGTCACGGTGCTCAACACAGCGCCCAGCGCCATCGACAGCGCACCGCTCAGCCCCGCTGCCGTGCCTGCCAGCGCGGGGCGAACCGACATCGCGCCGGCGTTGGCGGTGGGCAATGTCAGGCCATTGCCCAGGCCAACGAAGAGGGTCAGCCCGAAGAGTGCCAGCGGGTGCGACACGCCGGCAGCGAACACCGCTGCGGCCAGCGCCATCGCCGCCGCCGAGACTGCCCGGCCAGACACCAGCAGCACACCCGTGCCCACGCGGCGGGCTTGTCGCGCACTGATGGCTGCGCCGACGAGGAAGCCCCCGGTGATCGACCCCACGCCGAGGCCCACCTCCGCGGGCGAGAGGCCCCATACCGCCGCGGCCACGTAGGGCACGCCGGTGACGAACACATAGAAGGCGCCCACCGAGAAGGCGGTGCACAGCACATAGGCCCAGTACCGGCTCGATCGCAGCAAGGCCAGCCAGTCCGCCAGCCTCGGCGCGGGCAGGCCGGGCGCACGTGTTTCACCCATGTCGAGCCAGGCCAGCACCAGCAATCCGCCACCCAGCGCGGCGTAAAGCGCAAAGACCGATCGCCAACCCAGGGTCACGTCGAGCAGCCCTCCCAGCATGGGCCCCAACATCGGCGCCACCGCCATGGCGGAGGCAATCAGGCTCAGTTTGGCGGCCGATTCGAGGGTCGAATGCTGGTCGCGGATGGCTCCACTGGAGACCACCGCGCCCGCGATAACCACGGCCTGCAGGACGCGGCAGGCCAGCAGCACGGCCACGTTCTGCGCCAACATGCAGCCCAGCGATGCGGCAACGAAGATCACCAAGGCGCCCAGCATCACGGGCCGACGACCGTATCGGTCTGAGAGCGGGCCCAGCCCCAACTGGAACAGCGCCGACGCCAGCATGTAGCCCGACACCGCCAGTGCTGTCACGGATTCGCGGGCAGACAGGTCGCGCGCCATCGAAGGCAGCGACGGCAGGATCATGTTCAGGGTCACCGCCGACAGCGCGGTCAGCAGCGTCAGGGTGATCAGGCGGGGAGGCGTTCTTGGCAAGGGTGGGATCGTGGTCGAGTTCGCAGCAGCGCGTTATAGCTTCGACGCGATCTCCTATTTAGGGGCTGCGTTCGGTGCTGCCAAAGACAAAGAGCCTGGCGAAGCCGCCAAGCTCTTTGTGTTTCCTACCAAATTTGGTAGGCGCGAATGGACTCGAACCATCGACCCCCACCATGTCAAGGTGG
>JANMMD010000064.1:0-24369 GCA_031372905.1 Betaproteobacteria bacterium
ACCAGCGCCAGCTTCGAGCAACTGGTGGAACTGGGCAAGGCCAACAAGGCGCTGGACGCCAACGACCAGGGCGTGGTGCAGGTGGTCGACTGGCTGTGGCAATACGCCTTCGACCAGCGCGCCAGTGACATCCACCTCGAGCCACGGCGCGACAAGGGCGCCATCCGCTTCCGCATCGACGGCGTGCTGCACACCGTCTACCAGGTGCCGCTGACGGTGATGAGCGCGATGACGGCGCGCATCAAGCTGCTGGGCCGCATGGACGTGGTGGAGAAGCGCCGCCCGCTCGACGGCCGCATCAAGACGCGCCGCCCCGACACGCCAGACGGCCCCGGCGGCGAGGTGGAGATGCGCCTGTCGACCATCCCCACCGCCTTCGGCGAGAAGATGGTGATGCGCATCTTCGACCCCGACGCCACCATCAAAGGCCTCAGCGCCCTGGGCTTTGCCGAGCATGAAGCGGCGGCCTGGCAAGAGCTCATCGGCCGCGCCCACGGCATCATCCTCGTCACCGGCCCCACCGGCAGTGGCAAGACGACCACGCTCTACAGCACGCTGAAGCAGCTCGCCACCGAAGAGGTGAACGTGTGCTCGATCGAAGATCCCATCGAGATGATCGAGCCGGCCTTCAACCAGACCCAGGTGCAGCCGGCCATCGACATGGGCTTCACCGAAGGCCTGCGCGCGCTGATGCGGCAGGACCCGGACATCATCATGGTGGGTGAGATCCGTGACCTGGCCACCGCCGAGATGGCCATCCAGGCCGCGCTGACCGGCCACCTGGTCTTCAGCACCTTGCACACCAACGATGCCGTCGGCGCCATCACGCGCCTGGCCGACCTGGGCGTACCCAGCTACCTCATCAGCGCCACCGTCGTCGGCGTGCTGGCGCAGCGCCTGGCGCGCACGCTGTGCGCGGCCTGCAAGACGCGCGACGAAAACATCACGCGCGAGTCGCTGGACGAAGCCGTGCGGCCGTGGCGCTTGTCGGGCGGCGTGCGGCCCTACAAGGCCGTGGGCTGCCTGGAATGCCGCCACACCGGCTACCGCGGCCGGGCCGGCTTGTACGAGCTGCTGGTGATGACCGACGCCTCGCGCGCGGCCATCCACCCGGGCCTGGACGCCGCACAGTTGCGCAAGCAGGCCATGCGCGACGGCATGCGCCCGCTGCGTCTGGCCGGCGCCATGAAAGTGGCCGAGGGCCTGACGACGATGGAAGAGGTGATGCGCAGCACGCCGCAGATCGAACGCTGAGCGGACATGGGGCCCGCGCGTGCACCGGCACAGGGCGCCAGCGGGCGCCTTACGTGGAAACCACAGCCGGCCGCGGAAGGTGCGTCCCTAGAATCTCCTGAGCACACCCGGGGTCATCGCCCCGAGGTGAAGGCGGGCACGTGCCGGCATCGAGGAGACAAGGCTTGAAGATCAAGAGCGAGAAGGACTTCTGGTCCGGACTGATGTTCATCGTCATTGGCGCAGCCTTCGCGTGGGGCGCCACCGCCTACAGCTTCGGCAGTTCGGCCCGCCCCGGGCCGGCTTACTTCCCGTTTGGCCTGGGTGTGCTGATGGCGATCCTCGGCGCCATGGTGCTGTTCAAAGCGCTGACCTTCGAGGTCGAAGGCGGTGACAAGATCGGTGCCTGGGCCTGGAAGCCGCTGATCATGATCACGCTCACGGTCGCGAGTTTCGGTTGGTTCTTGCCGCACCTGGGCATGTTCATCGCGCTGCCCATCCTGGTGGTGGTGGCGGCCTCGGCCGGCGATGAGTTCCGCTGGAAGGAAGCCCTGATCAACGCCGTCGTGTTGACCGCCGGCAGCTGGTTCATCTTCATCTGGGGCCTGAGCCTGACGATTCCGTTGTGGCCTTCGTTCATCAAGTAAGGGCACGACCATGGAACTCCTGAACAACCTCGCGCTAGGTTTCGGCGTCGCCTTCACCTGGGTCAACCTGGCCTATGCCTTTGGCGGCGCCCTGCTCGGCACGCTGATCGGCGTGCTGCCGGGCCTGGGCCCCGTGGCCACCATCGCCATGCTGTTGCCCAGCATCTATGCGCTGGACGCCACGCCCGCCCTCATCATGCTGGCGGGCATCTACTACGGCGCGCAGTACGGTGGCAGCACCACCGCCATCCTGATCAACGTGCCGGGTGAAAGCAGCTCGGTGGTGACCGCCATCGACGGCTACCAGATGGCCCGCAAAGGCCGCGCCGGCGCGGCGCTGGCAGCGGCCGGCCTGGGCAGCTTCTTTGCCGGTTGCGTGGGCACGGTCATCATTGCGGCCTTTGCGCCGCCGCTCACCGAGCTGGCCTTCAAGTTCGGCCCCGCCGAGTACTTCAGCCTGATGGTGCTGGGCCTCATCGGCGCGGTGGTGCTGGCCTCGGGCTCGCTGGTCAAGGCCATCGCGATGATCCTGCTCGGCCTGTTGCTGGGGCAGATCAACACCGACGTCATTTCGGGTGTGCCGCGCTACAGCTTCGACATCCCGGAATTGACCGACGGCATCGGCTTCGTCGCCATCGCGATGGGTGTGTTCGGCTTCGGCGAGATCATCACCAACCTGGGGCAGCCGGCCGAGCACCGCGAGGTCTTCACGAAAGACGTGAAGGGCCTGTGGCCCACCAAGCAAGACTTCCACGACGCCTGGCCCGCGGTGCTGCGCGGCACGGCCTTGGGCTCCATCCTCGGCGTGCTGCCGGGCGGTGGCGCGCTGCTGGCGTCCTTCGCGGCCTACACGGTCGAGAAGAAGATGCGCATGAGCCCGGGTGAGGTGCCGTTCGGCAAGGGCAACATCCGCGGCGTCGCCGGCCCGGAGTCGGCCAACAACGCCGGTGCGCAAACCAGCTTCATCCCGATGTTGACGCTGGGCATCCCGCCCAACGCCGTGATGGCGCTGATGGTGGGCGCGATGACCATCAAGGGCATCCAGCCCGGCCCGCAGGTGATGACGAGCAACCCGCAGCTGTTCTGGGGCCTGATCGCCAGCATGTGGGTCGGCAACGCGATGCTGATCATCCTGAACCTGCCGCTCATCGGCATCTGGATCAAGCTGCTGACGGTGCCTTACCGCTTCCTGTTCCCGGCCATCATGACCTTTTGCTGCATCGGCCTGTACACGCTGAACAACAACGCCTTCGACGTCTACATGGGCGCCGGTTTTGCGGTGGTCGGCTACATCTTCTACAAGCTGGGATGCGAGCCCGCGCCGCTGTTGCTGGGCTTCATCCTTGGGCCGATGATGGAAGAGAACCTGCGCCGAGCGCTGCTGCTCTCGCGTGGCGACTGGTCGACCTTCATGACCCGGCCGCTGTCGGCCGGCCTGCTGGTGGCGGCCGCGCTGATGGTCATCATCGTGATGCTGCCGTCGATCAAGAAGAAGCGCGAGGTGGCGTTCCAAGACGCCGACTGATTCCGCAGCGGCTGCCCTGATCCGACATGGCGCTTCCGGCCGCGCTGTCTCCCCTCCAAGGCCCCGTGTTCCGGGGCCTTTGGTTTGCCTGGCTGGCAGCCAACCTGACGATGTGGATGAACGACGTCGCGGCCGCATGGCTGATGACGACGCTGACCACCAGCCCGGTGATGGTGGCGCTGGTGTCTACCGCCAGCACCTTGCCGGTGTTTTTGCTCGGCCTGCCCAGCGGCGCCCTGGCCGACATCCTCGACCGCCGGCGCTACTTCGCCTTCACGCAGCTGTGGGTCAGCCTGAACGCTTTGCTGCTGGCGGGCCTGGCGCTGGCCGATGCGTTGACGGCGCCGCTGTTGCTCGTGCTGACCTTCAGCAACGGCATCGGCCTGGCGCTGCGCTGGCCGGTGTTTGCCGCCATCGTGCCGGGCATCGTCACGCGCGCCGAGCTGCCGGCGGCGCTGGCGCTCAACGGCATTGCGATGAACCTGTCGCGCGTGGTGGGCCCGGCCATTGCGGGCGCGCTGCTGGCGGCCGTCAGCCCGGCGGCGGTGTTCGTGCTGAACACCTTGCTGGCCGGCGTGGCCTTCGTGCTGGTGCTGCGCTGGAAGAACGAGCCGCGCACCAGCACGCTGCCCGTCGAGCGGTTCGTCGGCGCCATGCGCGCCGGCCTGGCCTACACGCGGCAGAGCCCGCGGCTGCGCATCATCCTGCTGCGCGTGTTTCTGTTCTTTCTGCAGGCCAGCGCGTTGATGGCGCTGCTGCCGCTGGTGGCGCGTGGTCTGCATGGCGGCGGGCCCGGCACCTTCACACTGATGCTGTCGGCCGTGGGCGTGGGCGCCATCATCGCGGCGCTGTACTTCCCCAAGCTGCGCGAGCGCTACAACCGCGACCAGTTCGTGCGCTTCGGCACCGTGGTGCATGCCGGGCTGTCGGCCCTGATCGTGCTGCTGCCTGAATGGTGGCTGGCCATGCCAGCGATGGTGCTGGTGGGCATGTGCTGGATCAGCGTGGCGAACTCGCTCACGGTGTCGGCGCAGATCGCCATGCCGAACTGGGTGCGCGCCCGGGGCATGAGCATCTACCAGATGGCGCTGATGGGCGGCTCTGCTGCGGGTTCGCTGGTGTGGGGCCAGGCCGCCGACCTCATCGACGTGCGTGGTGCCGTGCTGGCCTCGGCCGCCTTCGGCGTGCTCGTGCTCGTGGCCACGCGCAAGCTGACGGTGGAGGGCGGCGCCGATCTCGACTTCACGCCCGCTGCCGTGCGCGCAGCACCGGAACCCGCCTTTGCCGTGGCGCCCGACGAAGGCCCCGTGATGGTGACGCTGGAGTACCAGATCGACCCCGAGCGCGCCGCCGACTTCACGGCCGTGATGCAGCGCACCCGCCGTGCGCGGCTGCGCCAGGGCGCTTTGAGCTGGGGCCTGTTCCGCGACGTGGCCGTGCGCGGGCGCTACGTGGAGTATTTCGTCGACGAGAACTGGGTCGAGCATCAGCGCCGGCTGGAACGTTTCACCGCCGCCGACGCCGAGCTGCGAACGCAGCGCCTGGCCTTCCACGTCGGCACCGAGCCGCCCGTGCTGCGGCGTTATGTCGGCGACGGCATCGTGCCGCCCGGCAGCCATCGGCATTGAGGCCGTTGCAGCGATACTGCGCGCCGGCCCTGTTTTTGCTTCGCTTTTCCCTCCGTCCACTCCCGCCCGTTCATCACCATGACCCACAGCTTCAATTGGAACGCCGGCTATGCCAGCCAACGTTCGCCGGTGTTTGCCCGCAACGTCGTGTCCACCTCGCACCCGCTCGCGGCGCAGGCCGGCTTGCGCATGCTGCAGAACGGTGGCAACGCGGTGGATGCCGCCATCGCCACCGCCGCGGTGATGACCATCGTCGAGCCCTGCAGCAACGGCCTGGGCTCCGACGCCTTCTGCATCCTGTGGGACGGCAAGGAGCTGCACGGCCTGAACGCCAGCGGCTGCGCGCCGCAGGGCTGGACGCCCGAGTACTTCAAGGGCAAGTACGGCGCCGATGCCAAGGCACCCGCCAAGCGTGGCTGGGACAGCGTCACCGTGCCCGGTGCGGTCTCGGCCTGGACGGCCTTGAGCGCACGTTTCGGCAAGCTGCCTTTCGCCGACCTGATGGCCCCGGCCATCGAGATCGCCGAGCGCGGCTACAGCGTGCCCGTCATCGTGCAGAGCAAGTGGGCCAACGCCGCCGCGCTGCCCGAGATTACCGAGCAGCCGGGCTTTGCCGCTGCTTTCATGCCCAACGGCCGCGCACCGCATGTCGGTGAGCTCTTCCAGTTCAAGGAAGCCGCGCGCACGCTGAAGCTCATCGCAGATACGAAAGGCGAGGCCTTTTACCGCGGCGAGGTGGCCGCGGCCGCCGAGGCCCACGCCAAGGCCCACGGCGGCGTGATGACCGCGGCCGACTTCGCGGCCTACCAGCCCGAGTGGGTGACGCCCATCTCGCGTGGCTATCGCGGCTACACCATGCACGAGATTCCGCCCAACGGGCAGGGCATCGCGGCGCTGATCGCCCTGGGCATCCTGGAGAAGTTCGACATGGCGGCGCTGCAGGTGGATGGCATCGCCAGCCAGCACCTGCAGATCGAGGCGATGAAACTCGCCTTCGCCGACACCTACGCCTACGTGGGCGAGCCGCGCAGCATGCGCCTGACGCCGACGCAGATGCTGGACGATGCCTACCTGGCCAGCCGCGCCAAGCTGATCGACCCCAAGCGCGCACAAGACTTCGGCCCCGGCCACGGCCCCACGGGCGGCACCATCTACCTCACGGCTGCCGACGAGAGCGGCATGATGGTCAGCTTCATCCAGAGCAACTACATGGGCTTCGGCTCGGGCATCGTGGTGCCAGGCTACGGCCTGAGCTTGCAGAACCGGGGCCACGGCTTCACGCTGAACCCGGACAGCGACAACCTCGTGGGCCCGGGCAAGCGGCCCTTCCACACCATCATCCCGGCCTTCCTCACCAAAGACGGCAAGCCGGTGATGAGCTTCGGCATCATGGGCGGCGACATGCAGCCTCAAGCGCACATGCAAACGCTGGTGCGCATGCTCGACTACCGCCAGAACCCGCAAGCCGCCTGCGACGCACCGCGCTGGCGCTTCTTCGGCGGCACCGTGAACGCCGAGCCCGGCTTCGACCCCGCCACGGCCGACGGCCTGCGCGCCCTGGGCCACCAGATCGCGCCCTTCACCGACAGCTATCAGGACTACGGCGCCGGCCAGTTCATCTGGCGCATGGACGAAGGCGATGGCGACCCGAGCGTCACCGGCTACGCCGCCGCCAGCGACCCGCGCCGCGACGGCCAGGCCGCCGGCTGCTGAAGCCCCATCGGCGCAGGCCCGGCCCGTGACCCTGGACGAGTTGCGCCCCGGCTGGCGCAGCGATTTCATCCTGCATCGCCACGGCGCCGTGGTCACCGAACGGCCCGACTGCCTGGTGGTGCGCACGCCAGCCAACCCGCATTTCTACTGGGGCAACTTCCTGCTGCTGCCGCAGGCGCCTGGCGACGACGAACTGGCGCACTGGATGGACCGCTTCGATGCCGAGATCACGCGCCTGCAGCCGGCGTCGCAGCACGTGGCCCTGGGCATCAACGGCGCGCCGAAGGGCGAGACCTTGCCGACCTGGGTGAGCGCAGGTTTCGAGCTCATGACCACCGCCGTGCTGGAACTGCGCCCCGGTCGCCTGCGGCCACCGCAGCGCGCGGCGAGGGGTTCTGTTCAGGTGCGGCCGCTGGACCTGGCGCACGAGCTTGACGCTGCGGTGGCGCTGCAGTGCGCCGATGCCGAGGGCTTCGAACCCCGGCATTACGAGCAGCACCGCCGAGCGCAGATGCAGCGTTACGCGCGGATGGCGCAGACCGACGAGGCGCGGTGGTTCGGCGCCTGGTGCGACGGCGTGCTGGCGGCTGATTGCGGGTTGATGCGTGACGGCACAGCGCCCGACGGCCTGGGCCGCTTCCAGCATGTCTCCACGCACCCGCTGTGGCGGCGCCGCGGCCTGTGCAGCACGCTGGTGCACGAGGTCGGCCTCCACGGTTTTGCGCAATGGGGCCTGGCACGCACGCTGATGTGCGCCGACCCGGACGACGTCGCGATCACCATTTACGAAAGCCTGGGTTTCGAGCGCATCGACCAGGAGTGGTGCCTGCAGCTGCGTGCGCCGCACGACCGCCAGAGTGATGAGGCCATCTTCGTATGAACACCGCTGCCCTGGGCCCCGGCCTGCTGCTGGCTGCGGGCGGTGCCATCGCCTTCTCGGGCAAGGCCATCATCGTGAAGCTGGCCTACCGCCACGGCGTCGATGCCGTCACGCTCATCATGTACCGCATGCTGTTTTCACTGCCGCTGTTCGCGGGCCTGGCCTGGTGGGCTGGCCGTGGCAAGCCGCCGCTGGCACGGCGTGACTTTGTCGTCGTTGCCGGCCTGGGGTTCAGTGGCTACTACCTCGCGAGCTTTCTCGACTTTGCCGGCCTGCAGTACATCAGCGCCAGCCTGGAGCGGCTGATCCTCTATCTCAACCCGACGCTGGTGCTGCTTTTCGGGGTGCTGTTCTTCGGGCAGAAGGTGCGCGTTGCACAGCTGGTGGCGCTGGCCGTCAGCTATGCCGGCGTGCTGCTGGTCTTCGGCCACGAACTCACCATCACCGGCCCACATACCGCGCTGGGCGCTGCACTGGTCTTCGGCAGCGCCATCAGCTACGCCGTCTATCTGGTCTACAGCGGGCAGGAAGTGAAGCGCCTGGGTGCCTTGCGCCTGACGGGTTGGGCCACGCTGGTGGCGTGCGGGCTGTGCCTGCTGCAGTTCGTGCTGCTGCGACCCTTCAGCGCGGCCATCGTCGCGCCCGAGGTGCTGTGGCTGAGCGTGCTGAACGCCACGCTGTGCACCTTCGCGCCGGTGGTAATGGTGATGCTGGCCATCGAGCGGCTGGGCGCCACGCTGGCGGCGCAGGTGGGCATGATCGGGCCGTTGTCGACGGTGCTGATGGGGGTCGTCATCCTCGACGAGGCGATGAACATCTGGATCCTGGCCGGCACGGTGCTGGTCTTGCTGGGCGTGGGCTTGCTGGCCCGCGCCCGTACAAACATTGTTGAGGCTTGAAATCATGGACATGGGCATCACGGGCAAGTGGGCGTTGGTATGCGCTGCGAGCAAGGGCTTGGGCAAGGGCTGCGCCGCGGCGCTGGTGAAGGAAGGCGTGAACGTCGTCATCACCGCGCGTGGCGCCGAGGCGCTGGAGGCGACGGCTGCCGAGCTGCGCGCGCTCAACCCAGCGGTGCAGGTGCTGGCGGTGGCCGGTGACATCACCACGGCGGAAGGCCGTGCGGCGGCCCTCGCAGCCTTTCCCGAATCAGCGCAGGTCGACATCCTGATCAACAACGCCGGCGGCCCGCCGCCCGGTGACTTCCGCGACTGGGACCGCGAGACCTGGCTGAAGGCCATCGACGCCAACATGCTGACGCCCATCGAGCTGATCAAGGCTGTGGTGGACGGCATGGTCGAGCGCGGCTTCGGGCGCATCGTCAACATCACCAGCGGCGCGGTGAAGGCGCCCATCGACATCCTGGGCCTGAGCAACGGCGCGCGTTCGGGGCTGACGGGTTTCGTCGCGGGCCTGGCGCGCCAACCCAAGCTGGCCAGCCGCAACGTCACCCTCAACAACCTGCTGCCCGGTGCCTTCGACACCGACCGCCTGAAGGTGACGATGGCCGGCGCCTCGGCCAAGACCGGCCAGCCGGTGGAGGCCATCGCCGAAGCGCGCAAGCAGCTGGCCCCGGCGCGCCGCTTCGGCACGGCTGACGAGTTTGGCGCCTATTGCGCCTTTCTCTGCAGCGCGCATGCCGGCTTCATCGTCGGCCAGAACCTCTTGACCGACGGCGGTGCCTACGCCGGTACCTTCTGAAAGCCCGACAGCCATGAAATCCTTGGCCCTGATCGCCAGCCTCACGGCTTTGAGCGCATTCACTTCAGCGCCCGCGACGGCACAAACGGCACCGGCCGCCGCCACCAACGCGCTGCTGCAGCCCTACACCGGCCCTTACGGCGGCGTGCCGGCCTTCGACAAGATGGACCTCGCCGCCCTGAAGCCCGCGCTGGAAGCGGCGATGGCCAAGAACCTGGCCGAGGTGGAGGCCATTGCCGGCAACCCGGCGCCGGCCAGCTTCGACAACACCATCGTCGCGCTGGAGCGCAGCGGGCGCGAGATGCGCACGGTGGGCACCTACCTCGGCATCTGGGGCGGCAACCTGTCGACGCCGGCTTTCCGGGCGGTGCAACGCGAGATGGCGCCGCGCATGGCCGACTTCAATTCGCAGATCACCCAGCACCCCGCCTTGTTCGCGCGCGTGAAGGCGGTGCACGACAGCGCCGAGACCAAGCAGCTGCGGCCCGACCAGCAGCGCTTGGTGAAGCTGGTCTACGAACGCTTCGCCATCAACGGCGCCACGCTGCAGGGGCCGGCCAAGGTGCGTTATGCCGCCATCCAGCAGCGCCTGGCGACGCTGCACACGGCCTTCGGCAACAACGTGCTGGCCGATGAAGAGGGCGAGGTCACCTACCTCGACAAGAGCCAGCTGGCGGGCCTGCCCGAAGGCCTGGTGGCCGCGGCGGCCGCAGCCGCCAAAGAGCGCAAGCGCGAAGGCGAGTACGCCATCACCAACACGCGTTCTTCGATGGACCCCTTCCTGACCTTTGCCGACAACCGCGCCTTGCGCGAGCAGGTCTGGCGCCGCTATTACGCGCGCGGCGACATGGGCAATGCCAACGACAACAACGCAGTCATTGCAGAGATCCTGCAGCTGCGCCACGAGCGGGTGCAGCTGCTGGGCCAGCCCAATTACGCCACCTGGCGCCTGCAAGACCGCATGGCGCAAACGCCCGAGCGCGCGCTGGCGCTGATGGAGGCGGTGTGGAAGCCGGCCATCGCGCGCGTGAAGGAAGAAGTGGCCGACATGCAGCGCCTGGCCGACAAGGAACGTGACAAGGCAGGGCAGGGCATGAAGATCGAGCCCTGGGACTACCGCTACTACGCCGAGAAGGTGCGCAAGGAGCGCTACGACCTCGACAGCGATGAAGTGAAGCAGTACCTGCAGCTCGACCGCCTGCGCGAGGCGATGTTCTTCGTCGCCGGCAAACTCTTCGGCTTCCGCTTCACTGCGCTGCCCGAGGGCAAGGTGCCGGTCTTCCACCCCGACGTGAAGGTGTGGGAGGTGACCGACCAGGCCAGCGGCGCGCACATCGGCCTGTGGTACCTGGACCCCTTCGCCCGCCCCGGCAAACGCTCGGGCGCCTGGGCCGGTGCCTACCGCGGCCACGAGACCTTCGACGGCAAGCTGACCGTGCTCTCGTCGAACAACTCGAACTTCGTCAAGCCCGCGCCAGGCCAGCCGGTGCTGGTGTCGTGGAACGATGCCGAGACCTTCTTCCACGAGTTCGGCCATGCGCTGCACACGCTGGCCGCGAACGTGGCCTACCCGACGCTGAACGGCGGCGTGCGCGACTACACCGAGTTCCAGTCGCAGTTGCTTGAACGCTGGCTGCTCACCGACGAGGTGATCAAGGGCTTCCTCGTGCATGCCAAGACGGGCAAGCCGATGCCGGCCGAGCTGGTGGCCAAGATCCGCAAGGCCAAGACCTTCAACCAGGGTTTCGAGACCTCCGAGTACCTGGCTTCGGCCATCCTGGACATGCGCTACCACATGGTCGACCCGAAGGGCCTCGACCCGCGCGCCTTCGAGCGCAAGGAGCTCGAGCGCCTGGGCCTGCCCAAGCAGGTGGTGATGCGCCACCGCAGCCCGCACTTCAGCCACATCTTCTCGGGCGAGGGCTACTCGGCGGGCTACTACGGCTACATCTGGGCCGATGTTCTGACGGCCGATGCCGGTGAGGCCTTCGAAGCCGCGCCCGGCGGCTATTACGACGCGGCGCTGTCCAAGAAGCTGGTGGCGCAGCTCTTCGCGCCACGCAATGCGGTAGACCCTGCCGAGGCCTACCGCGCCTTTCGCGGCCGTGATGCGGACATCGCGCCGCTGATGCGCGACCGCGGCTTTGCGCCGCCGAAGTGAAGCGGGCTCTAGGTCTTCGAGGCTTTTGTCGCGGCGCCGGAACTCGACACCGCGATGCCCGCGACGATGAGCAAGAAGGCCAGCGCGTGGAAGGGCCGCGGTGTTTCACCCAACACCGCGGCTGACAACAGCGCGGCAAACAGCGGCGTGAGGTTGCCGAAGAAGGCGGCCAGCGCCGGCCCGCCTTGTGCCACTGCCAGGCCCCAGGCGCGGTAGGCCAGGATGGAAGCACCCACCGAGACGTAGACCAGCGCGGCCAGCAGCGGCCAGCCCCATTGCACGGCCTTCACGGGCACGGTGCCCAGGACCTGTTCCCCGGCCGCGAAGAGGCCGGCCGGCACCAGGCCGAAGAGCACCTGCAGCAAGAGCATGCCGGCCCAATCCCAGCCTTCGTCGGCGCGCGGCCGGGCGTCACCCCGCATGTGCGCCGGTGGCCGCACCAGCAGCCAGCTGTAGGCGGCCCAGCCGACGACTGCGGCCAGCACCAGCAGATCGCCGGCCACGAACTGCACCTGCAGCAGCGCGCCCAGGGAGCCTCGGCCCAGCACCACGGCCACACCGGCCAGCCCCAGCGCCGCGCCCAGCAGCTGTCGTGGCCGCGGCCGCTCGCCGAAGAACAGCGCTCCTACCGCCAGCATCCACACCGGTGTGCTGCTGGCCACCAGCGTGACGTTCAGCGGTGTCGACGTCACCAGGGCCGCGTACTGCAGGGTGTTGTACAGGCCGATGCTGAGCGTTCCGATCGCGAGCAGGTAGCCCCAGCGTTGGCGGACGCGCGCCCACGGCTGCAGCGCGCGCCAGGCCAGCGGCAGCAGGATGGCCAGCACCACCAGCCAGCGCAGCAGGTTGAACATCAAGGGCGGCACCAGGTCCACCACCAGCCGGCCGACGATGGCGTTGCCCGCCCACATCAGCGGGGGCAGCGTCATCAGCAGGGCCAGGCGCGGGGTCAGCACCATGCCAGAGCCCCGGTGCGTTCAGCCGGCATCGGGCCGCCAGGTGCCGCAGTTCCAGCACTGCTCGAACGGGCCTTCCACGATCTCGTCGCAGGCGGTGCAGTGCCAGCGTTGCTCGGGCGCGGCCTGCCACTGCGCCATCAAAGCCAGCGCAGGGGCGTGGTGCTGGTCTTCGTCCACCCACACCTCGGGCAGGCACTGATCGGGCGGCAGCTCACCGGCAATGCCGCTGGCGTAGGCGCGCTGCACCCGCGCCGGGAAACCGGCGCCGCTGATCTGGTCGGCCCAGAGGGTAGCGAGGACGAGGTTGGGTGCTTGCAAAAGACGCTTCATGGGGCGGTGGATGTTGCCATGCCGAACGCGCTCGGATGGGCTAGTCTCCACGCCCACCTGCCGCTCCATGCAGCACCACTTTCAGGAGACTTTCGTGTCGCGTGCCATCCAGATTTCCGCCTTCGGCGGCCCCGAACAATTGCAACTGGTCGACCTGAAAGTCGGCGAACCCGGGCCGGGCGAAATCCGCATCCGCCACCAGGCCTGCGGCTTGAACTACATCGACGTCTACCAGCGCACCGGCCTCTACGCGAGCCCGCTGCCGCTGACGCTGGGCATGGAAGGCGCCGGCATCGTGGAAGCGGTGGGCGAGGGTGTCACGCACCTGCAAGTGGGTGACCGCGCGGCCTACGCCAGCCAGCCGCCAGGGGCCTATTGCGAGCAGCGTGTGATGCCGGCCAAGTGCGTGGTCAAGCTGCCCGACGGCATCGCCTTCGACACTGCCGCCGGCATGATGCTGAAGGGCCTGACGGCGCAGTACCTGCTGCACAAGACGCGGCCGGTGGAGGGCCTGGAGGCGGGCGACTTCGTGCTCTTCCATGCCGCCGCCGGTGGCGTGGGCCTCATCGCCTGCCAATGGGCCAAGGCACTCGGCCTGCAGCTCATCGGCACGGCCGGCAGTGCCGCCAAGTGCCAGCTGGCGCTGGAGCACGGCGCCGCGTACGCCATCGACTACAGCCGCGAAGACTTCGTCGCACGGGTGAAAGAGATCACCGGCGGCAAAGGCGTGAAGGTGGTCTACGACTCGGTGGGCAAGGACACCTTCGACAAGAGCCTGGACTGCCTGCGCCCCTTCGGCCTGATGGCCTGCTTCGGCAACGCCAGCGGCCCGGTGCCGCCCTACTACCCGGGCAACCTGGCTGCAAAGGGCAGCATCTACCTCACGCGGCAAACGCTCTTCTCGCACATCGCCACGCGCGAGAGCACGCAGAAGATGGCCGACGACCTCTTCAAGGTGGTGCTGGCCGGACAGGTGAAGATCCGCATCGACCAGCGCTACCCGCTGGCCGAGGCTGCCACCGCGCACCGTGAGCTTGAAGCGCGCAAGACGACGGGCTCCACCGTCTTGATGCCCTGAAATTGAAACCGGCCCGTGAGGGCCGGTTCGTCGGAGGAGGCAGCGGTCAGCGCGTGAACTTGAAGTCGGTCTTGGCCTTGCCGCGCAGCTCTTCCTGGTAGGCCTGCAGCTTGGCCTGTTCCATGCGCTGCTTGAGCTGGCCCTTGACGTCGTCGAAACCCGGGAAGCTGGCTTCGCGCGAGTCTTCCAGGCGGATGATGTGGTAGCCGAACTGGCTCTTCACCGGCTCCATCGTCATCTCGCCCTTCTTCAGCTTCTGCAGCGCGCCGCCGAACTCGGGCACGTAGCTCTCGGCCTTGGCGAAATCGAGGTCGCCGCCGTTTTCGGCCGAGCCGGTGTCTTTGCTGCTCTTCTTGGCCAGGTCTTCGAATTTGGCGCCGCCCTTGATCTGGGCGATCAGCGCCTTGGCCTCGTCTTCCTTCTCCACCAGGATGTGGCGGGCGCGGAACTCGGTACCGCTGCTCTGGGCTTTGAACTTGTCGTACTCGGCCTTGGCCGCTTCGTCGCTGACCGGGTTCTTCTTGCGGTAGTCCTCGAAGAGTTCGCGGATCAGGATGCTCTCGCGCGCCAGCGCCATCTGCGCGGCCACTTCGGGGCTGGCGGCCAGGCCCTTGCGAGCGGCCTCCTGCACGAAGATCTCGCGCAGCACCACCTGTTCACGGGCCTGCGCCGTGAGCTCGGGCGTGAGCTGCTGGCCACCGCGCTGGGCCTGCGTCAGCAGCGTGTCGACGCGCGACTTGGGCACGGTCTTGCCGTTGACGGTGGCGATGTTCTGCGCCTGAGCAGTCAAGGGCGCGCACAGGCTGGCCACGGCGATCACGAGGGCCGCGCGCGCGGCAGGAGTCTTCAGCATCATGGGCAAGGGGGCTTTCAGGAGTGGGGCCGCCGAACTTGGGGAATGACAGCGGGCTGCGCGCTTGGAGCGCGAAAGCGGCGGAGAAGTTTCTTTCAGTTTTCGCCAGGCGCTTGGGCGACGATGGCCAGGGCATGCACACCCTGCTCGGCCAAAGGTCCCAGAGAACTATACACAAGGCGATGTCGCGCCACGCGGCTCAGACCGGTGAAGCACGCGCTGGTCAGCGCCACGCTGAAGTGCCGTCCTTCCCGCGCGCCGGCGTGGCCGGCATGCAGGTGGCTGTCGTCAGTCACCTGCAGCGCGCTGGGGGCCAGAGCCGCCTGCAGCCGGGCGTGGATGTCGTCGGCAGTCATGGCTTCTCTGCGGGCTTGAAGTCGATGGATGCCGAGTTGATGCAGAAGCGCTCACCGGTAGGCTCGGGGCCGTCTTCGAAAACATGGCCCAGGTGGCTGCCGCACTTGTGGCATCGAACTTCGACACGCACCATGCCGTGGCTGCTGTCGACGACACGCTCCACCACCTCGCCGTTGATCGGCTGCCAGTAGCTGGGCCAGCCACAACCGGCATCGAACTTGGTGCCGCTTTCGAACAGCGGCGTGCCGCAACCCACGCAGTTGTAGCGGCCGTCTGCGAAGTGGTCCCAGTAAACGCCGGTGAACGCGCGCTCGGTGGCGGCCTGGCGCGCCACGCGGTACTGCATGGGGTCGAGTTCGGCGCGCCATTCTTCGTCGCTCTTGCGAATGGGGTAGCGAGGGTCATCGTGGGCGTGGGGATGGTCGCTCATCGGGGTGTCCGGGTGTGAGGGTTCAAGCGGGATTCAGGCAGGGTTCAAGACGAACAGGAAACTTCCAGCTGCTGGGCCCAGATCGGCGGAAAACCGGCGTCGGCCTCGTGTTCGGGTTGTTCGTCGAAGGGCCGCTGCAGCAGGCGATGCAGGCGCTGCACCTCGCTGAAGTCGCCCGTCTGCGCCTGGCGTATGGCCTGTTCTGCCAGGTGGTTGCGCAGCACGTATTTCGGGTTGGTGCGGCGCATGCGCGTCGCGCGCTCGCTGTCGACGCTGCCCTCGGCGGCCAGGCGTGCCGTGTAGAGCGCTGCCCAGCCGTCGAAGCCCGCGCGGTCGATGAAGAGGTCGCGCACAAAGCTGTTGTCGGCACCGGCTGCGGTGCTGCAGCCGCACAGGCGGCGGAAGGTGATGGTGAAGTCGGTGCGGTCTTGCGCCATCAGCTTCAACAGTGCATCGGCGAGGTCGCGGTCGCCGTCCTGCGCCGTGGCCAGGCCCAGCTTGGCGCGCCAGGCGTCCAGCATGGCTTGCGGGTAGGCCGTGTGATACGCCTGCAGCGCGGCCAGTGCCGTGTCCGTGTCGTCCCCCATCAGTGGCAGCAGGGCTTGCGCCAGCGCATGCAGGTTCCACAGCGCCACGTTGGGCTGGCGCGCCCAGGCGTAGCGGCCCTGGTGGTCGCTGTGGTTGCAGATGTGGTTGGGGTCGAAGGCATCGAGAAAGCCAAAGGGGCCGTAGTCGATGGTCAGGCCGAGGATGGACATGTTGTCGGTGTTCATCACGCCGTGGCAGAAGCCCACCGCCTGCCACTGCGCCACCAACGCGGCAGTGCGGCGCGTCACGGCTTCCAGCAGCGCGGCATAGGGCTGCGGGCTGTCGGCGGCCTCGGGGTAGAAACGCGCGATCACCGCGTCGGCCAGGGTCTTCAGCGCGGCGGGGTCGGGGTGGGTGTGGGTGAAGTGCTCGAAGTGGCCGAAGCGCAGGAAGCTGCGCGCCACGCGGGTGACGACGGCGGCCGTCTCGACGGTCTCGCGCCGCACCGGCAAAGGCGAGCCCACCAGCGCCAGCGCGCGCGTGGTCGGGATGCCCAGACCGTGCATCGCCTCGCTGCACAAGAACTCGCGGATCGAAGAGCGCAGCACCGCACGGCCGTCGCCCATGCGCGAGAACGGCGTCGGGCCCGCGCCCTTCAGCTGAAGTTCCATCGCGCCCACCGGCGTGGCCACCTCGCCCAGCAGCAGCGCGCGTCCGTCGCCCAGTTGCCCGGCCCAGACGCCGAACTGGTGGCCCGAGTACGCCGTGGCCAGCGTGCCGCCCGGTGGCTCATCCTTGCCTGACAGCACGTCCAGGGCCCCGGGGCCTTGCAGCCACGCTGGCAGGCCGAGTTCCGTGGCGAGGTCTTCATTGCGTGCCACCCAATGAGGCTGGGCCATGGGCTGCGGGGCTTGGGCCACGGCGAAGCTCGGGCCCAGGCCCTGCACCAAGCCGGCCACCAAGCCATCGGCCAGCCAGGTGGGGGAGCTCGGCAGTCGTTCAGACGCGTTCATTGGTGGATTGTCCGCTGCCACGCACCTTCCTGAGGCGCGCACGTGTTTGCCCTTGTCGCCGGGGCGACAAGCCTTCGGGGTAGTCCCTGAGGACTGGGGCCATGCAGTTCATATAACTTCCACGCGTTCGCTTGAAACCCATGGAGACGACAATGAATTTCCGCCAAAGCGCTGTCAAGACGGCCCTGAATGCAGCCTTGGGCAGTGCCCTGATCCTCGCCAGTTCGGCTGCCTTCGCGCAGAAGGGCGAAACGGTCAAGATCGCCTGGATCGACGCGCTCACCGGCCTCACCGCCGCCACCGGCCAGAACCAGCTCAAGGGCTTCCAGTTCGTCGCCGAGCAGTTCAACAAGAGCAACCCCGCCGGCGTGAAGTTCGAGGTGGTGTCGTTCGACAACAAACTCAGCCCGCAGGAAACCGTCAACGCCTTGCAGGCCGCCATCGACCAGGGCATTCGCTATGTCGCCCAGGGCACCGGCTCCGGCCCCGCGGCCGCCATCATCGATTTTCTGAACAAGTACAACGAGCGCAACGTCGGCAAGGAAGTGCTGTTCTTGAACTACGCCGCCGTCGACCCCTCGCTGACCAACGAGAAGTGCAGCTTCTGGCACTTCCGCCTCGACGCCGACACGTCGATGAAGATGGAGGCGCTGACCACCTTCATGAAGGACGACAAGGACGTCAAGAAGGTCTACCTGATTAACCAGAATTACTCGCACGGCCAGCAGGTGGTGAAGTTCGCCAAGGAAAACCTGGCACGCAAGCGGCCCGATGTGCAGATCGTCGGTGAAGACTTGACGCCGCTGGCACAGACGCGCGATTTCGCTCCCTACATCGCCAAGATCAAGGCCAGCGGCGCCGACACGGTCATCACCGGCAATTGGTCCAGCGACCTCACGCTGCTGGTGAAGGCCGCCAACGATGCCGGGCTGACAGCCAAGTTCTACACCTACTACGCCAGCGTCAGCGGCACGCCAGCGGCCCTGGGTGCAGGTTCGGCGGGCCGCGTCTACCAGGTGGGTGTGATGCCCTTCGAGAACCCGGCGGCGCGCAAGATGATGGACGAGTACAAGGCCAAGTTCAACGACGATTTCTACACCGCCCAGATCTACAACGCCTACAACCTGCTGAGTGCGGCCATGGCCAAGGCCAAGAGCACGGCGCCCATCAAGGTGGCTGCTGCGCTGGAAGGCCTGGAAGTGCCCAGCTTCGGTGGCAACGTCACGATGCGCAAGTCCGACCACCAGCTGCAGCAGCACGTCTACATGACGGTGTGGCAGAAGGCCGGCGCCAAGCCGTTCGACTACAGCGTCGAGAACACCGGCTACAACTTCAAGACCGTGAAGACCTATGAACCGTACGTGGCCAGCACACCCACGTCGTGCCAGATGAAGCGCCCGTCGGGTCTTTGACACCGGCCTCTGAACCGGCCTTCGCGAAGCGGGGCCCTGAGGAGCTCGCTCCACAGGGCCCTTTTTTCGGGTTCTGAATCCTTTTTCGCCCACGGACTGCCGCCTTGGACCAACTGCTCATCAACGTCCTGAACGGCCTCAGTGCCGGGCTGCTGCTGTTCATGCTCAGCTCGGGGCTGACGCTCATCTTCAGCATGATGGGCGTGCTGAATTTTGCGCACGCCAGCTTCTACATGGTGGGGGCGTACATCGCCTACTCGCTGACCAAGGCCGTGGGCTTCTGGCCGGCACTGTTCATCGCGCCCTTGCTGGTGGGCGGGCTGGGGGCGTTGTTCGAGCGCACCGCGCTGCGCCGCGTGCACAAGTTCGGCCATGTGCCGGAGCTGCTGATCACCTTCGGCCTGAGCTTCGTGGTGCTGGAGTTGGTCAAGCTGATCTGGGGCTTGTCGTCGGTGCCCTTTCCGCCGCCGGCTTTGCTGCAGGGCGCGGCCTTCACGGTGGTGCAATCGCCGGTGGACGGCCTGTCCATGGTGTGGGGCGCCGCACCGGCGGCCGTGTGCAAGGCCGAGTTGGCCGGTGTGGTGACGCAGTGCTCCACCTTCCCCGCGACGCGATTTTTCATGATGGTGGTCGCGTTGGTGATGCTGCTCGCACTGTGGCTGCTGCTCACGCGCACACGCATCGGCCTCGTCATCCAGGCCGCGCTGACGCACCCTGAAGCCGTGGAAGCACTGGGCCACAACGTGCCGCGTGTCTTCATGCTGGTCTTCGGCAGCGGCTGCGGGCTGGCCGGCTTGGCCGGCGTGATCGGCGGTGTCACCTTCGTCACGGAGCCCACGATGGCCACCATCGTCGGCAGCATCATCTTTGTCGTGGTGGTGGTCGGCGGCATGGGCTCGCTGGCCGGGGCGTTTGTCGCCTCCATCCTGATTGGCTTGCTGCAGACGCTGCCGCTGACGGTGGACAAGAGCATGGCCGACGCCGCACGCGGGATGGGCTGGGCGGTGACGCCGAGCAACTTTGCGTATCCGATCCTGAAGATCACGCTGGCCCAGGCGGCACCCATCCTGCCGTACCTGTTGCTGGTGCTGATCCTGATTTTCCGGCCCAAGGGCCTGCTGGGCACACGTGAAGGTTGAAGCGCTGATGGGACGCAATCACGAAGGGCAAGCGCGCTACCGCTTCAAGCCCTGGAACGTTGGCCGCTGGGTGCTCTGGAGCCTGTTCGCCTTGGTGCTGTTCGTCGCGCCGATGATCTGGAAGTCGGGCTTCGCGCTGACGATGCTGTCGCAGATGGGCATCGCCATCATCGCCTGCCTGGCCTACAACATCCTGCTCGGGCAGGGCGGCATGCTCAGCTTCGGGCACGCGGTGTACACGGGCCTGGGCAGCTTCCTGGCCATCCACACCATGAACAAGATCGCCAGCGGCGCGATCTGGCTGCCGATGAGCATGGTGCCGTTGGCCGGGGCCCTGGGCGGGCTGGTCTTCGCGGCACTGCTGGGCTATGTGACGACGAAGAAAAGCGGCACGCCCTTCGCGATGATCACCCTGGGCATCGGCGAGCTGGTGTGGAGCATGTCGCTGATGATCCCCGAGTTCTTCGGCGGCGAAGGTGGCGTCAGCAGCAACCGCACCGCAGGCCAGCCGTTCATGGGCATCAGCTTCGGGCCGCAGAAGGAGGTGTACTACCTCATCGCGGTGTATTGCTTCGTCTGCACGGTGCTGATGTTTGCGCTGACGCGCACGCCGCTGGGCCGCATGCTCAACGCCGTGCGCGACAACCCCGAGCGCGTGGAGTTCATCGGCTACAGCACGCAGCGCGTGCGCTACATCGCCTTCATGATCTCTGGCCTGTTCTCGGGCATAGCCGGCGGCCTGGCGGCGGTGAATTTCGAGCTCGTCACGGCCGAGGTGGTCGGTGCCGGACGCTCGGGCGCCTACCTGCTGTTCGTGTTCCTGGGAGGTGCCACGTTCTTCATCGGGCCCATCATCGGCGCGGTGCTGATGGTGGTGGCGCTGGTGCTGCTGTCAGAGTTGACGCAGGCGTGGTTGCTCTACCTCGGCCTGGTGTTCGTGTTCATGGTGATGTACGCGCCCGGCGGAATCAGCAGCCTGATCATGATGAATCTGCGCGTGGCGGCCTTCGGCAAGCTGCGGCCGCTCTTGGCCAGCTACCTGGCGCTGGCCGGCACGGCCGTCACCATGCTGGTCGGCGCGGCGGCGATGGTGGAGATGGTCTACCACCTGCAGCTGAACGAGGCCCTCGGCCCTGAGCTGAAGTTCATGGGCGCCACGCTCAACGCCAGGGGCTTGGACAGCTGGTTCGGCGCGTGCTTCGTGCTGGCCGTGGGCATTGTGATGTTCGAGCTGACGCGGCGGCAGTTTGCGCGCCAGTGGGGGCAGACGCAGGAAGAGATCGAAAGAGAGATCAAGCGCCGGGAGGCTGCGCTGTGAGTGCGAGCGTCAAACAAGCGGCTGCCAAGCCCGAATTCGCCGTCGAACTGCGCGACGTGCGCAAGAGCTTCGGCAAGACCGAAATCATCCGCGGCGCCAGCCTGGCCGTGCGGCCCGGCGAGCGTGTCGCCATCATCGGCCCCAACGGCGCGGGCAAGAGCACGCTCTTCAACCTCATCAGCGGGCGTTTCGGCAGCACCAGCGGCGACATCCTGCTGCATGGCCAGAAGATCGACGGGCTGAAGCCCTACGAGATCACGCGCAAGGGGCTGGCGCGCAGCTTCCAGGTGAGCAACCTCTTCACGCGACTCTCGGTGTTCGAGAACCTGCGCTGCGCGGTGCTGTGGAGCCTGGGCTACAAGTACAGCTTCTGGCGCTTCCTGGCCGATGCCAAGGATGCGAACGACCGCGCCGAAGAGGTGATGGACATGATCAAGCTGCACAAGCGGCGCGACGTGCTGGCCATGAACCTGACCTACGCCGAACAGCGCGCGCTGGAAATCGGCATCACCATTGCCGGCGGCGCCAGCGTCGTGTTGCTGGACGAGCCCACCGCCGGCATGAGCAAGAGCGAAACCGCGCGTTTCGTGAACCTCATCCGGGAAGTTACCGTGGGCAAGACGCTGCTGACGGTGGAGCACGACATGGGCGTCGTGTTCGGCCTTGCGGACAAGATCGCCGTGCTGGTCTACGGCGAGGTGATTGCTTTCGACGTGCCGGAGGCCGTGCGCGCCAACCCGCGCGTGCAGGAGGCCTATCTCGGCAGCGCGCTGGCCGATGCCCAGGCCGAAGCGGCGGGACACTGATCACCATGCTGAATCTGCAGAACGTCCACGCCTTCTACGGCAAGAGCCATGTGCTGCATGGCGTGAATTTCGATGTGCACGCAGGCGAGATCGTGGCCCTGCTGGGCCGCAACGGCTCGGGCCGCAGCACCACGGTGAAGTCCATCATGGGCCTGGTTGAATGCACCGGCAGCGTGAAGTTCAGGGACCAGGAGCAGCTCGGGCGCAAGGCCTTCGAGATCGCCCATGCGGGCATCGGCTACGTGCCCGAGAACCGCGACATCTTCCCCACGCTCACCGTGCACCAGAACCTGCTGCTGGGCCAGAAGACGGGTGCGAAGAACGGCCGCTGGGGCTTCGACGACATGTACGGCATGTTCCCGCGCCTGAAGGAACGCCAGCACACCGAGGCCGGCGTGCTGTCCGGCGGCGAACAGCAGATGCTCACACTCTGCCGCACGCTGATGGGCGACCCCGAGCTGATCATGATCGACGAGCCCACCGAGGGCCTGGCCCCGAAGATCGTCGAGCTGGTGGCCGAATACCTGCGTGAACTGAAACGCCGCGGCATCAGCGTGCTGCTGGTGGAGCAGAAGCTCACCATCGCGCTGGAAGTGGCCGACCGCTGCCTGGTGATGGGTCACGGCCAGATCGTGTTCGAAGGCACGCCCGCCGATCTGCGTGCCAACACCTACATTCGCAAGGAGTGGCTCGAGGTGTAGGGGCCACGCTGCCCCACGCCAACCCGCACCGGCCCTTGTCACTGCAGCGACATGGGCCGGTCGTTTTTCACACCTAGAATCGAACGACCGTTCTATTTCAGCCGGAAGGAGCCAGCATGGGCGCCCATTACGAAGTTCGCGGCGATGTCGCCGTGCTCACCCTCGACAACCCGCCGGTCAACGGCCTGGGTCACGAGACCCGCATGCAGCTGGCTCAAGGCGTGGACCGCGCCGCGGCCGATGCAGCCATCAAGGCCATCGTGATCACCGGCGCCGGCAAGGCCTTCTCTGGCGGCGCCGACATCAAGGAATTTGGCAGCCCCAAGGCCACCGCCGAGCCCAACCTGCTGAGCCTGATCAAGCTGCTGGAAGACTGTCCCAAGCCCGTGGTGGCAGCCGTGCACAGCGTGTGCATGGGCGGGGGCCTGGAACTCGCTTTGGGCGCGCATTACCGCGTCGCCGCGCCGGGAACCAGCGTGGCTTTGCCCGAGGTGAAGATCGGCCTGATCCCTGGCGCCGGCGGTACGCAGCGCCTGCCGCGCGTGCTGGGCGTGGAGACGGCCCTCAACATGATCGTCAGCGGCGAGCCGGTGAAGAGCGAGGTGCTCGCCAGCCTGCCCGGCCAGAAGCTTTTCGACAAGCTCATTGACGCCACAAGCCCTGGCGATCTGCTCGCTGGCGCCGTGGCCTTTGCCGCCGAAGCTGCCACCAAGCCGGGGCCTTATCCGCGTGTGCGCGACCTGAAGCTCAGCCACCCCGACCCCGACGCTTATTTCGGCTTCGCGCGCAACATGGTCAGGGGCATGGCCAAGAACTTCCCGGCGCCGGTGAAGTGCGTGGACGCGGTGGAAGCCGCGGTGAAGCAGAAGTTCGACGCCGGCATGCAGACCGAGCGCGAGATCTTCCTTGCGCTGATGCTCACGCCCGAGTGCAAGGCGCTGCGCCATGCTTTCTTCGGCGAACGTGCGGCGAGCAAGATCCCCGACGTGCCGGAAGACACGCCCAAGCGCAGCATCGACAAGGTGGCCGTCATCGGCGCCGGCACCATGGGCGGCGGCATCACGATGAACTTCCTCAACGCCGGCATCCCGGTGGTGATGCTGGAGATGAAGCAGGACGCGCTGGAGCGCGGCGTGGCCACCATCCGCAAGAACTACGACGCCCAGGTGAAGAAGGGCAAGCTCAAGCAGGACAAGCTCGACGCCCGCATGGCGCTGCTCAGCACCACGATGAACTACGCCGACATCGCGCAGGCCGATCTCGTCATCGAAGCGGTGTTCGAGGAGATGGGCGTCAAGGAGAAGGTCTTCAAGACGCTCGATGAAGTCATGAAGCCCGGCGCCATCCTCGCCAGCAACACCAGCACGCTGGATGTCAACGCGATTGCCGCCTTCACCAAGCGCCCGCAAGACGTCGTCGGCATGCACTTCTTCAGCCCGGCCAACGTGATGAAGCTGCTGGAAGTGGTGCGCGGCGAGAAGACCGCCAAGGACGTGCTGGCCACGGTGATGGCCATCGCGAAGAAGATCCGCAAGACGGCGGTGGTCAGCGGCGTGTGTGACGGCTTCATCGGCAACCGCATGATCGAGCAGTACGGCCGCCAGGGCGGTTTCCTGCTCGAAGAAGGTTGCACGCCCGAGCAGGTGGACAAGGCCATCGAGAAGTGGGGCATGGCGATGGGCCCCTTCCGCATGGGCGACCTGGCCGGCAACGACATCGGCTGGGCCATCCGCAAGCGCCGCTACGTCGAGAAGCCCAACATGCGCTACAGCAAGACGGCTGACCTGCTGTGCGAGATGGGCCGGTTTGGTCAAAAAACCCAGATGGGCTGGTACGACTACCAGGCCGGCAAGCGCGATGCGATTCCTTCCGCTGCCGTGGTGGAGATGATCGAGAAGCACCGCGCCGCCATCGGCGTGAAGCCGCGCAAGATCAGCGACGAGGAGATCGTGCACCG
>JANMMD010000145.1:0-9207 GCA_031372905.1 Betaproteobacteria bacterium
TCTCGAACTCCAGCTGGTGATAGTCGCCTTCCATGTGCTCGCACAGGGCATAGAAGGCTTTGCCGTGCTCGCGTTCGCGCAGGTGCGCGAGTTCGTGCACGACGATCATGCGCAGGAAATTCGCCGGCGCGTCCTTGAAGAGGCTGGCCACGCGCAGCTCGCGTTTGGTCTGCAGCCGCGAGCCCTGCACACGCGACACCGTGGTGTGCGTGCCCAGCGCCTGGTGCACCACATGCAGGTGGTTGTCGTAGGCCACCTTGGCCAGCGGCGGTGCGCTCTTCAGATGGCGCGCCTTCAGCTCGGCCACGTAGGCCTGCAGCGCGCGGTCGCTGCGCACGGTGTGGGTTTCCGGGTGGCGCGCCTGCAGCCAGGCCATCAGCCGGCCTTCGTCGATCAAGACCTGCACACGCGCCAGAACTTCGGGCGCGTGGCCTTGCAGGTACTTCATGAAGGGTGCTTCAGCCGCGGCCGCCGCGGCCCTGGCGGCGCTGCTGCGCCAAGGGGCGCTTGCCCTTGAGCTGGCGCTCGATGCCGTCGTTCAGTGCGGCGCGCAAAGCCACCACGGCTTCCAGGTGACCGTAGACGCCTTCGAAGCGCAGGTCCAGCCACAGCCACAGCGTGCAGGCGCGCAGCGCCATTTCCATGCGCTCGAGCCGGCTGTGGCCGTCCACCTGGTCCAGGAACCACGGCCGGCCGGCGCGGCCGGTGTGGGCGTGGCTGCTGCTCCAGTCGAGAAAGGCCTGCAGCTGGCCTTCGGTGCGTGTGTCCACCGGCGCCTGGGCGTAGGTGAAGCGTTCCTTCAGCGTCAGCGTGCCGGCGCTGGCGTCCAGCTGCTCGGCCAGCTCCAGCATCTGCTCCAGCTCGGCCACCTGGAAGTGCGCGTCGTCCAGCTTCAGCTGTTCGACGAACACGCCCAGCACCTCGCGCAGCTTGGTCTTGGCCAGGCGCGAGGAAATGGTGTCGATGTGCCAGCCGTTGGGCGCTACCGGGGCCTTGAAGTCGGCCGGGGCCTGCGGCGTGCGCGAGAGCAACTCCTTCAGCACGCGCTGCGCCGTCGGCTCGGCCTCGGCCAGCACACCGGCGTAGCCCTCTTCGTGCATGCCGTAGCGGCCGGCGCGGCCCGAGATCTGGTGTGTTTCCGATTCGTCGAGGCGGCGGTCGGCGATGCCGTCGTACTTCGTCAGCGTGCTGAAGAGCACGCGCCGTATCGGCAGGTTCAGGCCCATGCCGATGGCGTCTGTGGCCACCAGGATGTGGCTCACGCCGGTGGCGAAGCGCTCGGCCTCGCGGCGGCGCACCTCGGGCGGCAGCGCGCCGTAGATCACGCTCACCGGGTGGCCGGCGGCGGCGATCTGGTCGCGCAGCATCAGCACTTCGCGGCGGCTGAAGGCGACGACTGCATCGCCCAGCTGCAGCTGGCTGATGGGAAGCGGTGCCGGCATCAGCTGCACATGCTGCTTGCGCGGGAATTCACGCACCGTGCACGCCTCGCCGCACAAGCCGAGCAGGTTTTCGATGGCCGGCACGGCGTAGGCGCTGCAGATGATGATGACCTCGCGCGCCGGCACGGCCACGATGGCCTGTGTCCAGGCCCAGCCGCGGCTCTTGTCGAAGATCATCTGTGCTTCGTCGATGACGGCGACGTCGATCTCGGTGTTGGTCGACACCATCTCGATGGTGCTGCTGACCACGCGCGCGCCATCCGCCGGCTGGTTTTCTTCGCCCGTCAGCAGCGAGCAAGGCACGCCTGCGGCAACCAACCGGTCGCGGCCTTCCAGGGCCAGCAGGCGCAGCGGCGCGAGGTAGGCACCATCCAGCGCGCCGGCGAGTTTCTGGAAGGCGGTGTAGGTCTTGCCGCTGTTGGGCGGGCCGACGAACAAGGTGACCTTGCGCTGCAGGCGGCGCGCTTTCGGAAAGGTATCGGGGTAGCCCTGGAACGCGAGCTCGGTGTTCAGCCCTTCCAGCGTGTCGAGTTCGGTGACGCGCCGTTCCCAGCGCTCTTGGGCGCGGCGGCAGGCGGCCTTCAACTCGGGCAGGTCCTGCGGCGTGGCGCACTCGGCCTGCAGCGCGGGCAGCAGGCTCGCGATGTGAGCGGGCTTGAAAGCCTCGCTGCGCGCCACCAGCGCGTCCAGGTGCGCCACCAGTTCGGCGGCCTGCGGGTGTGGCGGCGGTGCTCCCATTGCCGCGCGCAATGCGGCTTCGTCGCCAGTGCGGAACAGCGCCCACACCAGCTCGGGCGCCACCGGCACGCGGAAGATCACCGGCACGCGCCAGTCGGGCCGCGCCAGGCGCAGCGCGTGGCTGATCAGGCGTGTCCAGGTGCCGGCCTGGCGTGCCACGCCCAGCGCCTGCAGCAGGGCCGCGCGCTGCAGCATCAAGCTGCGCGCTTCGGGGCCGGTGCCTACGGCGTCGATGTGCGCCAGCGCTGCGTCCATCAGCGCGGGGTCTATCCAGCGGCTGGGGCGCTGGCCGGCCACGGCTTTTTGCAGCAGCACGAAGCCGAGCTTGTCGAGGTGGTCGTCGTGGCCCTGCGCATGTTCGGGCAGGTAGTCGGCCGGCTTCACCACCTGCGGCAACGTGTAGGCGGCGTGGCGGATGCGCGCCAGCGCTTCCTTGTCGATGTGATCAGGCACGCGCACGCTGTGGCGCGCCTGGGGCAGGAGATGCTGGGAGGGGTGGTGTGCGGTCAAGGAGGGTCCGGCGGTAGAGGCAGTGCGCGCCGCCTGAACGTCGGCGCCAACCCCCAATGATCCTCTATCGCGCCGGCGCGCTGCGGGCCGTCCCACCGCAGGCTGCTTGCGCCGCAACTGGCGGCAAAAACACGTGTTGTTCCTGCCCTTGGCAACGACCCGCGCCGACGGAGAATCCAGCACACAAGTCGTAACCGGATTGAGCATGCACCGCTGCCACGAGACTGCGCACTGCACGCGGCTTGCCCCGCGAGGCCGCCATGCTGCAGCTTGACCCCGACATCGAGGCCCTCACGGTGCTGGACTCGATGCACCAGCACATCGCCTTGCTCGACACACGCGGCACCGTGGTGGCTGTCAACCGCGCGTGGCAGGAATTTGGCCGCCGCAATGGCGCGGCCGGCGGCAGCGAAAACTCGGTCGGCGCCAACTACCTGCAGGTCTGTGCAGCCAGCGAGGAGCAGCCCTTTGCCACGCAGGCCCGCGCCGGCATCGAGGCCGTGCTCGCCGGAAGCCTGGAGCGCTTTGAACTGGAGTACCCCTGCCGCGCCGAAGCCGAAGATCGCTGGTACCTGATGCGCGTCTCGCCGCTGACGGGCCATCGCCGCGGGGCGGTGGTCTCGCACGAGGACATCAGCGCGCGCTGGCGGCTCGAACGTCAGCGCGCCGGCCTGCTCAACGAGGTGCTCGATTTCAAGGCCGCGCTGGACGCGCATGCCATCGTCGCCGTGACCGATGGCCAGGGGCGCATCACCCATGTCAACGACAAGTTCTGCGCGATCTCGAAATGGTCGCGCGAGGAGCTGATCGGCCGCGACCACCGCATCATCAATTCCGGCCACCACAGCCAGGCCTTCATCGGCGAGCTGTGGCGCACCATCCGCGCGGGCCGCATCTGGAAAGGCGAGCTCAAGAACGTCGCCAAAGACGGCAGCCACTTCTGGGTCGACACGACCATCGTGCCCTTGCTGGGCGCCGATGGCCAACCCTACCAATTCACCGCCATCCGGGCCGAGATCACGCAGAAGAAGCAGCTCGAAGAGCGCAACGAAGCCATGCTCGATGAACTGCTGGTGGCCAACCGCGAGCTGCGCGAGTTCGCCTACGTCGTCTCGCACGACCTCAAGGCGCCGTTGCGGGGCATCTGCTCGCTGGCCAACTGGCTGGTGGAAGACCACGCAGCGCAGCTGGGCGGCGAAGGAGCGGCGCAGCTGAACCTCATCGCCACGCGCGCGAAGCGCCTGTCGGGGCTGATCGACGCCATCCTGGCCTACTCCAGGGCGGGCCGCACGCAGGTCGAGCGCGCGCTGGTGGAGCTCGACCCGCTGGTGCGCAACACCATCGACCTGCTGGCGCCGCCGCCGCATGTGGCGGTGCAGATCGTCACGCCGCTGCCGCGTCTGCAACTGCATGCGGTGAAGGTGCAGCAGGTGTTCCAGAACCTGCTGTCCAATGCCATCGACTTCATGGACAAGCCGCAGGGCCTCATCCGCGTCGGCTGCCGGCGCGAGGGCGCCGAGTGGCACTTCAGCGTGGCCGACAACGGCCCCGGCATCGAGGCACGCCATTTCGAGCGCATCTTCCAGCTCTTCCAAACCCTGAACGCGCGCGACGAGATCGAGCGCACCGGTGTCGGCCTGGCCCTGGTGAAGAAGATCGTCGAACTGGAGAACGGTCGGCTGTGGGTGGAGTCCGTCGTCGGCAGCGGCAGCACCTTTCACTTCACCCTGCCGGCCGACGAAGAGGTGCTCGAATGACCCCTGAGCAGCACATCCTGCTCGTCGACGACGACGACATCGACGTCATGACGGTGCGCCGCACGCTCACGCAGCTGGGCGCGCCCAACCCGCTCGACCGTGCCAGCGACGGCGAACGCGCGCTGGCCTTCTTGCGCAACCCCGTCAACCCGCGCCCGGGCCTGATCTTGCTGGACATCAACATGCCGCGCATGAACGGCATCGAGCTCGTCGCCGAGATCAAGCGCGACCCGGCTCTGTGCCTCATCCCGGTGGTGGTGCTGACGACCTCGGTCGAAGAGGGCGACCGTCTGGCCGCCTTCGCCAACAGCGTGGCGGGCTACATGGTCAAGCCGGTGGACTATCCGCAGTTCGTGAAGGTCATGAGCCTGATCCGTGACTACTGGATGACCAGTTCGAACCCGCCCTGAGGCTGTCGCCATGTCCACCCTGCTGCACCACCACCCCGCGCCGTCGCACTTCGACGTGCTGCTGATCGAGGACGACCTCATCGACGAGATGGCCACCGCGCGCGCCGTGGCCAGGCAGGGCTTGCCGTACCGCTTGCATGTGGCCCGTTCGGTCGCGCAGGCCCGCGAGGCGCTCGCCGCGCGCAGCTTCGACGTCATCCTGGCCGATTGCCAATTGCCTGACGGCACGTCGGCCGACCTGATGGCCGCCTTCGGCGAGCAGCTGGTGATCTTCGTCACCGGTGCCTGGGACGCCGTCGCCGCCGCCGACGCGCTGCGCCTGGGCGTGCATGACTACCTCATCAAGGACGGCGAGGGCATCTATCTCCAGCTGCTGCACTACCGCGTGGAAAGTGCGCTGCGCCAGCGCCGCCTGGCCCGCCAGTTGCGTGAAAGCGATGCGCTGTTGAAGGCCATCCTCGACCATGCACCGGCGGCGATCTCGGCGCACGACCTGCAAGGCCGTCAGGTGCTGGCCAACCGCCACCACGACAGCCTCGGCCCCGCGATGGCGCAGACTGCCGTGGAGAGCCCGCCCCCGCCGGGCCCGATCGAAAGCGAAGAGACGCTGCGCCACGCCGACGGCAGCGAACGCATCTACCTCACGGTGCGGTTTCCGATGGCCGACGCGCAGGGCCTGCCGCTGGCCGTGGGGCGCATCGCGGTGGACATCACCGCGCGCAAGCAGGCCGAAGAGCAGATACGCAACCTCGTCTTCTACGACCCCCTCACCGGCCTGCCCAACCGCCGCATGTTGTTCGACCGCCTGCAGCAGGCCTGCGCCATCGGCGCGCGCCACGGCCAGTACGGCGCCGCCTTCTTCATCGACCTTGATCACTTCAAGGCCCTGAACGACACCCTGGGCCACGACCACGGCGACCTGTTGCTGCAGGAAGTGGGCCGTCGCCTGCTGGCCTGCGTGCGCGGCGAGGACACCGTGGCGCGCATCGGCGGCGACGAATTTGTCGTCATGACGGTGGGCCTGGACGACAACGAAAGAACCGCCGCGACGCAGGCTGCGGTGGTCAGCGAGAAGATTCTCGCTGCCGTGAGCCAGCCCATGCGTCTGGGTGAACACACGCACAGCGTGACGCCCAGCATCGGCGTCAGCCTCTTCCGCGGCCGCGAGCACACGCTGGATGAGCTGATCAAGCGTGCCGACGTCGCGATGTACCAGGCCAAGGCCGCGGGCCGTGGCACGGTGCGCTTCTTCGACCCCGTCATGCAGGCCGGCCTCGACGCCCGCGTGGCGCTGGAAAGCGACCTCAAGCGGGCCCTGGGCGCGCAGCAATTGAGCCTGCACTTCCAGGGCCAGGTGGACGAGCACCGTGGCACCGTGGGCGCGGAGGCCCTGCTGCGCTGGATGCACCCGCAGCGCGGCCTGCTGCGCCCGGAGCAGTTCTTGCCGCTCGCCGAACAGAACGGCCTCATCGTGCCGATAGGGCTGTGGGTGCTGGACCGGACCTGCGCGCAACTCGGCCGCTGGCAGGCCGAGGGCCTGTGCAAGCAGATGTACCTGAGCGTGAATGTCAGCGCACGGCAGTTCCGCCACGAAGGCTTCGTCGACAGCGTGGTGCAGGCGCTGCAGCGCCACGGCGCCGACCCCCGCCGCCTGCGCCTGGAGCTGCGTGAAAGCCTGGTGCAGGACAGCCCGGCACGAACCCTCTCGCGCATGGGCGCGCTGAAAGACCTGGGCGTGGGCTTCGTGCTCGACGACTTCGGCATCAGCTATTCATCGCTGAGCCTGCTGAAGCGGCTGCCACTGGACCAGATCAAGATCAGCCAGACGCTCATGCGCACGCTGCTGTCCGACCCGCACGACGCGGCGCTGGTACGCACCATCGTCGGCATCGCCGATGGCATGGGCCTGCGGGCCGGCGCTGTGGGCGTGGAAACACGCCAGCAGCGCGACTTGTTGCTGGAGCTGGGCTGCCGCCAGTGGCAGGGCGACTACTTCGGCGCGCCGTCGCCGATCGGTCAGTTCGAGGCGCGCATGGCGGTGGCCGCGGCGCAGCGCCCGACGATCCTGAACTGAGGACGGACAATCCGTGGCATGACCGCCGCACCCCTGAACGCCTCCACCGACTTCGCCAGCCTGCCGCTGCCCCCCCATGTGCTGGAAAACCTGGCACGTCTGGGCTACACGGCCATGACGCCCATCCAAGCCGCTGCCTTGCCCGCCGCTTTGGGCGGCAAGGACCTCATCGCGCAGGCGCGCACCGGCAGCGGCAAGACGGCGGCCTTTGCCCTCACCCTGCTGGCCAACCTGAACATCCGCAGATTGGCGGTTCAGGCGCTGGTGCTGTGTCCCACGCGCGAACTCGCCGACCAGGTGACGCAGGAGGTGCGCCGCCTGGCCGCCGCCGAAGACAACATCAAGGTGCTGACGCTGTGCGGCGGCAGCACCATGCGCCCGCAACTGGCCAGCCTGGAGCATGGCGCGCACGTGGTGGTGGGCACGCCGGGCCGCCTGATGGACCACCTGGAGCGCGGCAGCCTCGATCTGTCGGCGCTGAACACCCTGGTGCTGGACGAGGCCGACCGCATGCTCGACATGGGCTTCTTCGACGACATCGCGGCCGTCGCCAAGCAGTGCCCGAAACAGCGCCAGACGCTGCTGTTTTCCGCGACTTATCCCGAGGGCATCGCCAAGCTGGCCGCCACCTTTCTGCGCGAACCGCAGGAGGTGAAGCTGGTCGAAAGTGCCGCTGCCAGCGCGCGCGCCGCCGCGCAGATCCAGCAGCGTTTCATCGAGGTGGCTGAAGAGCAGCGGCTGCACGCCGTGGGGCAGGTGCTCAACCACTTCCGCCCGGCGCGCACGCTGGCCTTCTGCAACACCAAGCAGCAGTGCCGTGATCTGGTGGACGTGCTGCGCGCCGAGGGCCTGGTGGCGCTGGAACTGCATGGCGACCTGGAGCAGCGCGAGCGCGACCAGGTGCTGGTGCAGTTCGTGAACAGCAGCGCGAGCGTGCTGGTGGCGACAGACATCGCCGCGCGCGGGCTGGACATCGTGGGCCTGGAAGCGGTGATCAACGTCGACGTCACGCCCGACCCCGCCACCCACACGCACCGCATCGGCCGCACCGGCCGAGCGGATGCTGAAGGGTGGGCCTACAGCCTGGCCAGCATGGACGAGATGGGGCGCGTCGGCGCGATCGAGAAGATGGGCCACTTCACCTCGGCGTGGCTGAAGCTGGAAGACCTGAAGCCGACCGCCGGCGGCCCGCTGCAGCCAGCGATGGCCACGGTGCAGATCCTCGGTGGGCGCAAGGAAAAGATACGCGCCGGCGACGTGCTGGGGGCGCTGACCAAGGACATGGGCTTTGCCGCCGCGCAGGTGGGCAAGATCACCGTCAATGACTTCGCCACCTACGTGGCGGTGGAGCGCGGCCTGGCGGATGCCGTGCTGCGCAAGCTGAACGCCGGCAAGGTGAAGGGGCGCAGCGTGAAGGCGCGGCTGATGTAGCACGGGCGTCGCGGTTCGGCCACCTGCGGCACACTGCGGGCCCTTCTGCACCGTTTGCCCGCCATGCGTCTTCTTGCCCTGCTGGCCACCGGCCTGAGTCTGCTGTTCGCTGCAGCCCCCGCCACCTCCGCCCGCACCGACCAGTGGCAGCTGCCCGTCACCGTGCAGACCCTGCCCAATGGCCTGACGCTGGTGGTCAGCGAAGACCACAGCTCGCCCACCGTGGGCATCAGCGTTGTCTACAAGGTCGGCATGCGGCGCGAGCCGCGCGGCCGCAGTGGCTTTGCGCACCTCTTCGAACACCTGATGTTCCAGGGCACGCCGGTGGCGCCGAAAGGCGTGTTTGACCGCGTCACCACGGCCGGCGGCGGCGACAACAACGGCAGCACGCGCGCCGACTTCACCAACTACATCGAGCGCGCGCCGGTCTCGGCACTGGAAACGCTGCTGTGGCTGGAAGCCGACCGCATGAAGACCCTCGATTTCAACGCGGTCACGCTGAAGAACCAGCAGGACGTGGTGAAGGAAGAGATACGCGTCAACGTGCAGAACACGCCTTACGGCGGCTTCATGTGGATCGACATCGGCGGGCTGGCCTTCGACAAGTGGGAGAACAAGCACGACGGCTACGGCAGCTTCGAAGACCTGGACAACGCCAACCTCGACGACGTGCGCGCCTTCCACCGCGATTACTACGGCCCCAACAACGCTGTCGTCGCGATCGCCGGTGACGTGACGCCGGCACGCGCGCTGGCCCTCGTCAAGAAGCACTTCGGTTCCATCCCGCGCCGCCCGGTGCCGCCACTGGCGGACTTCAGCGAGCCGCTGAACACGCAGGAGCGCCG
>JANMMD010000206.1:0-17356 GCA_031372905.1 Betaproteobacteria bacterium
TCCGAAGAAACGCTGCTCGACGTTGGTGGCCGTCGCGTTGGGCCGTGCCACCTCCACCAGCAGCGGGTCTTGCAGGTAGCTGTTGGCGAGCTTCTTGATCTCGGGCGAGAAGGTGGCCGAGAACAGCAGCGTCTGCCGCGCCTTCGGCAGGTAGGACAGGATGCGCTGCAGGTCGGGCAGGAAGCCGATGTCGAGCATGCGGTCGGCTTCGTCCAGCACCACGTATTCCACCTGGTTCAGCACCGCGCTCTTGGCCTCGATGTGGTCGAGCAGCCGGCCCGGCGTGGCGATCAGCACCTCGACGCCGGCCTTGAGCTGCAGCGTCTGCGGCTTCATGTCGATGCCGCCGAACACCACCGCCGAGCGCAGGTGGGTGTGCTTGGCGTAGTTCTTGACGTTGTTGGCCACCTGGTCGGCGAGCTCACGCGTCGGCGCCAGCACCAGCGCGCGCACAGGGTGGCGGGCCGGCGACATGCTGGCGTTTTCATGCCGCAGCATCTTCTGCAGCAGCGGGATGGTGAAAGCCGCGGTCTTGCCCGTGCCCGTCTGCGCGGCGCCCATGATGTCCCGGCCTTCAAGAACCAAGGGGATGGCCTTGGCCTGGATGGGGGTCATGGCGGTGTAGCCGGAATCGGCCACGGCGCGCAGGAGTTTCGGGTCGAGGGGGAGGGAATCAAACAGCAAGCCTGGCGACAACGCTGCCGCCACAGGGGATGGGCTGTCCTCTTGCGCATCTTGCGCGATCTGAAACTCGGGTGCACTCATCTGCTGATTATCTCTCGATGGCGCCATGTGTCGGCCCGGGTGCACAGCAGCGTTAGAATGAAGGTTTGATGTGAGTCCTTGGATGGCCTGTGCCGCGAAGCCTTCAATGGTCGCATCCATTCTTCTGATGCGCGACACGCAGCCCAACCGACTTATGTATTCGCCGCTCAAAGCGCTCCAGCCCCTGCTCAAGGCTTGTGCCTTGGTTCTCTCGGGCCTGCTGTGGATTGCCCCGACGTCTGCCAACGCTCAGCAGCCCCCCGCCGCTAGCGGCGAGACGGGCACCGAGAACATCCAACCCGCAGGATCGGGCGCGATGCGCTTGCGTCAACTGCCGCCAACGAACACCCCAGCACCGGAGGAGCGTGAGCGCGCGCCCACTGCCAACACTGCGGTGACTTACGTTCCTGGCGAGTTCGAGCGATTCGTTCAACGCCTTCAGAACGGCCAGGACGTCCGTCGCCTCGGGTCGGATCTTGTGACTGGCACATTCGACGGCCGCGGCTCTGAACTGAGCCCGCTGGTGCCAGGCGACTACATCGTCTCCGCAGGAGACGAGGTGTTGATCACCCTTTGGGGTTCACTCGATGCGGATTTGCGGCTGACTGTGGACCGAGCTGGTCGCATCGCGGTGCCTCGGGTTGGCGCGATTCAGGTTGCCGGGGTGCGTTACGCAGAGCTTCAGAACGTGGTGTCACGTCGCGTCGCGCAGGTCTTCAAGAATTTCGAGATCAGCGTCACTCTGGGGCAGCTTCGTGGCATTCGAGTGTTTGTCACCGGGTTCGTTGTCAAACCGGGAACCTACACCGTCAGCGGCCTGTCCACCGTGTTGCCAGCGCTGATGCGCGCAGGAGGCCCGTCCTCCGCTGGCAGTTTCCGCAATGTCGAGCTTCGTCGCGGCGGCCAATTGGTCAGCACTTTGGACCTGTACGACCTTCTTCAGCGGGGCGACCGCTCGACGGATCGGATCGTGCAGGCGGGCGACGTGGTTCATGTAGCGGCTGTTGGCACGCAGGTGGGTGTCATCGGCAGCGTGAACCGGCCAGCCGTTGTGGAACTCAAGACCGGCGAGACCGTAGCGGACGCCTTGCGCTTCGCGGGCGGATTCACAGCGGTTGCCGACGCCTCGCGCCTGGCTGTCGAACGGCTGCGCGACCGTAATCTCGCACGCGTGGCCGAATTGCAGTTGCCCGGCGATCTGCAGGAGCCCTTGGGCAACGGCGATGTGATACGCGCGCTCAGCGCGGTGGAAAACGTGCTGCCTTCACAGCGCCAGTCCAAGCGCATCCGTATCGATGGTGAAGTCTCCCGCCCCGCAGAGTACATCCTCAAGGAGGGCAGTACGATGCAAGACGCTCTTGCGGCAGCAGGCGGCATGACAGGCAACGCCTACGTGTACGCCACCGAGTTCACGCGGGAGAGCGTTAGGGTGACGCAACAACAGAACTACGAGCGTGCCCTGCGTGACCTTGAAACAGAGATTGCCAAGGCGTCTGCTGGCCGACGGCTGAGCACGGCCGAAGAATCCACCGCCAGCGCGCAGTCAAACGCAGACACTGCTCGCTTGCTCGAACGCCTGCGCGCGCTGCGCCCCAGCGGCCGGATCGTGCTGCAGTTAGCGCCGGACAGCACGGACCTTCCGGCCATGGCTTTGGAAGATGGTGACCGGATCTACATTCCCCAGCGTCCGACCACGGTAGGGGTTCTGGGCAGTGTCTTCAATGCCGCGGCTTATGTATACACACCGGGTCGCGCCTTGGGAGATTACCTGCGTCTTGCGGGAGGGGCGACCAAGGGTGCGGACGACGCGAGCGTATTCGTCATTCGGGCCAATGGGAGCGTCATCAGCAATCGCCAAGACACGCGCTGGTTCCGCAATGTCGGCCCGGTCGAGAACACGCCGGCATTGCCTGGTGACACCGTGTTTGTGCCAGAAGAAGTCAACAAGAGCACCGTGCTCCAGACTTCCCTCGATTGGACTCGATTGATCTACCAGCTCGGCTTGGGCTTGGCTGGATTTTCAACGGTATTCAAGTGATGGATCGGCAAGAATTGGCCGAGCCATCATTGGACTCAACCCCAGTACATGGCAGCTTCGACGAGCGCACGGCCTTGAGCCTGGACGAGGCAGTGGGCGCACTAGGCAGGCACCTGCGCATGCTGATGGCAGTGCCGTTGCTCGTTGCGGCTGTGGCCATTGGCGCAAGCTATCTGATGCCGCCTATCTACACGGCGCGCACGACGTTTTTGCCGCCACAACAGTCCGGCGGTCTGGCCGCGGCAGCGCTGGCTCAACTTGGGCCCTTGGCTGGCTTGGCGGGCAACGTGGGGGGTACAAAAAGCTCCGCCGAACAATACGTGGCCTTGATGCAGAGCGTGACCGTATCAGACCGCATCGTTGACAAGTTCGGACTTTTGGCCGCGTACGATGAGCGCCTGCGAGTCGATGCGCGCGCGGAACTCTCTCAGCGGGTGCGCTTCACGATCGGCAAGAAGGACGGCCTGATCTCTGTGAGCGCAGACGACGAAAGCGCTGCACAAGCCGCAGCCATGGCCAATCAATACGTTGAAGAACTGCGGCTGCTCACATCGGCATTGGCCGTGACGGAGGCACAGCAGCGGCGAGTTTTCTTCGAGAACGAATGGAAACAGAGCCGCGTGCGATTGGAACTGGCGCAGCGCGAACTTCAACAGACTGCATTCGATTCTTCAGCGCTCAATGTGGAGCCGAAAGCGACTGCCGAAGCTTATGCGCGCTTGCGAGCAGAAGTCACGGCCGCCGAGATTCGACTGCGTTACCTCCGCAGCGTGCTGGCAGACGGCGCGAACGAAATCAAGCAGCAGCAAGCTCTGTATGACAGCTTGCGCTCGCAGTTGCTACAGGCGGGGGGCCGCCGAGAAGGCGTCGAAGGCTCCGCTGGCTACATCACCAAGTATCGTGAGTTCAAATACCAGGAAACTCTCTTCGAGTTGTACGCAAGGCAGTTCGAATTGGCGAGAGTTGACGAGATCAGAGACGGAGGGCTTATCCAGGTTGTTGACGTTGCCGCCGTGCCGGAGCGCAAGAGCAAACCGCGTCGCGCCATCATTGCGGCTGGCGCGGCCATTGTTGCCGGCCTGCTTCTCGCCGCTGGTGTGCTAGCGCAGACGGCATGGCGTAAACGCGCTAAAGGCAAGCCTTCAGCAGCCGCTCCGCGGCCGTGAACGCGGGCACGGGTATGGTTCGACCTGCCCACCACCATTAAGTCCGGCGCGCTCCAGAAAACATGGCAGAACTTGCACTCACGATCGCCTTGGCGCTCTCGTACGCACTAGACGGGCATTCGATACTCGTGCGTTCGCACGAGGCAACTGAGAAAAAGGCCGAACTGCTCGCCTTGTCAAACCTGGTGCAGTACTTCGCGCGCATCATTACGGTGATTTCGATTTTCGTGATTTCCGCGTTGACGGAAGGTGCGCACATTCAGATTGATTCGGCGAGGATATTCGCCGGTTCATCGTTGTGCGCAGTCATCGTCTTCCTGTTGATTATCGGCAGCCAGAGGTTCGCCAACGGCATCGTGACCTTGATCAAGCCTGCCGTGATGCTGTCTTTTCCCGCGCTCGCCAACCAGACCTACTGGACCAAACTACCGCCGGATCAGCAAATCAGATTGACCGTCGCCTCATTCGTCACGAACTTTTTGTTGTTGCTGGCGGCATTTCTGCCGTTCTTGATTGCCAGCACTGTGCCGCAATATCGGATGACCTCTGTATATGCCGGACAACTGCTGAACTTCGGCGCCTCTGCCATCGTCCTGACGATCCAGGACCCGCATGCGATGCGCATGCTTGATTGTGGGCGCGCCGGCGTGGTTCGGCACTCGGTGTTGCGAGGCCGCTTGCTTTCACATGCCGCTGCCGTTTTTGTTTTTGGCGCAGTCATGCTATTCACATGATCCGCCAGTCTTACCAACTGTTGGGATTCCTGTTTCTGGCGGTCATTACGACGCTTTACTACGGCCTTGGCGCAGAGCAATTTCCCGACTACGACAACTACATCACCATTGCAAACAACAATGGGTGGTTGTTCAATGAAGACGAGTATCTCTTCGAATGGATCTCGCGCGCCCTGTTGACTCTGCCGATGTCCCTAGGGTTGCAGCCGAGGACTGCCGTTGATCTTCTAGCGCTTATCAACCAAATCGTCTGTCTGGGCTACTTCGGCTGGCTGCTGATTTCTCAGGATCGCGCTCGGGTTTTCGGCGCAACCTTGTTGATTGCGTTGGTCGGCGTGCTGCTGATCACGACAACACTGAGGGCCAGCACAGCCTACTTGGCCTTGTCTCTCTTTGTACTCCGAGGCATGCGCCTGGATGTCTTTGGTGGACTGCTGCTCCTGCTGGGGCTGGCGTGGCATGACTCGTTCGCTGTGCCGTTGGCACTGGTTCTGCTGGCCCACCTTTCTTTGCAACTGCAAGACGCCATCACTGTCCAAAAGCCTGCAACCGGCCGCCTCAAAGCGAGCTCCGCGCTCGAATGTCTGGCAGTTGTCATTGCCTTCGCAGTCCTGTTGCTTGCAGCCCCACTGCGCGATGCCATTCTCGCAGCGCTGAACATCGATCCGGGCATCCGTTCCGTGTACTTGGACAGCGACGGTTCGCACAGCTTGATAAAGCTGGCCTATTGCGGCATCTGTCTATTGATGTGCCTGGCCACCGTTTGCGACCCTCAGATTCCTCGCCCTGTACGGCGATTTTCGGCTTTGCTGGCCCTGGCCGTTTCGTTCACCTATCTGGTCAGTGGTGTCGTTGCCGTTAGGTTGGCCGTGTTCGCTTTCTGCGCCCTGGTACCTTTCCGCGGCGTATTCGTGTTGAACGCAGAGCGATCAGACGTGGCGAGAGTTGTTCTTTTGCTGCTGACACCGGTACTGCTTTGGCTGTCTGTCGCGGACATACTGGGCCAGACACTATGAACACCTCTTCCACTCCCCAGCGCGTGGCCGTCCTGCTGGCTACCTACAACGGCGCAAAACATCTCCGCGCGCAATTGGCATCCATCCTGGCGCAAACGCACCTCGACTTGATGGTCTTCGTCCGCGACGACGGCTCGACCGATCAGACGTTGCAGTTGGTGAGCGAAGTGATGGCGCAGGACACACGGGTCCATCATTTTGCAGAAAGCGGGCGGCAGCGAATCAAGTCGGCGGCATCGAATTTCCTTTCGATGGCCTGTGATCTTGATCTCGAAGGATTCGGCTATGTGGCCTTTGCTGACCAGGATGACGTATGGTCTCCCGACAAGATCGAACGCGCCTTGGAGCTGCTGAGAAACGAGGGCGCACATGGCTACAGTTCAAACCTTCTGGCGTTCCACGAAGGGCGGTTGGCTGCTTGGTACATCCAGAAGCACCATCAGCAACGGCGGTTCGATTACCTGTTTCAAGGCGCATCCGCTGGCTGCACGTATGTGCTGAGTAGGCAGCTTGTCAAGGCCTTGGCCGAAAAGGTCCGGCCATTGCTTGAGACCTTGCCACGTACGAACAGCCATGACTGGATCGTCTACGCGTACGCTCGATCACACGGCCTGAACTGGGTCCATGATCGGCGAGCGAACATCTTCTACAGGCAGCACAGTTCCAACGCCTACGGCGATCAGCAAGGCTGGGCAGCGGTGCGACGAAAGTTCAAGCTTTTCCGCTCGCGCTGGTATCGCGACCACATTGTGTGGAACCAGAAAATCCTGTCGGGCAGCACCGAAGAGATGAACGTGCTTCGGCGCGTGCAACGTTTCAATCTGGCAGATCGCCTGTGGCTTGCATCACACGCGGCTGATTTCAGGCGCGAGCCCCGGAGCGCGCATGCACTGCGCGCGCTTGTGCTGCTAGGTCTGTTGTGAACAGCCGCTCAGGCGGAGCTCCCGTTTCCATGCATTCGTCGGTCTTCTTCCGGTGGTCCAAGCGTGCCATCGACATCGTTGGAGCGATTTGCGGCCTCTTGCTGGTCGGCGTAGTGTTGGTGGCGCTTTGGGTCCTTGTTCGCATCCGCCTCGGATCACCCGTGCTGTTCCGCCAGCCACGGCCCGGCTTGCATGGACGCGTGTTCACGCTGCTGAAGTTTCGCACCATGACCGATGCGCGCGATCACAACGGGGAGCTTCTCCCTGACGCCGAACGGCTGCCGAGTTTCGGCCGCTGGCTGCGCTCTACCAGCATGGATGAGCTGCCCAGCCTTTGGAACGTGTTGGTAGGCGACATGAGTCTTGTCGGCCCGAGGCCGCTATTGGTTCAGTACCTACCGCTCTACACCGCGCGGCAGCGGTTGCGGCACGAAGTCCGCCCGGGCATCACCGGCTGGGCTCAAGTCAACGGGCGCAACGCTGTTGACTGGGAAGAACGTTTTGAGATGGACGTCTGGTACGTCGAGAACAGAAGCCTGTGGCTGGACATTCGAATTCTTTGGATGACTGTGGCCAAGGTCTTGGCTCGCCACGGCGTCACAGCTGCCGGGGAAGCGACAATGGGGGCTTTCCAGGGTCAACCAACCAAGCAAGCCATGTCTGAAACCGGGTCGATGCCCTCTGCTTCCCCGGCACGCGCGCCCGGCGCCGTTCGTGCGCGCGTGCTTGCGATCCGCAGCTACCTGCCCGAACAGGTGTTGGACAACGCCACCCTGGCCAAGCTGTTCCCCGAGTGGCCAGCCGACAAGATTCTGGCCAAGACGGGTATTGCCGAGAGACGCATCGCGGCCCCCTCGCAGACGGCCGCAGATCTGGCCTGCGAGGCCGCCAGGCGGCTGTTCGAAACCGGGGCCTGCGCGCCTGGAGATATCGACTTTCTTCTGCTCTGCACCCAAGCCCCTGACTACGTGCTGCCCACGACTGCGTGCCTCCTTCAGCACCGCTTGGGCATACCGCGCTCGGCGGGCGCGCTTGATTTCAATCTGGGCTGCTCGGGCTTCGTATACGGCTTGTCTCTGGCGAAGGGTCTCGTCGAGACAGGCGCTGCGCGCCGGGTCTTGCTGTTGACGGCCGACACGTACTCCAAATACATCCATCCTTCGGACAAAAGCGTGCGCACCCTCTTCGGGGACGGAGCAGCCGCGACCTTGATCGGGCCTGCGGAGGAGGAGGACACGACCGCCGGTATCGGTCCGTTCGTGTTTGGCACTGATGGCTCTGGCGGCGGCAAACTGATCGTTGAAGCAGGCGGTTTCCGACTGCCCGCAAGCGAGGAAACGGCTCGCGAGGTTACCGATGACTCGGGAAACACCCGCAGCCAGAATCATTTGTTCATGGACGGCGCCGATGTCATGACGTTTTCATTGACCGAGGTGCCCAAGGCCGTTGCGGCGCTGCTTGATCGCAGTCGGCGTGATCGTGACAGCGTGGATCTCTTTGTCATGCATCAAGCCAACCGGTTCATGTTGGATGCGTTGAGAAAGAAACTCAAGTTGCCCGAAGCGAAGTTGCCAGTGCTGGTTGAGCATTGCGGCAATACCGTTTCCTCTACGATCCCAATGGCACTGCAACATCTGCTGGAGACTGGCCGTATCCAGCGCGGCACAAAAACCATGGTTGTCGGTTTTGGCGTTGGCTACTCTTGGGCCGCAGCAAACCTCGACTTCTAATTACAGATACTCAATGGCAGGAGAAATAACTGATGCAGGAATTCTATAACGGACTCGCAGAAATTCTCGAGATCGAAGCCGCACTCGTGACGCCGGAAATGGTGCTGCGCGATCATTCCTGGGACTCGCTGGCCATCGTTTCCACCATCGCGTTGATCGACGAATGCTTCGACAAAATGCTGCCTAGCCAGAAGCTCATTGCCTGCGTGACGGTTGGTGACATCGACGCGCTGATCCAGACCAGCTGAACACCATGGCTCGATACGACGCCCCCATCGGACAGCAGGTCAGCACACAGGGCTCCCGCGTCGTGGGGCTGGTGTCATGCGTGCCTTCGCGCGTCGTTGGCAACGATCACTTTGAAGCTCTGTTCGGCGCAGATTCCGTCGCCGACGTTGTCAAGATGATTGGCGTTCAAGAGCGCCGCTGGGTCGGGGACGGCGTCTCTACCGCTGACCTTTGTCAGACGGCTGCGAACCGGCTGTTGATCGGGTTGGGGTGGACGGCGGACGACGTCGACGCATTGATCTTCGTGTCGCAGACGCCGGATTTCATGTTGCCAGCCACGGCATGTGCGTTGCACGGTCGGCTGGAGCTGCGCCGCGGAGCCATCGCCTTCGACATCAATCTCGGCTGCTCAGGCTACCCATACGCGCTGTGGCTCGCGCAAACGATGATCCAGAGCGGCGCGGCCCGACGCGTTCTTGTCGCGGTGGGTGACACGATCAGCCGCATTGTGGACTCGACGGATCGAGCGACAGCCATGTTGTTCGGCGATGCCGGAACCGTAACTGCGCTGGAGGCTTGCGACCTGGACGACCCAAGCGCCACGAGCCATTTCGTGCTTGGCACCGACGGCCGTGGCGAGAGTCACCTGATCGTTCCGCAAGGCCCCTTCAAGCGCCGTGACGGTCAGCTCGATTCGAGGCTGGCAGGTCGCGACCCAGCTTGCTTGTACATGGACGGTGGGGAAATCTTCAATTTCACCCTGGCGGTGGTCCCGCACTTGCTCGCCAACACTCTTTCCGGGGCGGGAAAGACGTTGGACGACTACGACGCCTTCCTGTTCCATCAGGCCAACAGCTTCATGCTGAAGCACTTGGCGAAGAAGATGAAGCTGCCCGAATCGAGAGTTCCAAGCAACATTGCGCGGTTCGGCAACACCAGCAGCGCATCGATTCCGCTCCTGATCACCTCCGAACTCGCACCGCTGTTGCAGACGCAGGGCCTGCAACTGGCCCTGTTCGGATTCGGGGTCGGATTCTCTTGGGCCAGCATGTCGATGAAGCTCGGTCCACTGCGCGTTGTTGAAACTATCGAATCATGAATGACACCTTCAGCGCCTCGGCGCTCGCAAACCGAACACTGCTTGTCACCGGCGCATCGTCTGGCCTAGGTCGAGCCACGGCAGCAGCGCTTGCTGGCTGCGGCGCGCGCTTGGTTGTCTGTGGCCGTGATACAGCCAGATTGCAGGCGACTCTTCAATCTTTGCCTGGCGACGGCCACATGGCCGAAGTCTTCGCGATGGATGATGCCGACTCGACCGCGGACTGGCTGAAAACGGTTGCATCACGGCTCGGGCCGATGCATGGGGTATTCCACGCAGCCGGAACAGAGTTGGTCCGGCTGGCGCGCTTGACGAAGCGGGCCCAGGTCGACGAACTGTTCCAGAGCAGCATCATGGCGGCGCTCGGGCTGGCTCGCGGCAGCGCGCAAAAGGGCGTGATGGAGGACGGCGCCTCACTGCTGTTCATGTCGTCGGTGGCCGGACAGCGTGGGACCGCTGGGATGATGGCTTACTCAGCGGCCAAGGCCGCTATCGATGGCATGGTCCGGTCTCTGGCAGCTGAACTCGCGCCCCGGCGCATCCGTGTGAACGGGTTGGCCGCCGGTGCGGTGGCAACAGAGATGCATCACCGATTGACCGGTACGCTGGGTCCGGAGGGCGTTGCGGAATACGAACGACGCCATCTGCTTGGCTTCGGGCGGCCCGATGACGTGGCACAGGCTGCTGTGTTTCTGATGTCGCCGGCCTCAAGCTGGATCACAGGAACTTCCATGGTGGTTGATGGCGGATACATGGTGCGATGATGGCGAACACAGATCGATTGGTCATCGTCGGCGGCGGCGCCTTCGGCCGCGAGTTGATGTGCTGGGGTCTGGAAGCTGTCGGCGCCACGTGGGACCGGATGGCCTGGATAGACGACAGCCCTCAGGCCCTGGACGGCTATGACTACAACCTGCCATGGCTGGGTACCCTCGACGAATTCGTACCAGCGCCGACGGACCGCTGCGTCATCGCTGCAGGCGAGCCCGCAACCAAGCGAAAGCTTGTCGAACAGTTGAAGGCCAAAGGCGCAAGCTTTGCCACCTTGGTGCACCCGCGCGCCGTCATCGCTTCAACCGCACGGCTTGGGCAAGGCACCATCTTCTGTCCCATGAGTTTTGCCTCGGCCGATGCGTCCATTGGCGACTTCTGCACGATCAACGGTTTGTCCAGTGTCGGCCATGACGTGAAGCTCGGGGCGTATTCCACGTTGAGCGCTCACGTCGATCTGACCGGGTTTGTCTGCGTTGGCGAGGACAGCTTCTTTGGCACCGGTGCCAAGGTCATGCCCAAGCTTCGTATCGGCAAGCATGCTCGCATTGGTGCCGGCGCCACCGTGATGCGCTCCGTGCCCGACAACGCGACGGTCTACGCCGTGCCGGCCAGGAAGCTTTGAACATGAGTCTGGCCATCCGCCTGTGGGAGGACCACTGGCACTTGATTTGCCACCGCAACGAATTGCCGCTGCCCGGTGATTACCTGCGCATGCAGGTGCTGGACGACGAGATCGTTGTTTTCAACGACAACGGCGATCTGGTCGCTTTCGACAATCGATGCCCGCATCGCGGCGCGTGGATCTTTGAAGGATCGACAGGCAATCGGCCAGCCAGTTGCGCTTACCACGGCTGGACATTCTCAGGCGGCCGAATGATCATTCCCAACCCATCGCAGTTTGCCAGCTGCGATCTGGCCAGCGCGGACATTCACAGATGGCGCACTGAATGGTTGGGCGACTTCCTCTTCGTTGGTAAGTCCCCCACGCAGGAGCTCAGCGACCAACTCGGTGATCTCAGGCCGCTGCTAGAGGACATCACGTTTGGTGTGGCCGGTCGCTCTGACTGGAGCAGCTATGACTACGAGTGCGACTGGCGTATCGCGATGGAGAACGCGCTCGAGCCCTACCACGTGCCTTTGATACACCCGAATACGCTGGGCAAGCTGGACCTGCAGGCCGGCGAGAACCACTACGTCGGCAGAAATTCGATCTGGTATGCCCCGGTCGGCGACGAGCGCATGGCGCGGCAACTGAAAGGCCTCAAGCGCCTGTTCCAGCTGGATTTTCAGTACGAAGGGTATATGAGCATCTACATATTCCCGTTCACGATGCTGTCCTCGACATTTGGCTATTCATACTCGTTGCAATCCTTCTTTCCGTCGGTCAAACAGGATCGAACTCACTTCGCCAGTCGTTTGCTGCGCATGGCCACCCGGGCCAATGTCGACGATTCGGTGTTGTCGGCCTTTTTCTCATCGACGGCGGAGATCAACAGACGCGTGTTTGATGAAGATCATCAAATCTGCAAGCGCATGCCCACGTCCAGCTGGTCCGCGCAGCCGCCAAAATACATTTCAGACTCTGAAGCCAAGGTTGCGCATTTCCGGCAGTCGTGCAGAGAGTTCATGTTGCCGGGCGGTGCCTGAACCGATGTTCGGTTGAGCCCACGCCTCAACGGCTTGCTGATGGCCCACGGCTGCCGTCGAACAAGGACGCGTCGGCAGGACGTAGAAGGTTCTCGGATCCCATGTGCGCTGGTGGGACTCATGTCGGCATCAAGATCACAATCAGGGCCACCGCCATCCGATTGCTCGTTCCCTGACGCACCAATACCCGGAGTTCATGCCTTATGTGGCCCTTTTTCGAAGAAGATGAACTGAATGCCGTTCAGCGTGTACTGCAGAGCGGCCGCATCAACTACTGGACGGGCGAGGAAGGCCGCAAGTTCGAAGCCGAGTACGCAGCGTTCACCGGCCGCAAGCATGGGGTGGCAGTCGCCAACGGCACGCTGGCACTGGAGCTGGCGCTGCTCGCTTTCGGCATCGGTGAAGGCGATGACGTCGTCACGGCCAGTCGCACCTATGTCGCTTCGGCCAGTTGCGCCGTCACGCGCGGAGCCAGGCCCGTGCTGGCCGATGTCGACCGCGATAGCCAGGTCGTCACAGCGGCCACGCTGGCTGCCGCCCTCACGCCTCGCACACGGGCCATCGTGGTGGTGCATCTCGCGGGCTGGCCCTGCCCGATGGACGAGATCATGGCGCTGGCGGCCGAACGTGGCCTGGTCGTCATCGAGGACTGCGCTCAGGCCCACGGCGCCACCTTCCAAGGCCGACCTGTGGGCGCTTTCGGGCACGCTGCCGCCTTCAGCTTCTGCCAGGACAAGATCATTTCCACCGGCGGCGAAGGCGGCATGCTGGTGCTGGATGACGAAGAAGCCTGGAAGCGCGCCTGGGCCTACAAGGACATCGGCCGCAGCTACGACGCCGTCTACCACCGTCAGCATCCGCCGGGGTTTCGGTGGATCACCGACAGCTTCGGCAGCAACTGGCGGCTCACGGAGATGCAGTCTGCCATCGGCCGCCTGCAACTGGCCAAACTGCCGCGTTGGATTGAGGCCCGCCGCCGCTTGGCCGGCATGTTTGCCGAGGGTCTGGCCGGCCTGACGACCCTGCGTGTACCTTTGCCGCCCGCCGACGTCGGTCACGCGTACTACCGCTTTTATGCTTTCGTGCAGCCTGAGCAACTGGCCGAGGGTTGGAGTCGTGACCGCATCATGGTCATGCTGAACGAGCGCGGTGTCGCTTGCACCGTAGGGTCCTGCAGTGAGATCTATCTGGAGAAGGCCTTCAGCTCCCGCGGATGGGCGCCTGCGACCCGCCTCCCGGTCGCCCGTGAGCTGGGCGAAACCGGGCTCATGTTCCTGCTCGACCACAACATGGCACCGGAGACCGTCGCCAGCACCATAGATGCCGTTCGCGATGTGCTGTCTCGTGCGAGGCGGTAATGGCGCGGTGGCTGTGCGTGGCCGCGCTCATGCCGAGCTCAAGTCGCCCGGACGGCCAAGTCGTGCCCTTCCGACCTGAGGGCGCCTGAGATGATTCCGATGTCACCGATGTCCGTCATCCGCCGCCTGGCGCACCTCTCGCCGAGCGCGAAGATGGTCGTGATGGTCGGCGGCGACGCGTTCTGTCTGCCGCTGTGCATGGTGCTCGCGGTGGCGCTGCGGCTCGGCTCGATGGACAACGCGCTCGAAACGGCCTTGCCGATGCAGTTCGGCCTGGCCTTGCTGGCCCTGCCGGTGCTCGCCGTGGCCGGCCTTTATCGCACCGTGGTGCGCTACATCGATCTCAGCGTGCTGGCTGCTGCCAGCGCCGCACTGGCGGCGGTGGTGCTGCTGGTCTATGGCGCTGCAGTCCTGCTGCAGGTGCAGGTGCTGCCACGCAGCGCGCTGCTGATCTTCTGGTTCATCGCCTTCGCCTACGTCATCACCTCGCGCTTCGTGGCCCGCACGTTGTTGCGCCGAAGCATACGGCCCGGTGCACGCGCCCGAGTGCGCACAGCCATCTACGGCGCCGGCGATGCCGGGGTTCAACTGGCCCAGGCCATGCAGTTCAGCACCGAGTACCGCCCGGTGTGCTTCATCGACGACCGGCGCGATCGCCAGGCCAAGAACGTAGGCGGTCTGCGCGTCTACGGCCCCGGCAGCCTCGACGAAGCCGTGCTGCGCCACGACGTCGGCCAGATCGTCGTGGCCATACCGTCGGCCAGCGCCGCGCAGAAGCGCGCCTTGATCCAGCGCGTGGAAGCCACCGGCCTGCCGGTCAAGATCCTGCCCGGCCTGGTGGAGATGGTGGACGGCAACCCGGCTGTCGCCGATATCCGCGAGGTCGATGTCGCCGACCTGCTCGGCCGCGATGCCGTCACGCCCGACGCGGGCCTCTTCGCGCGCAACATCACCGGCAAGGTGGTGCTGGTCACCGGGGCCGGCGGCTCCATCGGCAGTGAACTCTGCAGACAGATCCTCTCGCAGAAGCCGCAGCGTCTGGTGCTGGTCGACCATTCCGAATTTGCGCTCTACACCATCGAGCACGAATTGCTGTCCAGCCCGCACGCGGTGCCGCTGGTGCCCTGCCTGGGCTCGGTGCTCGACGCCACGCTGCTCACCGACCTGATGAAGCGCGAGCGTGTGCAGACCGTCTACCACGCCGCCGCCTACAAGCACGTGCCCATCGTCGAGGCCAACGTGCAGCAGGGCCTGCGCAACAACATCTTCGGCACCTTCAACGTGGCCAAGGCGGCGCACGAAGCCCAGGTCGAAACCTGCGTGCTCATCTCCACCGATAAGGCGGTGCGCCCCACCAACGTGATGGGCGCTTCCAAGCGCGTAGCAGAACTCGTGTTCCAGGCGGCTGCCATGCGCGCGCCCACCACCGTGTTCGCGATGGTGCGCTTCGGCAACGTGCTGGGCTCGTCGGGTTCGGTGGTGCCGCTGTTCCGCCGCCAGATCCAGGCCGGTGGGCCCATCACCATCACGCACCCGGACATCATTCGCTACTTCATGCTGATCCCGGAGGCGGCGCAGCTCGTCATCCAGGCCGGTGCGATGGCACGCGGCGGCGAGGTCTTCGTGCTCGACATGGGCGAGCCGGTGCGCATCGCCGACCTGGCGCGCTCGATGATCCGGCTGTCGGGCCTGACCGAGAAGACCGCCGACAACGCCGAAGGCGACATCGAGATCAAGGCCGTGGGCCTGCGCCCGGGCGAGAAGCTCTTCGAAGAACTGCTGATCGGCGACAACGTCGTGCCCAGCGGCCACCCCCGCATCATGTGCGCGCGTGAACGACACATCGACCCGTCGCTGCTCGACAAGATGCTGGGCGTGCTGCGCCAGGCCTGCGACGGCGGCGACACCGAAGCCATGCTGCGCCAGGTGCGCAACCTGGTGCCCGAGTTCCGGCCGGCCGACGAGGTCAACGCCGAAGTCGCAGGCTCGCTGGCCCGCCGCTGAGGCGCGCGGCCGCCGCTCAGCCCGCTTCGGCCAGCGGTTCGTCGGCCTGCAGGGCGCCGCGCGGCGGCAGGCTCATCACCACCAAGCCGGTCTGGCGCGCCAGTTCCAGCACGCGCGCCTGGTGCTCGGCCGGGGCTCCCGGCATGGCCACGATCACGTGCGTGGCGCCGGCCAGCACATGCGGCAGCACGAGGTCGGCAATGCCGCCCTCAATGCCCACACCGGCGATACGCAGGCCCCACTTGGCGCGGTCGTCGTCGAGCACGGCCAGGATCGTCCAGCCATCGCGCCGGTGCAGCGTGCTCACCACGCGCCGGCCGGCATCACCCGCCCCCAGCACGATGGCGCGCCGCTGTTCACCCTCCTCACCGCTGGCGCAGGCGCGGGCGTGTTCCCACAACATGCGGTAGCCCATGCGCAGCAGGCTCAGGGCGAGGATGCAGAACAGCGGGTGCAGCACCAGCACCGCGCGCGCCACGCCCACCAGCTGCGCCATCAGCACCGCTGCGGCGCTGACCAGGCCGGCCAGCAGGCAACCCATGGCGATGCGCTTGAAATCGTCGAAGCCGAAGAAGCGCCACAAGCCGCGCGGCACGCCCGTCAGCGCCATCGCCAGCAGGTAGGCGGCCACCACGCCGAAGGAGACATAGTCGTCGTACCAGGGCCGCCCGGGCTGCCATCGTTCGAAGCCCAGGCGGAAGAGGTAGGTGATGTGCCAGCAGGCCAGCACGACGAGGCCGTCGGCCACGGTGGCGATGTTGCGGTTGCGGGGGCCCAGCGCGGACATCGTGCGGTCGAGCCAAGGCCAGAGTCGGCTTTCTTTCATGGGCAGGATGCTCCAGGGCGAAGGCAGGCGCGGTGCAAACACAGTGCGCAGCGTGAGGCCCAGCACACGCAGGTCGCTGGCCAGGGACGGGTTGTCGACGTAGTGCAGCGCATAACGCAGCTTGGCGGGCAAAACCACCTCGATGTACTCGCGCTCGGGGTTCTCCGCAAGTGCCAGCAACTCGTTCTCGTCGCGGTAGCGCACCGATGCGAAGTCGGTGATGCCGGGGCGCACGCTCAGCAGGCGTTCGCGCCACGCGGCGGGGTAGTGCTCGACGTAGCGTGGCACCTCGGGCCGCGGGCCGACCAGGCTCATCGTGCCACGCAGCACGTCGATAAGCTGGGGCAATTCATCCAACTTCCAGCGCCGCAGCCAGGCGCCGGTGCGCGTGATGCGGCTGTCGCCGGCCACGGTGATCTCGGCCGCGCCGGGGGCCTGCTGCACGCTCATCGTGCGGAACTTGAAGATGCGGAAGGGTCGCCCGTGCAGGCCCACACGCCACTGCCGGTAGAACACCGGGCCGGGCGAGTCGAGCTTGATCAACAGCGCCAGCAGGGCGAACAGGGGCGCCAGGGCCAGCAGACCTAGGCCTGCGCCCAGCAGATCAAGAAGACGCTTGAGCACGAGCGCTCAGCCCGCCTGGGGCGCGTCAGGCGCAAGCGGCGCCACGATCAGCTCAGTGCACTTCGCACGGCAGCCGCGACACGCTGAACGTCAGCGACCGTCATGCGCGTGTACAGCGGCAGGCTCACCATGCGCTCGTAGGCGTGCTGGCTGTGCGGGAACATCTCCGCCTTCAATGCATAACGATCACGCCAGTAGCGGTGCAGATGCAGCGGGATGTAGTGCACGCTGCAGCCCACGCCCTGCTCGAACAGGCGCTCGATGAAACGGTCGCGCTCGACGCCGGCGCCGTCGGCCAGGCGCAGCACGTAGAGGTGCCAGGCGTGTTGGTGGCCGGGCCGGGCCTTCGGCGGCAGGTTCACCGGCAGACCCGCCAGTGCTTCGTCGTAGGCGGCCGCCAGCCTGCAGCGCTGCTCGAAGAAGC
>JANMMD010000215.1:0-4797 GCA_031372905.1 Betaproteobacteria bacterium
CGTCACGCCGGACATGATCTGCTGCGCCAAGGGCATCACCAACGGCGCGGTGCCGATGGGCGCGGTGCTGGTGAAGGACGCCATCCACGACGCCTTCATGACCGGACCCGAGCACCTCATCGAGTTCCCGCACGGCTACACCTACTCGGGCACCCGCTGGCCTGCGCCGCCGGCCTCGGCACGCTGGACACCTATGCCGAAGACGGCCTGCTCACACGCGCCGCCGAGATGGAGGGCTATTTCGCGCAAGCCGTGCACTCGCTGCGCGGCGAGCCGCACGTCATCGACATCCGCAACATCGGGCTGGTGGCGGGCATCGAGCTGGCCCCCTTGCCCGGTGCGCCGGCGATGCGCGCCTTCAATGTCTTCCTCGACTGCTACGACAAGGGCGTGTTCGTCCGCACCACCGGTGACACGGTGGCGATGTCGCCGCCGCTCATCATCGAGCGCGGCCAGATCGACCAGCTGGTGGAGACCCTGCGCGGGGCCCTGCGACGCGTGGCCTGAGCGCCGCAGCCTGAGCATCCCCGGGGCGACACCGCGGGGTGATAGGCTGGGGCCATGCCCCCCATCGTTCTCGTCAGCAGCTGCAACCGCACCCTCGGTGACCACCGTTTCCACATCGCTGGCCAGAAGTACGTCGACGCCGTGCGCCTGGCCGGCGCTCTGCCGCTGATAGCCCCGCCGTTCGCAGAAGAAGAACTGCCAGCCTTGCTGGACGCCGCGCACGGCGTGCTGCTCACCGGTTCGCCGAGCAATGTGCACCCGTCCCATTTCGGCGAGGCGGTGCACGACCCCAGCCTGCCGCTGGACCCGGAGCGTGACGCCTGGACGCTGCCGCTCATCCGCCTGGCGCTGCAGCGCGGCATGCCGCTTCTGGCCGTCTGCCGCGGCACGCAGGAGGCCAACGTCGCACTCGGCGGCAGCCTGCACCAAGCGGTGCAGGAACAGCCCGGGCTGCAGGACCACCGCTCTGACGACGACGACGCTGTCGACGTGCAGTACGGCGACGTGCACCCGGTGCAAGTGCTGCCCGGCGGGCGCCTGGCCGCCATCGTCGGCAAAGACAGCTTCCAGGTGAACTCGCTGCACGGCCAGGGCGTGAAGCAGCTGGCCCCGGGCCTGCGCATCGAAGCCCTGGCCCCCGACGGGCTGGTGGAAGCCTTCTCGGTAGAAGCCGCCGCCGGCTTCAACCTCTGCCTGCAATGGCATCCGGAATGGCAGGCCGCGAGCAACCCCGTTTCCCTGCAGATCCTGCGCGCCTTCGGTGAGGCGGTGCGCCTGTACCGCAGCAGCCCGCGCCGCTGCCCCCAAGACTGACGCCCATGATTCCCAGAGACCAATTCACGTTCAGCGAACTCGAGCAGTGGCTCGACCAGAACCGCGTCACCGAGATCGAATGCCTCGTGCCCGACCTCACGGGCGTGGCGCGCGGCAAGATCCTGCCGCGCCAGAAGTTCACCGAAGACCGCGGCATGCGCCTGCCCGAGGCCGTCGTGGCGATGGGCGTGACGGGCGAGTTCCCGCAGGAAGGCCCGTACTACGACGTCATCAAGCCCACCGACCGCGACATGCACCTGCGGCCCGACCCCAGCACCGTGCGCATCGTGCCCTGGGCCACCGACCCCACCGCGCAGGTCATCCACGACTGTTATGACCGCAACGGCCTGCTCGTGCCCTTCGCGCCGCGCAGTGTGCTGCGCCATGTCTGCGACCTCTTCGATGCCCAGGGCTGGGCGCCGGTGGTGGCCCCCGAGCTCGAGTTCTATCTCGTCGCCCGCAACACCGACCCCGACGTGCCGCTGAAGCCGCCGGTCGGCCGCAGCGGCCGCAGCGAAACCAGCCGCCAGGCCTACAGCATCGACGCGGTGAACGAGTTCGACCCGCTCTTCGAAGACGTCTACGCCTACTGCGAAAAGATGGAGCTCAACGTCGACACGCTGATCCATGAGGTGGGCGCGGGGCAGATGGAGATCAACTTCTTCCATGCGCACCCGCTGGGCCTGGCCGATGAAGTCTTTCTGTTCAAACGCACCGTGCGTGAGGCCGCCTTGCGCCACGGCATGTTCGCCACCTTCATGGCCAAACCGATTGCCGGCGAGCCCGGCAGCGCGATGCACATCCACCAGAGCATCGTCAGCAAGGCCACGGGGATGAACATCTTCAGCAACCCGGACTTCACGGCCAGCAAAGAGTTCTACTGGTACATCGGCGGGTTGCAGAAATACATTCCGGCGGCGATGGCGCTGTTCGCGCCCTACGTCAACAGCTACCGCCGCCTGGTGCGCAGCAACGCCGCGCCCATCAACATCCAGTGGGGCACCGACAACCGCACCGTGGGCATCCGCAGCCCGCTGGCGGGCGCTGCGGCACGGCGCGTGGAGAACCGCGTCATCGGCGCCGATGCCAACCCGTATGTCGCGCTGGCAGCCACGCTGGCCTGCGGCTATCTCGGCATGATGAACAAGATCGAACCCACCGCCGAGTGCAAGGGCGACGCCTACCTGGGCGACTTCGGCCTGCCGCGCAGCCTGGGCGAGGCTTTGGGCCTGCTGCGCGACGAGGCCGACCTGGCCCAGGTCTTGGGCAAGGAGTTCATCACCGTCTACACCGAGGTGAAGGAGATCGAATACGCCGAGTTCATGAAGGTGATCTCGCCCTGGGAGCGCGAGCACCTGCTGCTCCATGTCTGAAGCTGCCCGATGAACGCACCCATGAATCCACGAACCACGGCCGAACTGCAGGCCGCCGACGCCGCCCACTTCCTGCACCCCTTCACCGACTTCCAGGGCCTGGCGAAGAAGGGCTCGCGCATCATCACGCGCGCCGAGAACATCTACCTCTGGGACAGCGAGGGCAACAAGATCCTCGACGCGATGAGCGGACTGTGGTGCGTGAACGTGGGCTACGGCCAGCAGGCGCTGGTGGACGCTGCGGCACACCAGATGAAACAGCTGCCCTTCTACAACGCGTTCTTCCAGACCGCCACGGTGCCCGCCATCGAACTGGCGGAACTGTTGGCGCGGGTGACGCCGCCGCAGTTCCAGCATGTCTTCTTCAGCGGCAGCGGCAGCGAAGGCAACGACACCGTCGTGCGCATGGTGCGGCGGTATTGGGATGTGCTGGGCCAGCCGCAGCGCAGCGTCATCATCAGCCGCCATAACGCGTACCACGGCAGCACCATGGCCGGCGCCTCGCTGGGTGGCATGAGCGGCATGCATGCGCAAGGCGGCTTGCCGATACCCGGCATCGTGCACATCGAGCAGCCGTATTGGTGGGACCACGGCCGACCGCAAGGTTTGACGCGCGACGCCTTCGGCCTTCAGGCCGCGGGCTGGCTGGAAGAGAAGATTCTCGCCATCGGCCCTGAGAACGTGGCCGCCTTCATCGGTGAGCCCATCCAGGGCGCCGGTGGCGTGATCATTCCGCCGGCCACCTACTGGCCCGAGGTGCAGCGCATCTGCACGAAGTACGGCGTGCTGCTGGTGGCTGACGAGGTCATCACCGGCTTCGGCCGCACCGGTCAGTGGTTCGGCTGCGAAACGCTTGGTTTCCAGCCCGACCTCATGACGTTTGCAAAGGGAGTCACCAGCGGCTATGTGCCCCTGGGCGGCGTGATGGTCGGCGAGCGCATCGCCCGCGTGCTGATCGAACAAGGCGGCGAGTTCAACCACGGCTACACCTACAGCGGGCACCCGGTGGCCTGCGCGGTGGCGCTGGCCAACATCGGCCTCGTCCAGGACCTGAAACTCGTCGAGCATGTGCGCGACGATGTCGGCCCCCACCTGGCGCAAGCCTTCGCACAACTCGCCGAGCACCCGCTCGTGGGCGACGCCGAAACCTGCGGCCTGATGGGCGCGCTGCTCCTGGTGAAGCACAAGGCCGAAGACCCGAGGGACAGCGCCGCGTTCCCGGAAAGTGTCGAGATCGGCATGGTTTGCCGCGGCCACTGCTTCCGCGAGGGCGTGATCATGCGCGCCGTGGGCGACCGCATGATCATTGCGCCGCCGCTGGTCATCACGCGCGCGCAGATCGACGAGATGGTGGCGCTGATCCGCCGTTGTCTGGACCTCACGCTGGCCGATGCCCAAGCCCACGGCTGGCTGCATTAGGCAAAATACGCGGTTCTGCCACCCAACCGCGCAACACCGCGCCACCCCGACCGATGCCCGCCTCCGCACCGGCCTTCCTGCAGATCCAGGACGTCGTCAAAGACTTCAACGGCTTCAAGGCCGTCAACAAGGTCAGCCTCGACATCGCCAAGGGCGAGATCTTCGCGCTGCTCGGCAGCAGCGGCTGCGGCAAGAGCACCTTGCTGCGCATGCTGGCGGGCTTCGAGACGCCGACCTCGGGCCGCATCGTGCTCAACGGCCAGGACCTCGCCGAGCTGCCGCCCTACCAGCGGCCGATGAACATGATGTTCCAGAGCTACGCGCTCTTTCCGCACCTCACGGTGTGGGAGAACATCGCCTTCGGCCTGAAGCGCGAAGGCCAGCCGCGGGCGCAGATCGCCGAGCGCGTGGAAGCCATGCTGAAGCTCGTGCAGTTGGCCAAGTTCGCGCAGCGCAAGCCGCACCAGCTCTCGGGCGGCCAGCAGCAGCGCGTGGCCCTGGCGCGCAGCCTGGCCAAGCAGCCGCAGATGCTGCTGCTGGACGAGCCGCTGGGCGCACTCGACAAAAAGCTGCGCGAGCAGACGCAGATCGAGCTCGTCAACATCATCGAGCAGGTGGGCGTGACCTGCGTGATGGTCACGCACGACCAGGAAGAGGCCATGACCATGGCCAGCCGCATCGCCAT
>JANMMD010000258.1:0-2163 GCA_031372905.1 Betaproteobacteria bacterium
CATCCGGTGGCCGGCCGCATGCCGGGGCACATGAACGTGCTGCTGGCGGAGGCCGAAGTTCCGTACGACCAAGTGTTCGAGATGGAAGACATCAACGGCGAGTTCGGCCAGGCCGACGTGGCCATCATCCTGGGCGCCAACGACGTGGTGAACCCCGCCGCGCACGTGAAGGGCAGCGCCATCTACGGCATGCCCATCCTGGAGGCCTACAAGGCCAAGACCGTGATCGTGAACAAGCGGTCGATGGCCAGCGGCTACGCCGGGCTGGACAACGAACTCTTCTACATGGACAAGACCATGATGGTCTTCGGCGATGCGAAGAAGGTCGTGGAAGACATGGTCAAGGCGGTGGAGTGAGCCGGCACTGCCGGCGCCGCCGCCCCCTGGCTTGAGGGGTGCTGCGCTCCGGCCGGGCTTGTCGCTGGCGGGGTCTGCGGCCCAGGGTTCAGAATGACCGTACACGACCCAGGCGCTTCATGGTTCTGATGGCGGCCGGGCTCCCACCACTTCAGCAGGTAGCTCCATGACCCACCACCCTTCTTCGCGCACGCTGCGTGCCACCTTCGCCGCGGTCGTTGCCGCGGTCACCTCGTTCGCTGCCACGCCGTCATGGGCCGCGCCGGCCTGGATCACGATCGGCGACAACGCGCACGCGCTGCTGCAGAAGGTGGCGCCACAAGCGCGCACGTTGGCCAGCCGCAGCGTGGCCGTGAACGTGCCCGTGCAGCGCGGCAGCGCCGCACTGACGCAGGCCACCGAGGGCGTTCATGTCGTCGAGATCGACGACGGCATGATCCCCACGCTGTCGATGGCCGTGCACCGCAACCTCAACAAGTGCGGCGGCTTTGCTCAGCACACCAGCATGGCCGAAGCCCTGGCCGTGCTGCACCGTCTGGAGAGCACCCCCGAGTCGCTGCTGGCACCCAGCTATGCCATCGACAACCAGACGCAGGTGAACGCACTGATGCCGCAGCTGCAGGCCAGCAACCTGCTGTCCACCATCACGCAGCTGTCGAACTTCCAGAACCGCCGCTACAACAGCACACACGGCGTGTCGGCATCGAACTGGCTCTTTGCGCAGTGGCAGGCGCTGAACCCCGGCAACCGCCGCACGATCCGCGTGCGCCAGATCCCGCACACCTGGGCCCAGCCTTCGGTGGAGTTCGAGATCCTGGGCAACGGCAATTCGGGCGAAACCATCGTCCTGGGCGCCCACCTCGACAGCATTGCCGGCAGCGGCATCGAAACCTCGCGCGCGCCGGGTGCCGACGACGACGCCAGCGGCGTGGCTGGCCTGACCGAGATCATCCGCGTGCTGATGGCCGGCAACTACCAGCCGGCGCGCAACATCCGCTTCATCGCCTACGCCGCCGAAGAGGTGGGGCTGTTCGGCTCGCAGGCCATCGTGGCGCAGCAGGCCGCACGCCGCGACCGGGTGGTGGGTGTGATGCAGCTGGACATGACGGCCTTCCAGGGCGACGCGACCGACCTGTGGCTCTACACCGACTACACCAACGCGGCGCAGAACGCCTTCGTCGCCAACCTGGCGGCGGCCTACCTGCCGACTTTGACGGTGGGCTACGACCGCTGCGGCTACGGCTGCAGCGACCATGCCTCGTGGCACAACGCAGGCTACGTGGTGAGCTTTCCGTTCGAGGCCTCTGACCTCACCTACAACCGCGCCATTCACACCGCCAACGACACCACCGCCACCTTCGGCAACCAGGCCAACCACGCGCTGAAGTTCACCAGGCTGGCCCTGGCCTGGATGGTGGAACTGGCCAGCGATGCGACGCCCGCGACGCGCAGCGCGCCCATGGCCGCCAAGGCGCCGGTGGAAGCCGCGCGCGTCAGCCGCGCGCGGTAAAGGTCAGTAGCCGCGCTGGCGTTCCACCAGGTTCGCCAGCGGCTGGCCGGCCAGCGCGGCGCGAACGTTGGCTGCAGCCACGGCAGCAGCGCTGCGCGGGTCGGTGGCGGCGGCTGCATGCGGCAGCACCGTCACCTGCGGGTGCTGCCAGTAGTGATGCTCGGCGGGCAGCGGCTCGGTGTGGAAGACATCCAGCACCGCGTGGGCCACGTGGCCCGTGTCCAGCGCCGCCAGCAGGTCGCCATCCGCCACATGCGCGCCGCGCGCCAGGTTCACCACGCCGGCGCCGCGCGGCA
>JANMMD010000266.1:0-4662 GCA_031372905.1 Betaproteobacteria bacterium
GATCGACCAGCAGGCTTGGCTTGCGAGCGGCGCGTACCCAGCTGCCGCAGCCTGGCGCAGATTTCTGCACGCGAATCGTCATGCTGCTGACCCTGCTTCGGCGCCTGGCCCAGATGCTGTTCGTCATGACCGGCATCAGCATCATCACCTTTGTCATCTTCTTCGCCACGCCCGGTAGCGACCCCTCCGCGCGCATCGCCGGGCGCAACGCGGCGCCCGAGACGCTGGCGGCGGTGCGGCAGGAGTTCGGTCTCGACCGGCCGCTGCCGGTGCAGTACGTGCTGCTGATGAAGCGCCTCTTCGTCACGCAAGACCTCACCAGCTTCGTCAACCGCGGCACGAAGGTGCTGCCCGAGATCGCCGCGGCCACGCCGGTCACGCTGAGCCTGGTGTGCGGCGCTGCGCTCTTGTGGGTGGTGGGCGCCCTGGTCATGGGCGTGGCGGCCGCAGCGTGGCGTGGCAGCTGGGTCGACCGGGGCTTGATGGCGCTGGGGCTGATCGGCATTTCGATGCCGGTGTTCTGGCTCGGCGCGCTGGTGAACCTGGTCACGCAGAGCCGCTTTCACGACACCTGGCTGTTCAGCTGGGTGCCGCCGCTGGGCTACACGCCGTTCACCGAGAACCCGGGGCAATGGTTCCTGGGCCTGGTGCTGCCCTGCGCCACGCTGGCCGTGCTCTACGTGGGCTTGTACGCGCGTGTGCTGCGCGGTGCGCTCATCGAGGCCGGCGCGCAGGACTACATCCGCACTGCGCGCGCCAAGGGCATCAGCGAGCGGCGCGTGCTGCTGCACCACGGGCTGCGCAGCTCGCTGATCGGCGTGGTGACGATGTTCGGCCTGGACTTCGGTGCGCTGGTGGGCGGCGGCGCTTTGCTCACCGAGGTGGTGTTCGCGCTGCCCGGCGTCGGCAAGCTCACCTACGACGCGCTGCAGACGCTGGACCTGCCGCTGATCATGGCCACGGTGATGTACGCGTCGTTCTTCGTCGTCGCAGCCAACGCACTGGTCGACATGGCCTACGCCTTCATCGACCCGCGGGTGCGTGATGCCTGAGTTTCTGTCTTCCGAGCCCCTGCTGCAGGTGCGCGACCTGCGCGTCACCTTCTCCTCGCCGCACGGCCCGCTGCGCGCGGTGGACGGTGTCAGCTTCGAGCTCGGCGCCGGCGAGGTGCTGGGCGTGGTCGGCGAATCAGGCTCGGGCAAGTCGGTCACGCTGCTGTCGGTGCTGGGCCTGCTGGGCCACACCGGCGCGCGCGTCGAAGGCTCGGTGCGCTTCAAAGGGCGCGAACTGGTGGGCCTGGCGCCGCACGCATTGCAGGCCGTGCGCGGCAAAGAGATCGCGATGGTGTTCCAAGACCCGATGACGGCGCTGACGCCGGTGTTCACCATCGGCGCGCAGATCGTCGAGCAGCTGCGCGCGCACACCGATCTGGGCCGTGGCGCTGCGAAGGCGCGCGCCATCGAGCTGCTGGCTGCCGTGGGCCTGCCCAGCCCGGCGGCGCAATTCGGCCGCTATCCGCACGAACTCTCGGGCGGCATGCGCCAGCGCGCGGTCATCGCGATGGCCTTGAGCTGCAACCCGGCTCTGCTGATTGCGGACGAGCCCACCACGGCGCTGGACGTCACGGTGCAGGCGCAGATTCTGGAACTCATCCACCGCCTGCGCGCCAATTTCGGCAGCGCCGTGGTGCTGATCACCCACGACATGGGCGTGGTGGCCGGCCTGGCCGATCGCGTGATGGTGATGTACGCCGGCCGCGTGGTCGAACGCGGCACGGCGCGAGCCTTGTTCAGCGATGCGCTGCACCCCTACACCTGGGGCCTGCTGGGCAGCATCCCGCCGCTGACGGGGCCGCGGCCACAGCGGCTGCCGTCCATCGCCGGCATGCCGCCGGCGCTGCATGCGTTGCCGCCGGGCTGTGCCTTCGCGCCGCGCTGCGCCGTGGCCGATGCGCGCTGCGCCACGCGCCCCTCACTGCCCGCCAACGGCGCCCACGCCGCCGCCTGCGTGCTGGATGAGGCTGAACGCCCTGCGGCCCGCGCGCGCGCCGTGCTGCTGCACCCCGCGGCCTGAGGAGCAACGCGTGACCGATGCTGCTGACACCGTCGACAAGTCCCCGCTGCTGGAAGTGCAAGGCCTGAGCAAGCGCTTCAGTATCGGCAGCGCTTTCGCGCGCGGCGGCCGGCAGTCGCTGCTGGCCGTGGACGACGTCAGCTTCCAGGTCAACGCAGGCGAAACGCTGGGCCTGGTCGGCGAATCGGGTTGCGGCAAGAGCACGCTGGCGCGCTGCCTCGTGCGCCTGCACGACGCCACGGCCGGCACGCTGCGCTTCGAAGGCCGCGACATCACACGCTTGGGCACACGCGCGATGCGGCCCATCCGCCCGCGCTTGCAGATGGTGTTTCAGGATCCGTACGCCTCGCTGAACCCGCGCCGCCGCATCGGCGAGCTCATCGCCGAACCGCTGCGCGTGCACACGAAGCTGTCGGCCGACGAACGCCGCGCGCGCGTCGAAGAGCTGGCAGGGCTGGTGGGCCTGCGGCCCGACCAGCTGCAGCGCTGGCCGCATGAATTCAGCGGCGGCCAGCGCCAGCGCATCGGCATCGCACGCGCGCTCGCCTTGAACCCCAAGCTCATCGTCGCCGACGAACCGGTCTCGGCGCTGGACGTGTCGATCCAGGCCCAGGTCATCAACCTCTTCGCCGACCTGCGCGAACGCCTGGGCCTGACCTACATCTTCATCGCGCACGATTTGAGCGTGGTGCGCCAGGTAAGCACGCGCACGGCGGTGATGTACCTGGGCCGCATCGTCGAGATCGGCCCCACCGACATGCTGTTCAGCAGGCCGGCCCACCACTACACCGCGGCGCTGATTGCGGCCGTGCCGCGGCCGGTGGTGCCTGCGCTGAGCGCATCGGGTGCAGTGCGCGCCAACGTCACCCTGCAGGGTGACCCGCCCAGCCCGTTGAACCCGCCGCCGGGTTGCCGTTTCCACCCGCGCTGCCTGGCCGCCACCGAGCGCTGCCGCAGCGAGGTGCCGCTGCTGCGCAAAGACATCGGTGGCCGCCTGGTGGCCTGCCACCACCCGCGGGTGACGATGGCCTGAGCGACTACTTCAAGTGCGCGAGGAAGAGGGCCAGGAGCGTGATGGACCCGAAGATGGCCACGAAGGCCAGGATGCCGGCGCCGTAGATCTTGGCCAGCTTGTTGCGTGTCGTTTGCATCGGTGTCATGGGGGCGGGTACAGCGGGTAGAGCGTGAAGGGAAGCAGGTGTCTGCGGGCCAACTCGGGCTGGCGCAGCCCGAGGCGCGCCGGCCTGCTCAATCGAGCGCAGGCAAGGCGCCGGGCTCGGCGCCGGTGGTGAGCTCGGCCACGTCACCCGGCGCCGGCAGGTGGGCCAGCGTGTTGCGGATGAATTGCTTTTCGTAGTGGCGGTTGCGGCGGTGCTTCTTGGCCGATGCGCGCTGACCCTGGCGCTTGTCGAAGACGAACTCGCCCAGGCGGCTGAGATCGCTCAAGCCGCCGATGTCGTTGGGTGAATTGCGGCGCGCCACGGCGGTTTCCCTCGGCGCCTCAGGCCAGCTTGGCCAGCAGCCAGCCGGTGGCCGCGATGTGGGCCAGCGTCACCACCACCGAGAGCCCGTGCAGCCACTTGAAACGCTGGCGCGCGCCGGCGTCGGTGGCGCGGTTGATGGCGGGCATCAGCAGCTGGCGCACCGGCAGCGTGGTGATGGCCACCGCGGCCAACACGGCGGCGAACAGCGTGTCGCGCGGCCACCAGAGGAGGCTGGCCACGGCCGCCGTGGCGATGACGAAGGCATAGAACCACGGGAAGGCCTTGCGCAGCGCTTGCCCGGCCACCGGAGCCGGCAGGGCGGTGAACAGGAAGGCGGCGAAGCCGAAGGAATACAGCGTCATGCCACCGAACAACAGCGCCGTGCTCAAGACGGCCAGGGACGAAATCATCAGGGTGCCTTTGCAGCTACAGCGGCCCGGAAAAGTCGCCGCGCATGGCGCTCGGCGGCGGTCTTCCAGGTCGCGCGGGCTGCTTTATCGCACCGGCGGGCGAAGCAGGGGGCCGTGGGGTCATCCCGCGCCCGGGCCTGGGATTCAGGCCGCGGCGTCGACCTCGTGCAGAAAGTCGATCAGCCCGCCGATGTAGGGCACCGGGTCGTCGTACATCGCCATGTGGCTGCCGTTCGGGCACAAGAGGCTGCGGCCGTTTGGCATCGAAGCGGCCATGGCCTGCATCAGCGCAGGCTCCATCGTGTCGTGCGCGCCGGCGATGGTCAGCGTGGGCACGCTGATCTTTGGCAGCTCGGCCAGGCGGTCCCAGTGCAGCAGCTTGCCGCTGGCGCCCAGCTCGCTGGGGCCTTGCATCGGCACGTAGACTTTCTGGTTCAGGTGCGCAAAGGCGCGCTGCACCGGGTCGGGCCACTGCGCGGCCGGCATGCGCAGCACGTGGGCTTCGTAGTGGTGCGGCACCAGCAGTTCCATGTAGCGCGGGTTGGCGGTGTCGCCGCTGGCTTCCAGCGCCTGGATCTCGGCCAGCACCGCCGGCGGGATGCCGGGCATCAGCGCTTCTTTCGCGTAGCGGTTGTAGGCCGGGATGCTGGCCACCATGTTGCTGATGACCAGGCCCTTGAGGTGTTGGCCGTGGG
>JANMMD010000300.1:0-5045 GCA_031372905.1 Betaproteobacteria bacterium
TGCGCCTGGCCAAGCTGCCCGCAGGCCTGCCCTCCGAGGTGCTGCTGCAGCGCCCCGATGTGCGCCAAGCCGAGCAGCAACTGGTGGCGGCCAACGCCAACATCGGCGCGGCGCGCGCGGCGTTCTTCCCGCGCATTTCTCTCACCGGCAGCGCCGGTTTCGCGAGCAGCCAGCTGAGCGGCCTCTTCGACAACACGGCCTGGACTTTCACCGGCCAGCTGCTGCAGCCGATCTTCGACGCCGGCCGCAACAGTGCCAACCTGGCCGGTGCGCAGGCGGCGCGCGACATCGGCATCGCGCAGTATGAAAAGACCGTGCAGACGGCCTTTCGCGAGGTGGCCGATGCGTTGGCCGGCCGCGCCATGTTGGGCGAGCAGCTCGCAGCACAGCAGGCCCAGGCCGACGCCGAGGCGCGCCGCCTGGCGCTGGCCGAGTTGCTGTTCCAGGGTGGCGTGGCCAACGGGCTGGAGCGCCTGGATGCCGAGCGCGCCACGCTGGCCGCGCGCCAGGCCGTGGTGCAGCTGCAGCTGGCGCGGCTGCAGAACGCCGTGCTGCTGTACCGGGTGCTGGGGGGCGGCACGCCGGCTGCCTTGCCACGCTGAGCCGGTGAGAGCCCCGCGGGTAGGCCAGAATCCGCGCCTTGCATCCAGCCCGAGCCCGCTCGCCCTCTTCGTGATCTCTGCATGAGCCACCCCGCCGACGAACAGGTGATGCGCCTGGCGCTGGACCAGGCGCACAACGCCTGGCTGGTGGGCGAGGTACCGGTGGGCGCCGTGATCGTGCGCCACACGCCCGAAGGCCCGCAGGTGATCGCCACCGGCTACAACCGGCCCATCACCACCCATGACCCCACGGCGCACGCCGAGATCGTGGCCTTGCGCCACGCGGCCACGCTGCTGGAGAACTACCGCCTGCCCGAGTGCGAGCTCTACGTGACGCTGGAGCCCTGCGCGATGTGTGCGATGGCGCTGGTGCACGCGCGCTTCAAGCGCGTGGTGTTCGGCGCGACCGACCCCAAGACCGGTGCGGCCGGCTCGGTGCTGGATCTCTTTGCCGAAACGCGGCTGAACCACCACACGGCCATCCACGGCGGTGTGATGGCCGAGGCCTGTGGCACGCTGCTGCGCGATTTCTTCGCTGAACGCCGCGCGCAGCAGCGCGCTGAGCGGGAAGCTGAGCGGGGTGCCGACGCCGGTGCCGGCGGGGTGGCCGCTGACGCTGACCTCCAAGAACCGCTGCCCGAGACCATCCCAGCCGGCGACGCTACCGAGTTGCCCCCCGAGGTGCTGGCCGTGCTGCGCCCGAGCTGAAACGCCGACATGACCCCATTGACCTTGTTTTCACCCGCCGGTGTGGTGCCGCGTGCACCCACGCTGCGCCTGGCCGCGCGCCGCCTGAAGGCGCTGGGTTTCGACGTGCAGGTCGACCCCAGCGCACTGGCGCGCCATCAGCGTTTTGCCGGTGATGACGACACCCGGCTGGCCGCGCTGCACCGCGTGGCGCTGGCCGCCCCCTCCATCGCGATGGCGGTGCGCGGGGGTTATGGCTGCACGCGCCTGCTCGACCGCATCGACTGGCCGCTCTTGGCGCGCAGCGTCGAGCAGGGCACCCGCTGGGTGGGCTACAGCGATCTCACCGTGCTGCAGCTCGGCCTGCTGGCGCACAGCGGGCAGGAAAGCTGGGCGGGCCCCACGGCGCTGGACAGCTTTGGCCGCACTGACGCTGACGGCGGCGTCGACGATGTCACGCGGGACTGCTTCGTCGAAGCCATGGGTGGCGAGCTGGAGGCCGTGGGCTTTCGCACCGAGGCCGGCTTTGACGGGCTGGATGTCGGCGGCAAGCTCTGGGGCGGCAACCTCGCGATGGTGTGCTCGCTGCTGGGTACGCCGCACTGGCCGCGCATCAACGGCGGCATCCTCTTTCTGGAAGACGTGGCCGAGCATCCCTACCGCATCGAGCGCTGCCTGCTGCAGCTGCACCAGGCGGGTGTGCTGGCGCGCCAGAAGGCCGTGGTGCTCGGCGCCTTTACCGACTGGAAACCGACGCCGCTGGACCGCGGCTACAAGCTGAAGACGGTCGTGAGCTATCTGCGCGGCCTGAGTGAAACGCCGGTGCTCACCGGTCTGCCTTTCGGCCATGTGCCGACCAAGGTGTGCCTGCCCGTCGGCCGGCGTGTGCAGTTGGCCGTGCAGGGGCGTGATGCGTTCATCGGCTGGTAGTTTGAAGTTCGTTCGATCCGTCGGGGTCGCGGCGCTGGCGCTGATGGCGCTCATGGGCACGGGTTGCAACAACAACCCCTGGCCGCGCGACGCGGCCGACTCGAACACGCTCTACATGGGCGTGATCGAGAACTCGCCGCGCCACCTGGACAGCACGGCCTCGTACTGGAACAACGACACCCCCTTCACCTTCCAGATCTACGAGCCGCTCTACGGCTACCACTACCTCAAACGTCCTTTCGAGTTGATTCCGAAATCGGCGGCGAGGGTCGTGCAGCCGCGTTACGTCGACAAGAACGGCCAGCCCTTGCCCGACGACGCGCCCGCCGAGCTGGTGGCCGAAAGCATCTACGACGTGCCCATCCGACCCGGCATGCGCTACCAGCCGCACCCAGCCTTTGCCAAGGACGAGCAGGGCGCCTATCGCTATCACGCGATGAAGCCGGGCGAACTCGGCGCACGCCGCACGCCGCTGGATTTCGAGCACAGCGGCACGCGCGAGGTGGTGGCCGAAGACTTCGTCTATGCGCTCAAGCGCCAGGCCACCACGCGCATCACCGCGCCGATTTTCAGCGTCTTCGCCGAGTACCTGGTGGGCCTGCGCGAGTACGGCGAGCTCATCAAGGCCGAAGACAAGAAGCTGCGCCAGGGCCTGGACCCGGCCAGCCAGGACAAGCCCTTCCTCGACTTCCGCCTATGGCCGCTGGCCGGCGCGAGCGCGCCGGAGAAGCACCTGCTGCGCATGCGCATCAAGGGCAAGTACCCGCAGTGGAGCTACTGGATGCAGATGACGTTTTCTGCACCGGTGCCCTGGGAAGCCGACGCCTTCTACGCCCAGCCCGGCATGGCCGAGGTGGGCCTGAGCGCCGACACCTGGCCGGTGGGCAGCGGCCCCTACATGATGGCCGAGTCCGTGAAGGACCGGCGCCATGTGATGGTGCGCAACCCCAACTTCCGCGAAGACACCTACCCTTGCGAAGGCGCGCCTGGCGACCAGGAAGCCGGCCTGCTGGCCGACTGCGGCAAGCGCCTGCCCTTCGTGGACCGCATGGTCTTCACCATCGAGCGCGAGGCGCTGCCGCGCCAGGGCAAGTTCCGCCAGGGCTTCTACGACGTGGAGGTGCTGGAGCGCACCGACACCGGCATGGAATACCTCGTCGGCATGCAGGACAGCGAAGAGGTGCGCGCCGAGTACCTGCAGAAGGGCTTCCGCCTGAACCGCGGCAGCGACGTCAACAGCTACTTCATCGCCTTCAACATGCTCGACCCCGTGGTGGGGAATGGGCCGGAAGGCCCGAAGGCGCCAGCCGCGCAGCGCGAGCGCACGCGCAAGCTGCGCCAGGCCATCAGCATCGCCATCGACTGGGAGGAGTACAGCAAGGTCTTCCCGAAGAAGGCCGGGCAGACGGCGCAAAGCCCGCTGCCACCGGGCATCGCCGGCAGCCGCGAAGGCACGCCCGAGGGCATCAACCCGATCACCCACACGGTGGTGAACGGCCAGCCGGTGCGGCGCTCGATCGAAGAAGCCAAGAAACTGATGGTGGAGGCCGGCTACCCCGAGGGCCGTGACGCCAAGACCGGCAAACCGCTGGTCTTGAACTACGACGTCTACTACCCGGCCACGCCGGAGCGCAAGCCCGAGATCGACTGGGTGGTGCGGCAGTTCAACAAGATCGACATCCAGATCGAAGTGCGCGCCACCGACAACAACCAGTTCCAGGACAAGGTGCGCAAGGGCCAGTACCAGGTGTTCTGGCTGGGCTGGAACGCGGACTACCCGGATGCCGAGAACTTCCTCTTCCTGCTCTACGGCCCCACCGGCAAGACCAAGTTCGATGGCGAGAACACCGCCAACTTCGACAACCCGGTCTACGACAAGCTCTACGGCCAGATGAAGGTGCTGCCCGACGGCCCCGAGAAGCAGCGCCTGATCGACCAGATGGTGACCATCCTGCGCGAAGACGCGCCGTGGACGATGGGCTTCTTCCCCTGGGCCTCGGCGGCCGCACAGGAGTGGGTGCACAACTACAAGGCCGCCATCCTGATCCGCGACCACGGCCGCTACCTGCGCCTGGATGTGCCGGCGCGCAAGGCGGCGCTGTCGAGCTGGAACAGCCCGGTGTGGTGGCCGCTGGTGTTGCTGGGCGTGGCGCTGCTGGCGCTGGCGCTGGTGGCGCGTGGCCACCTGCGCCGCCGCGAGCGCACCAACGCGCGCGGCGAAGAAGTGCTGCAGGGCTGAAGCCGCATGAGTCTGGAAACCCCATGCTGAACTACCTCTTGCGCCGCTTCGTCTACGCCCTGCTCGTGCTGCTGGGCGTGAACCTGCTGACCTTCGCGCTCTTCTTCACGCTGAACACGCCCGACGACATGGCGCGCCTGAACCTGGGCGGCAAGCGCGTGACGCAGGAGTCCATCGAGAAGTGGAAGGCCGAGCGCGGCTACGACAAGCCGCTTTACATCAATCGCGAAGCGCAGGGCACGGCGCAGATCACCGAGACCATCTTCTGGGAACGCTCGGTGTCGCTGTTCGCGCTGAAATTCGGCCGTGCCGACAGCGAAAGTGCCGGCGACATCGGCCACGAGGTCGCTGAGCGCATGGGGGTGAGCCTGAGCCTGGCGCTGCCGCTGTTCATCTTGCAGGTCATCGCGAGCACGGCGTTTGCGATGCTGCTGGTGATGTTCCGCCACTCGCGGCTGGATTTCTGGGGCGTGGTCAGCTGCGTGCTGATGCTGTCGATCAGCAGCCTGTTCTACATCATCGTCGGCCAGTTCCTGTTCTCGCGCGTGCTGAAGCTGGCCCCGATCTCGGGCTTCGAGCCGGGCCTG
>JANMMD010000308.1:0-3949 GCA_031372905.1 Betaproteobacteria bacterium
GGCAAGAGCGAACTGGGGCTGGAGCTGATCAGCCGCGGCCACGGCCTGGTGGCAGACGACGCGGTGGACATCTTCCGCATCAGCCAGATGGACCTGGAAGGCCGCTGCCCGAAGCTGCTGCAGAACCTGCTGGAAGTGCGCGGCATCGGGCTGCTCGACATCAAGGCCATCTTCGGCGAGACCGCGGTGCGCCGGAAGATGCGCCTCAAGCTCATCGTGCATCTGGTGCGCAAAGAGACGATGGAGCGGGAGTTCGAGCGCCTGCCCTACGAGCCGCTGAACGAAGACGTGCTCGGCCTGCCGGTGCGCAAGGTGGTGATTGCCGTGGACGCCGGCCGCAACCTGGCGGTGCTGGTGGAAGCCGCGGTGCGCAACACCGTGCTGCAGCTGCGCGGCATCGACACCTACCAGGAGTTCATCAAGCGCCACCAGGCGGCGATGGAGCAGGGCGGCACCGAGTAGGGCCGCTGCGGCGGGCTGACGGGCACGCCACCCACGACCCCTGCCGCGCGCTAACGGCCGCATAACGCCACGCTGCGTACAACACAGCGATGGCGGGCCCCATCGGGCGCGCATTGGGGAGCCGCGATGCGCAAGCCACGAACACCTTCCACGCTGCCCGGCGAGCAGGCGTGGGCGCGGCCAGCCGGCTGGGCAAGCATCGCCCTGCTCTGCCTGCCGGTGCTGACGGGCTTGTCGACGGCCCGGGCGCAGCCCCACATCAAGCCGCCGCAGGCGCAGGCCTGGATCGACGTGGCCACCTACAGCGGCCTGGGTCTGCCGATGGCGGGCGCGGCCGCCAACCCCATGGCGGCCCTGGGCGGGCTGTTCGGCCAGGTGCTGGGCGCGAAGAACAACTTCGGCAACAGCCAGGCCGGCAGCGCCGGGCGCTGGGTCGACGTGACGCTGCTGAGCCGGGCCAACCCCGCGCTGGCCGAGGCGCGGCAGGCGGTGCCCGCCGGCTTCCTGCCCGCCGCGCTGCAACTGCAGGCGCCCAAGGAAACCCGCGGCCGCGCCCCCGACAACGACGAGGCGGTGGTGGAGCCCGATGTCGAGCGCCCGCGCGGCCGGCTGCTGCTCTACTGGGGCTGCAGCGCCACGGTGCGCGCGGGCCAGCCGCAGGTGCTGGACATGGCCAGCGCCAGTGCCGCCGAGATCGCCAAGTTCTTCGTCAGCCGTCGCGCCACGCAGCGCGGCACCCACAGCGCCGTCGGGCGGCCGGTGTGGCCCAGCGCCGCCGATGCACGCATGGTGCCGGCGGGAGCCAGCCTGGCGGGAACACACGCCTTCAGCGGCAGCGGCGTGCCCGAGGACTTCCGCTTCCAGCTGCCCGCGCAGCAAGACCTGATGCCGCCGCTCGATCTGAAGACCCGCGACGCGGCCGGCAGCGTCGAGCTGAGCTGGACCCCGGCCCCCACGGCGCGCGCCTACTTCGCCACCGGCATGGCCGCCGGCGCCAAGGACGAGATGGTGCTGTGGACATCGAGCGAGCTGCCCGAAACCGGCTTTGGCCTGACCGACTACCAGACCAACGCTGCCGTCGACCGCTGGTTGAAGGAAAAGGTGCTGCTCGCGCCCGCCACCACGCGTTGCAACGTGCCCCAGGGCGTATTCAGCGGCGAGGGCGCGATGCTGCGCCTGATCGGCTACGGACCCGAACTCAACCTGGCGCACCCGCCGCGCCCGGCCGACCCGAAGGCGCCCTGGGAACCGGTTTGGGCCGTGAAGGTGCGCGTCAAGTCGGTGGCGAGTGCCGTGCTGGGCATGCCCGAGATGGGCGAGGGCGGAAGAGCCGGCGAAGGCCCAACCGCGCCCGAAGCCGCCGACAAGCCCAAGGAAAAGAAACCCAGCGCGCTGGACGTGCTGCGCGGCGTGCTCGGACGCTGAGCCACCCGCCCCACCTGCACAGGAGACAGCGTGACCATCCTCCCCTGCACCGACGGCCGCACCGCCAGCCGCCCCGTGAGCTGCACCACCACCCGACGGGCTTTCAGCACCGCGGTCCGCGCGACCGCCGTGGTGGCCGCACTGCTCGCCGCCACACCCGCCCGGGCCGACTGCACGCAGCGCCCGGCACAGGCCGCCGAGACGGCGTTCCACGCGCGAGCGCTGGCCGCCCTGGTGGCCGTGCTGCCGCCCGCGCCCGCAGGCGTCACGGCCGTGGACGGCCGGCCTTACGACTTCAAGAACCCGCCCGCCTTCATGGAGGTCTTGTGCGAGGGCTCGAAGGAAGGCCCCTTCAGCATCACCGTGCGGCGCCAGTACGTGCGCAAGCACAGCGAAGCCGAGCGCCGGTACTGGAGCGCGCAGTACGACAAGCTGCAGTCGGAGATGGTGGTGCTGAAGCAGTTGCCCCCCGACAAGCTGGCCGAGCAGCAGGCCCTGCGCCAGCAGTCCAACGCCGCCTGGCAGGTGATGCGAGACGCCGAAAAAGCCGGTGACAAGGCGGCTGCGCAGGTCAGCGACGCGCGCTACCGCAGCCTGCGCAACCAGGCCGACGCCGTCGACACCCAGCACCTGGACGGCGTGCGCGCAGCGCTGCAGGACCTGGACCGGCGCCGTGTCGCCATCGACCTCGAACGCCAGCGCGTCGACATCGTGATTGCAATGAACCTGCCACGGCTGCCCACGGCGGAAGAAGGCATGCTGGTGGGACGCCACGGACTGCCCAGCCCCGGCCGCAGCGCAGGCTTGAAGGTGCACAACGTGGCCTGGACCGCGAGCGGCAGCGACGGGCCGCTGCGCCAGGCGCTCACGGCAGCCCTGGAGAAAGCGCCCTTGGCGGCTTGGGTGGGCCAGACCCTGCCCACCGCAGCGGCCTCCGAAGCGGCGGCCGAGGCCGCCAGGGCCGCACCCTCCCAGGTGGCTGACCTGCCGGCGGCTGCGACCACAGGGCCGGGCGTGGGCGCTGTGGCCGCGCCCGCATCCGCCACCGCGGTGGCAGCCACCGCTGTGCCGCCAGCCCCGGCGAAGGCAACCGACCCACTGAAGCAGGCCGGCGAGGCAGTCAACCGGCTGCGCGGCCTGCTGGGCCGCTGAAGCAAGCGCCGCAGACCGGCGGCAGGCGCCTAACGGTGGTGGGCGTGCGGGTGTGGGTGCGCCCCGGCCGCCTTGCGCTCGCAGCCGGTTTTCGTGCAGCGCGCGTAGAGCGAGAGCGAATGTTCCTGCAGCTCGAAACCGCGCGCGATGGTCACGGCGCGCTGGCGCTGCTCGATCTCGGCGTCGTAGAACTCTTCGACATGGCCGCAATCGAGGCACACGAGGTGGTCATGGTGCGCGCCCTCGTTGAGCTCGAAGACGGCCTTGCCGCTTTCGAAGTTGCTGCGGCTCAGCAGGCCGGCCTGCTCGAACTGCATCAGCACGCGGTAGACCGTGGCCAGGCCGATGTCGGCGCCCTCGACCAGCAGGGCCTTGAACACGTCTTCGGCGGTCATGTGCCGGCGTTCGGTGTTCTGGAACACCTCCAGAATCTTGATGCGCGGCAGCGTGGCCTTCAGGCCGCTGCTCTTCAGGTCGTCCATACGCGTCATCACCATCTCCCTGGCAGGCCCGGGCGCCAAACACACCCCTCGCTAGAATCGTTCGATGATAGCCAGCCCTCTTGCCCATCCCGTGCAGCCGCCCATGCGACATCCGATGCTCCTCTTGTGCGCCGTGCTCGGCGCGGCTCTGCTGAGCGGCTGTGAGTCGCTGCAGCGCACCGACAGCCTGTTTGGCTTCATCACGCCCTACCGCATCGACATCGTGCAGGGCAATGCCATCACGCAGGAGCAGGCGGCGCAGATCAAGCCCGGTCTGACCCGCCTGCAGGTGCGCGACGTGATGGGCACGCCGCTGATGGTGGACCCCTTCCACGCCAACCGTTGGGACTACATCTTCACGCTGCGCCGGCCCGGTGCCGAAGCGCAGCGCCGCAGCGTGGTGGTGTACTTCGAGAACGACGTCGTGA
>JANMMD010000309.1:0-2976 GCA_031372905.1 Betaproteobacteria bacterium
GGCGGCGGCCTGATGAAGATGATGAAGCGCATGGGCGGCGGTGGTGGTGGTTTCCCGGGCATGCCGCGTTGAAGGCTTGAAGGACCGAACGCCTGACACCCCCCGGATGCAGGCCAGCCCCGCGCCAGGACACGCATTGACACGCCTTTTGTGCGCGCCGCCATTGATTGAAGGACCGACACCGCCGATGTTCAGGGTTTGACCCGCCACAGGCCCTGTGATCCACCCGTCCGACACGCCTGCGCCCATGGACTTCCTCTTTCCCAACGCCGGTTTTGCGCTGCCCGCCACGGTGCTGCTGCTGTTGGCGCTGCTGGCCGTTCGTTTGCGCATGCGACAGAACGCCAGGCGCGGTCTGGCGCGCGAGGCCCTGGACACCGTGGCCAGCTGGCCCCCCGAGGCGGCGCGCGTGCTCACCATCGCCGAGCGCCAGGCCTACGAGCTGCTGCGCCGCGCGCTGCCGGGTTACCTGGTGCTGGCCCAGGTGCCGCTGTCGCGCTTCATCCGCGTGCCGGCACGCCACTCGTATGTCGATTGGCTGCAGCGGGTGGGTTCGCTCAGTGCCGACCTTCTGCTCTGCGACGCCGGCTCCCGCGTGCTGGCCGTGATCGACATCCGTTCCCCCGAAGAGAGCGAGCGTTCGCGCCGACGCCACGAGCGCATGACACGCGTGCTGCGCAAGGCAGGCATCCATGTGCTGACCTGGCGCGAAGACGCGCTGCCCACGCCCGGCGAGGTGCGCCACGCGATGACGGTCGTGGTGGGCGGTCCTGCTGCGGTGGCCAAGGCGGCCGCCACCTCGTCGCGCCCGATGTCGCTCATCCCGGTGCCCGACATCTCGGAGGTGCTGGCCGAAGGCGACCGCGCGGCTTTCGATGCGCAGCTCGACCCCTCGATGGAACCCGTGCCGTCGGCCTTCTTCGAAGAGCTGGAACCGGAACCCGCTCGGCGCTGAGCGGCGGGCCGCTCACCGGCCTTCAGCCGAGCAAGGCCTGTGCAAATTCTTTCGCGTCGAAGGTCTGAAGGTCTTCCAGCTTCTCTCCGATGCCGATGAAATAAACCGGCACCACGCCACCGGGACGTTCCGCGCCCCAGCGTGCGATGGCGGCGAGCACACCGCCCTTGGCTGTGCCGTCGAGCTTGGTGACGATCAGGCCGGTGAGCCCCAAAGCGGCGTCGAAGGCCTTCACCTGCGCCAGCGCGTTCTGCCCGGTGTTGCCGTCCACCACCAGCAGCACCTCGTGCGGCGCACCCTCCTGGGCCTTGCCGATGGTGCGGCGTATCTTCTTCAGCTCGTCCATCAGGTGTGCCTGCGTCGGCAGGCGGCCGGCGGTGTCGGCGATGACGACATCGCAGCCGCGCGCACGGCCGGCGGTCACGGCGTCGAAGCTCACGGCCGCGGGGTCGCCGCCTTCCTGGGCGACGATCTCCACGCGGTTGCGGTCGGCCCACACCGCGAGCTGCTCACGCGCCGCAGCGCGAAAGGTGTCGGCCGCCGCCAGCAAGACCTTGCAGTTCGCTTCCGCCAGATGGCGGGTGAGCTTGCCGATGCTGGTGGTCTTGCCGGCGCCGTTGACACCCGCAACCATGATCACCGTCGGGCTGGCCCGGCCGATGTCCAGCGTGCATTCCAGCGGCTTCAGCAGTTCGGTGATGGCGGCCGCCAGCAGGCCCTTCACCGCCGCCGGGTCGGTGGCCTTGCTGTCTTTGACGCGGCGCTTCAGGTCGGCCAGCAGATGCTCGGTGGCGGCGACGCCGGCGTCGGCCATCAGCAGCGCCGACTCCAGCTCTTCATAGAGTGCGTCGTCGATGCGCGTCCCTGTGAAGACCTGGGCGATGCTGCTGCCGGTCTTGCGCAGGCCCTGCGCCAGGCGGCCCAGCCAGCCATTGCGGGCGGGGGTCTCAGGCGAGGGCTCGGGTGCCGCTGCCGGTAGCGTCGGTGCGGAAGGCAGCGCCGACCCCGGCGACACCGCTGGCGGCACGGCGGGCGCTGCAGCAGGGGCTTCGGCAGGTGCTGGCGGGGGCGGCTTCTTCTTGAAAAAACTGAACATCTGGGGAACCGGAAGACCGCCTGTGGAAGGTGGCCTGGGCCTGGCTATAATGCTGGGCTCAGGCGCTTTAGCTCAGCTGGTTAGAGCGACGGAATCATAATCCGCAGGTCCGGGGTTCAAATCCCTGAAGCGCCACCAGATTCCAGCACGTCCGTGAACGACCACGAGCGGCCCGAGGTGCACACCTCGGGCCGTTTTCATTTCCACAGCCCCTGGATGACCACCATGCTTCGCTGTGTTTTGCTGGCCACCACCGTGGCCATTGCCCTCGCGACGGCCACCCTGCCCGCCAGCGCGCAGGCCCCACGCACATTCACCGCCCAGACCTTGCGGGGCGAGTTGACGGTCACGCAGCCCCCGGAAGTGCTGCTGAACCGGCAGCCGGCGCGTCTGGCGCCCGGTGCGCGCATACGCGGCACCGACAACCTGCTGCAGATGTCCGGCGCACTCATCGGCCAGCGCCTTCTCGTGAACTTCACGCTCGACCCGGCCGGCAACCTGCTCGACGTGTGGGTGCTGAGCCCCGCGGAGGCATCGCGCCAGCCCTGGCCCGTGACGCCGCAGCAAGCCGCCACCTGGGCCTTCAACCCCGACACGCAGAGCTGGAGCCGGCCATGACCTCCCCCACCAACACACCCACCAAGAAGGTCTACATCCGCACCTTCGGCTGCCAGATGAACGAGTACGACTCGGACAAGATGGCCGACGTGCTGGGCGCTGCCCAGGGCTACGAGAAGACCGACGACCCCGAGGCCGCCGACCTCATCCTCTTCAACACCTGCAGCGTGCGCGAGAAGGCGCAGGAGAAGGTCTTCAGCGACCTCGGCCGCGTCAAGCACCTGGCCAAGAAAGGCGTGCTGATCGGTGTCGGCGGCTGCGTGGCCAGCCAGGAGGGTGCGGCCATCATCGAGCGCGCGCCCTTCGT
>JANMMD010000324.1:0-4869 GCA_031372905.1 Betaproteobacteria bacterium
TGTGCGTGCGGTTGTGGAACTTGCGCAGATAGGCCATCACCGGCGCGCGCAACCAACCCACGCCGTAGTGCACGCTGTAGGCGTGGAAGTTGGTGCGGAAGTCGCTCACCACCGGCAACTGCAAACGCCGCGCAGCCTGCAGGGCCGACCAGCCCAGGGGGCCTTCGGTGACGATGTGCACCACGTCGGGCCGCTGCGTCGACCACAAACGCGCCAAGGCGTGGCGCGCCGGCAGGCCCATCTTCAGCTGCGGGTAGCGCGGTATGGACAGGCCGCGCATCAGCACTTCGGCAAAGCCGGCTTCGCCGGCACCGGTCTCGCCAGCGGTCTGGCGCGGGCGCACCAGCTGCAGCTGGTGGCCGCGCTGGCGCAGGCCGTCGACCACACGCGCCAGGGTGGCCGCGACGCCGTTCACTTCAGGCGGGTAGGTTTCAGTCACCAGCGCCACACGCAGGCTGGGCCTCGCGGGCAGGAAGTGGTCGACCTGGATGCTCTCGTCAAGTGCTGGCGCCATGCCCGGGATGGTCGCGAGAACGCGCAACAGTTCGATGACAAGCCGGCCACTCAAGCTGCCAACACGCAGCCGTCACGCACCGGTCACGCCCGCTTCATCACCGGCGGTCACGATGCCGTCATACCCGCAGGACCCGCAACCCCGAGGAGCCGCCCTTGTCACCCACCCGCAGCTTTCTGCAAGACCTGGCCACCCAGCGCTGGGACGACCACCGCTACTACCACCACAGCCGCATCAACCAGGCACTGCACTTCATCAGCGCCCTGAGCTTCATCGCCGCCTATGGCCTGCTCTTCATCAACCCCGCCGCGGCTGCCTTGCTGGCCTGGGGCGTGAGCATGACCACGCGCCAGGCCGGCCACTTCTTCTTCGAGCCCAAGGGCTACGACCACGTCAACCGCGCCACGCACGAACACAAGGAAGACATCAAGGTCGGCTACAACCTGCGCCGCAAAGTGGTGCTGATGGTGGTGTGGGCCGCGCTACCGCTGGCGCTGTGGCTGGCACCTTCGCTGGGGGGCCTGATCGTGCCCGCCACCGGCTGGCAGGGCTGGCTGCACGATGTCGGCATGGCCTGGCTGGCACTTGGCGTGGCCGGGCTGCTGTTCCGCACCGTGCACCTGTTCTTTCTCTACGACGTGCAGACCGGCCTGGTGTGGGCGACGAAGATCATCACCGACCCCTTCCACGACGCGCTTCTCTATCGCCACGCGCCGCTGGCGCTGCTGCGCGGTGAACTCATCGACCCGATGCTGCACGCGCAGCATCGGCGCTGAAGGTCTCTGAGAGCTTCTTCAGAAGCGCTCGCGCAGCATTTCGCGCAGCAAACCGCGGCGTATGGCCTTGTTGCTCAGCGCCGCGGTTTGCCACCACCAGCCGTCGGCCTGCATGGCCTTCGCCGCGGCCACGAAGCGCTGGCACACGGCATCGAAGTCGGCGTCGCTGTAGTTCAGGCTGAAGACGAGGCGCCCCGTGCCCACCCAGCTCAGCAGCAGGCCCTGTTCGCGCAGGTAGAACTGCAGCATCCAGTTGTAGCGCGAAGGCAGCGTGTAGAACACCGTCCAGACGCTGCCCATGTTCGCCACTTGCACCGGCAGTTGTGCTGCTTGCAGGCGCCGGTTCAGCAGCGCGGCGCGGCTGTCCCAGACGGCATCCAGATGCGCGTACATCGCGCGCACCGGTTCGCTGTGCAGGCGCTCCAGAAACACCTGCATCGCGCCCATCACGTAGGGGTGTGAATTGAAGGTGCCGCGCGCAAAACAGATGTCGGCCGGGCGCTCTTCGCGGTAGCGCTTCATCAGCGCGGCCTTGCCGCAGACCACGCCCACCGGCAGGCCACCGCCCAGCGTCTTGCCATAGGTCACCATGTCGGCCTGGACACCGAAGTACGCCTGCGCGCCACCGGGGGCAAGGCGAAAGCCCATGAACACTTCGTCGAAGATCAGCACGATGCCGCGCTCGTTGCACACCTGGCGCAGCTGCTGCAGCCACGCCGTGTACGCGCCGCGGTCGAAGTGGGCCTGTCGGCTGCTGTCCACCAGCGTGTTGTCAGACGGTGCGGATTTGTTGGGGTGCAGCGCCTGCAGCGGGTTCACCAGCACGCAGGCGATGTCGCGGCGCTTGCGCAGCACGCGCAGCGTGTCGTCGTGCATCTCCTTCAGCGTGTAGGTCTTGCCCGGCGGCAGCGGGTTGCCGGGGCCGGGCTGCACGTCTTCCCACCAGCCGTGGTACGCCCCGCTGAAGCGCACGAGGTACTTGCGCCGGGTGTGATAACGCGCCAAACGCACGGCCTGCATCACGGCCTCGGTGCCGCTCATGTGGAAGCTGATCTCGTCCAGACCCGAGATGCGGCGCAGCTGCTCCACGTTCCACGCCACCGCCGGGTGGTAGCTGCCCAGGATCGGACCGAGCTCGGCGGCCCGCGCGCTGCCTTCGGCGATGCAGGCCTTGTAGAAATCGTGGCCGAAGACGTTGACGCCGTAGCTGCCTGTCAGGTCCATGAAGACCTGGCCGTCGAGGTCGGTGACGGTCACGCCGTCGGTGCGCTGCACGAAGGCGCCCACCGCGATGTGCTGGCGCAGGTAGGGGCCGTACTGGTAAGGCACGCGGTAGGCGCCAGTGAACTGCAGGTCCGACAGGCCTTCACGCGCCTCTTTCGTGAGTGCGATGGAGGCCTGATGCCGCTGCGACAGATGACCAGCCAGGCGCGTGAACCCGGCACGCCGGCGTGCCACCACATCGGCCGGCGCGTCGTCGGAAGCAAAGAAGCGAGCTTCGTCATAGGCGTAACCCGGCAGCAGGCGCGCCACCCGCTTGGCCATGCGCGAATGGCCGGTGAGCGAGGGGTGCTTGGCCATCGACAGCTCCAGCCGCTGCCTCGCCAGGGGCCAGGCAATCGCTGCGGACGCAAGCGCCAGGGCGCTGAAGACCAGGGGTTCGTTCATGGGTGCCGCCAAGGTGATGAAGCCGTCGTTCTAGGCCGCCTGCTTGACACGCTGATGAAGGCGCGGTGAAAACCGCGCGCAGTCATCGGCGCGACCGCAAAGCGTCACGGCACCGTCATCGCCGCTGCCGACCATCCGGGCCATGAACCTGGCTGCCCTGCGCGACCGCCTGCTGCTGCAGGAAGACCTGAACTTCCTGCTCACCAACCGCGTGCCGCGCATCGCGTTGACGCGCTTCATGGGCTGGTTCAGCAAGATCCGCAACCCGTGGGTTTGCCGCGCCTCCATTGCGGTGTGGCGGCTGTTCACCGAACTCGATCTGCGCGAGGCGAAGCTGCAGCACTTCGAAAGCCTGCACGCCTGCTTCACGCGTGAGCTCAAGCCCGGCGCGCGCAGCATCGACGCTCGCCCCGAAATCTTGATCAGCCCCTGCGACGGCATCGTCGGCTCGCACGGCACAGTGCTGGCCGGCATGGTGTTGCAGGCCAAGGGCTCGCCTTACCGCGTGGCTGAACTGATGGGCAGCGCGGCGCGTGCGGCGGCCTTCGAGGGCGGCAGCTATGTCACGCTGCGCCTCACCTCGGCGATGTACCACCGCTTCCACGCGCCTTGCGACGCGCGCATCCGCCACGTCAGCTACATCGCCGGCGACACCTGGAACGTGAACCCGATTGCGCTGCAGCGCGTGCAGGCGCTGTTCTGCCGCAACGAGCGCGCCTGCATCGACCTGCAAGGCCCCGGCGGCCTGCAGCTGGCGCTGGTGCCGGTAGCCGCGATATTGGTGGCCAGCATCCGCCTGCACTTTCTCGATGTGCTCTTGCACCTGCGCTGGCCGGGCCCGAACCAGATGCCTTGCGATCACGCCGTGGTGAAGGGCCAGGAGCTGGGCTGGTTCGAACACGGCTCGACCATCATCGTCTTCGCGCCGCCGGGCGTGCAGCTGGCCGAGGGCCTGGACATCGGCAACCGCGTGCGCATGGGCCAGGCCTTGATGCAGAGGCCCGAAGAAGCGCTCGAAGCAACGCCGCCATGACCACCGTCGACCTCGTCTGGTTCAACGCCGGTGGCGGCCATCGCGCGGCAGCCCAGGCCTTGGACCAGGTGATGACGAGCCCCGGCTCACCGTGGCAGGTGCGCAAGATCAACCTCACGTCGGTACTGGACCCTGGCGGCCTCTTCCGCCGCATCACCGGCATCGAGCCTGAAGACGTCTACAACAAGCGCCTGGCCAGTGGCTTCACGCTCGGCCTGGCGCAAGAGCTGAAGCTGCTGCAGGGCGCGATACGCCTGGGCCACGGCGCGCTGGTGCAGCGCCTGGCGCGGCATTGGGAAGCGACGCAGCCCGAACTCGTCGTGAGCCTGATCCCCAACTTCAACCGCGCCTTGCACGACGCCCTCGCGCTGGCCTGCCCCGGTGTGCCCTTCGTCACCGTGCTCACCGACATGGCCGACCACCCGCCGGCGTTCTGGATGGAACCGGGCACGGCGCAGCATCTCGTCTGCGGCACCGCCCACGCGGTGCAGCAGGCGCTGGCGGCGGGCTTCGCGCCAGATCGGGTGCACCGCAGCAGCGGCATGATCCTGCGCCCCGATTTCTACGCGCCCCCGGCCGCCGACAAGGCCACGCTGCGCCGCGAGGCCGGGCTGGATGCGCACACGCCCACCGGCCTGGTGCTCTTCGGCGGCACCGGCTCGCGCGTGATGAAGCCGATCAGCGCCGCGCTGCGCGACACACCACTGGTGCTGATGTGCGGCCGCAACGAGGCCCTAGCCGCCGAGCTGCGCGCGATGCCGGCCAGCGCGCCACGCGTCGTGGTGGGCTACACGCAAGACGTGGCGCACTGGATGCAATGCGCCGATTTCTTCATCGGCAAACCCGGCCCCGGCAGCCTCAGCGAAGCGGTGCAGCAG
>JANMMD010000341.1:0-2233 GCA_031372905.1 Betaproteobacteria bacterium
TTCGCCGAGGCGGCGGTTCTCGGGCAGCGGCGCCTGCTCGGTCTTGGCCTGCACGCGCGGCATCAGCATGGCCATCATGCGGCCCGCGATGTCGGGGTCGCGCCAGAACAGGTAGAAAGCCTGGTCGAAGAGCTCGCGGTGCTCCACGCGGTCGAGCAGGCAGGCCATCAGCGTGTCGTGGAAGTCCTGCCGGCTTTCCAGGCCCGCGGCCTGCAGCGCATTCAGCGCCAGCTGGATGCGGTCGGTGGGCACCGGCATGCCGGCCGTGCGCAGCACGCGGCCGAAATGCATGACGTTGTGGGCCAGGTGCCCGGGCAGGGGGCTGGCGTTGGACGTGCGAAGCATGGTGGGCGGATGTTGGCGCGGCCGGCCGAACGAGCGTTGGACCCCGCCGCCGCCCTAGACGCGGCGTTGCTCGATCAAGGCGACGGCAGCGCTTGCCAGCGACCGCAGGTGCTCCAGCTGCTCGCCCGACAGGCGTCTGGGTTGCACGTCGTAGGCGCACAGCGTTCCCACGGTCTGGCCGTGCACGAGCAGCCGCGCCGCAGCGTAGAAACGGATGAACGGCTGACCCACCACCTTGGGGTGGGTCTGGAAAAGGGGGTCGAGAAGGGTGTCTTCGACCACGATCAGATCGTGCGATGAACTGAAGAAGGCCTCGCACAAGGAGGTCACCGCTGGCGACTCCGTCTGCTGAATGCCGACGCAGGACTTGAACCAGTCACGTGTGCCATCCAGCATGTTGACCATCGTGAACGGCACCGCCAGCGAGCCCGCCAGCAAGCGCGTGATCTCGTCGTACGCGCGTTCCGGACCCGAGTCCAGGATCAACGCGTGACGCAAGGCCGCCAGGCGCAAGGGGTCGAGCCTCATGATTCTTCACTCATCGGTACGCCTGGTGGAGAGCTGCGCGGCAGCAAGGCGGCCAGCGGGTACGTGGCGGGGCTCTGCAAACAAGCACCGGGAAGAGATTGTTGCACTGGTGCCCGGCACCCGCGCTGTGGGGACGTGCCTGGCCATGTCTGCGAGGACCTTCATCCCGAGCGTTGGGCTTCGCTGCGCAGCTGCGTCAGCAGCCGCGCGGCCTCGCTGCCCTGAACCTTGGCGATGTCGTCCTGGTACTTCAGCAGCACGCCCAGGGTGTGGTTGACGGTCTCGGGGTCGAGCACCAGCGCGTCGAGTTCCATCAGCGCGCGTGTCCACTCGATGGTCTCGGCAATGCCGGGCAGCTTGTACAGCTCGATGGCGCGCAGCTTCTGCACGAAGGCCACGATTTCCGCAGCCAGTTTCTCTGGCGCGCCGGGCACGCGCCGCGCCAGGATTTCCGCCTCGCGCTGCGCATCCGGAAACCCCACCCAGTGGTAGAGGCAGCGGCGCTTCACGGCGTCGTGGATCTCGCGGGTGCGGTTGCTCGTCAGCACCACGATGGGTGGGTGCAGGGCTTTCACCGTGCCGTACTCGGGGATGGTGATCTGGAAGTCCGACAACACTTCCAGCAGGAAGGCCTCGAAGGGCTCATCGGCGCGGTCGAGCTCGTCGATCAGCAGCACCGGCGGCACTGGCTGCGCCGGGTCGATGGCCTGCAGCAAGGCGCGGCGGATGAGGAAGCGGTCGCTGAAGAGCTGGTTCGCCAGGTCTTCGCGCTTTGCGTGTTCGCTCTCGCCGAGGCGGATTTCGAGCATCTGCCGTGCGTAGTTCCACTCGTAGGCGGCGCCGGCCAGGTCGAGACCTTCGTGGCACTGCAGGCGGATCAGCGGTCGGCCCAGCATCGTGGCCAGCGTCTTGGCGATCTCGGTCTTGCCGGTGCCGGGCTCGCCTTCCAGGAAGAGCGGCCGCTGCAGCTTCAGCGCCAGGAAGACCGTGGTCGCCAGTGCGCGCTCGGGCACGTAATCCAGCGCCAGCAAGCGCGCTTCGGTGTCGTCGATGGAGGTGGGCAGCGAAGGGGTGCTCAAGGTGCGGTTTCCGGGCCGGACTTCAGAAACAAGAACGCCGCACGCGGCGGTGCGGCGTCCGCAGGGCAGTGAAAGACCGCTCAGCCGATGGCGCGTGCTGCCAGCACCGGGATCAGCGCGGCGCGGTATTCGGCGCTGCCATGCAGGTCGGTGTTGAGTTCGTCGGCGGGCACGGAGGCGCCCGCCAGTGCGGCGGCGCTGTAGTTCGTGGCCAGCTTGGCTTCCAGGCCCGTGGCGCGGAAGACGCCGTTGGCGCCGGCGCCCGTTACCGCGACGCGCAC
>JANMMD010000370.1:0-16564 GCA_031372905.1 Betaproteobacteria bacterium
AGGAGCCGGGTGGTCACGTACAGGAAGCCATCGGCCGGGCTGAAGCGAATGCGCCCGCCGTTGTGGGCGCCGGGGCCGCCGAAGGGATGCTTGGTGGCCTTCGGCTTGTAGCCGATGTCGCCCACGATGTCGGTGCGGTCGGAAACCGCCGTCATCTCGTTGTTCAGCTTGAACCGCATGACGCGGTTGCCGAGCTTTCCGTCCAGCTTGGAACTGGAGTAGACGTAGATGAAGCGGTTGCTGGCGAATTGCGGGTCGACGGCAACGCCCATCATGCCGGCTTGACCGTCGCAGAAGAGGTCGGGGCTGGCCGATGCATAGCCGGCGGTGGCACCGACGCCATGCAGCTTGTTGATGGTGCCCGAGGGCATGCGCACGGAGAGACCCTTGCACTTCTCGGTGAAGAACATGGTGCCGTCGGCCATGAAGGCCATGTCCCAGGGCAGCTCGAGCTTGTCGACGAAGTCTTGGGTGGTCACGGTGGGTGCGGCAGCGAAGGCGGTGCCGCAAAGCACCAGCGCCGCAGCGGCCGTCAACAGACTGATCTTGCTCTTTGTCATGTCCGATTCCTCAGGTGATGAGTTGTATGTAGCCTTTTCCAGGCGACTTCGCATTTGCTCGTAATGACATACCAAGTGCCCTGCTGCAACCACCCGTGCAAACCCGATCTGATTCGCTGGTGGGAGGCGGTCAGGTGCGGCAAACTGGCGTGATTCATCGGAGGGATGTCCATGTTGCCGTATCGATCCACCATGGCCGCGGCCGCTGTTGCCGCAGCACTGATTGCCGCCCCCGGGTTTGCCGCTGCGGCAGCTCAAGTCAACCCCGAGCTGGGACTGGCGGCGCGCACGAATGGCCAGGTCGAGGCCCTGATCGTGCTGGCCGATCAGGCCACGCCCACGACAGCGCCGCTGTCGGCCGACGCGGACTACAAGCAGCGTCGCCGCGCGCTGGTGCAGGCGCTGCGCACGCGCGCAGAGACGCAGCAACTGAGCCTGCGCATCTGGCTTGATTCGCGTGGCATCGCCCACCGCGCGTTCTGGCTCGCCAACATGGTTCAGGCCACGCTTTCGGCCGACGACATCGACGCGCTGTCTGCGCGTGCCGACGTGGCGCGCCTGGAAACCAATCCGTCGATCACGGCCCAGGTGCCGCGCGCGGCAGGTGCGCCCACGGCGCCAGCCCGTCCCGCCGAGACCCTGGCCGCGGAATGGGGCGTGACCAAGATCCGCGCACCCGAGGTGTGGGCCGCCGGCATCACCGGCCAGGGCGTCGTCATCGGTGGTGCAGACACCGGCTACAACTGGACACACCCAGCGCTGCGGCCGCAATACCGCGGCTGGAACGGCGCCAGCGCTGTCCACGCCTACAACTGGCACGACGCCGTCCACGTGGCCAACAGCGCGTGCCCCGCGGACTCGCCCGCGCCCTGCGACGACCAAGGCCACGGCACCCACACCGCTGGCACGTTTGCGGGCGGCGATGGCGGCAGCAACCAGATCGGCGTGGCGCCGGGCGCCAAGTGGATGGGCTGCCGCAACATGAATGCCGGCAACGGCACCCCGGCCACCTACATCGAATGCATGCAGTGGATGCTGGCGCCCACCGACGCGGCCGGGAACAACCCTGACCCCGATCTCGCTCCCGACATCATCAGCAACTCCTGGGCTTGCCCCGTCTACGAAGGCTGCACCGTCGGCAACGAGCTGACCCAGGCGGTGGCCCACCTCAGCGCGGCGGGAATTCTGTACGTGGCGGCGGCCGGCAACGACGGACCGGAATGCAACACGATCCGCGACACCCCGGCCACCCTCGCTACGGCCTTCACCATCGGTGCCACCGACATCAACGACCGTCTGGCCGGCTTTTCCAGCCGCGGCCCGGTGAACCCGGGTTCACAACGCCTCAGCGTGAACAAGGTGGACATCACGGCGCCCGGCTCCAACGTGCGCTCGGCCTACCTGGCCACGGGCTACGTCAACCTCAGCGGCACCAGCATGGCCACGCCGCACGTGGCCGGCGCCGCCGCGCTGGTGATGTCCGCAGCGCCCTGGCTGAAGGGTCAGCCGGTCAAGGTGATGCAGTTGCTGCGCCAGACCGCGCAGCGCGCAGGCATCGCCAACACGGCCAGCCAGGCCAGCCAGGCCTGTGGCCGCGTGGCTGCCAGCTCCTGGCCCAACCCGATGATGGGCTGGGGCCGCGTGGACGCCTACGCGGCGTATCAAGCCGCCGTGCAGACGCAGCCGACGCGGGCGGTCGGCGGGCGCTGAGCGTTGCGCGGCCCGCGGGTGCTCCCTCTGTTTTTCGACCGAGGTTGAAGGCACCTCGATTCCGCCAGGCTTGTCTGGCGGTGCCGGCGCGAACCTTGTCCGGGCTCACGATGGCCACCCCTCGCTGGATGGCCGCGACAGCTTCGTGGCAAGCCGCTCTGCACTGGCATTCAGCGCACAATCAGCGCTGACGTGCTGGGGGCCTGGCAGCTGCCAGCGGCGTCATCCGCTGGGGGTGTTGGCAGGGCCGCAAGGCCGCGCTGACTGAGAGAGTCCCTTTGAACCTGATTGAGGTAATCCTCGCGCAGGGAAGCACGTTCCGGGGCCCGCTGGTTGTCTCTTTCTCACGCCCGCATGGCGGCCCCGAATGCTTGCCCACCTGCTCTCTGCATGAGTTGCACATGGCACATCCATCCTTCTCCCCGCTCAGCCCTGCCCCTGGCTTGCGGCATGCACGACGTCTGGTGCTTTCGCTGTCGCTGTCGCTGCCGCTGCTGGCGTGCAGCGCAGCCTGGGCGCAATCGGCCCCCAGCGGCCACATGATTGCCGAGATCCAGGTCGTGCCGCGGCCCGCCGGCACGCCCGACAACCTCTACAAGCATGTCGACGCGGCCATCGCCATGATTCAGGCCTCCGGTCTGAAGTACGAGGTGCACGGTCTGGGCACCACCGTCGAGGGGCCGCCGGAGAAGATCTGGCCGCTGCTGCAAGCCGTGCACCAGGCCACCCTGGCAGCCGGCGCCGAGCGCACGCTGAGCATCATCAAGGTCTCCAGCGCGGCGCAGGCCGGTGGGCCGCGGGTCGACGACCTGGTTCGCAAGTTCCGCAAGTGATTTGACGCAGCGGGCGCGCACGGCGCCGCCCGCGCGTGGTTGAGCAAGCCGAGGCCGGACGGCGCGCGGCCTACCTACTTGGCCGTCGGCATCACGAACTCGGCACCCTTGGCGATGCTGTCGGGCCAGCGTTGCATGACGCTTTTCTGCTTGGTGTAGAAGCGCACGCCTTCTTCGCCGTAGGCATGCATGTCGCCGAAGAGGCTCTTCTTCCAGCCGCCGAAGCCGTGCCAGGCCATGGGCACGGGAATGGGCACGTTGATGCCCACCATGCCCACCTGCACGCGCCGGCTGAACTCGCGCGCCACGCCGCCGTCGCTGGTGAAGAGCGCCACGCCGTTGCCGAACTCGTGCTCGTTGATGAGCTTCAGCGCGTCGCCGAAGGCCGCCACGCGCACGCAGGCCAGCACCGGGCCGAAGATCTCTTCCTTGTAGATGCGCATCGAAGGCTGCACATGGTCGAAGAGCGTGCCGCCGGTGAAGAAGCCGCCCTCGAAACCACTGACCTGGTGGCCACGGCCATCCACCACGAGCTTGGCGCCTTCTTCGATGCCGATGCCGATGTAGCCCTCGATGCGGTCGCGCGCTTCCTTCGTGACGATGGGGCCCATCTCGGCATCGAGCTCCATGCCGTTCTTGATCTTCAGCGCCTTCGCACGCTCGGCCAGCATGGGCACGATCTTGTCGGCGACGTCGCCCACCAGGACTGCCACGCTGATGGCCATGCAACGCTCACCCGCGCTGCCGTAGGCAGCGCCGATCAGCGCATCCACCGCCTGCTCGAGGTTCGCGTCGGGCATCACCACCATGTGGTTCTTCGCGCCGCCCAGGGCCTGCACGCGCTTGCCGTGGTGGGCGCCGGTCTCGTAGATGTACTGCGCGATCGGCGTGCTGCCGACGAAGCTCAGGGCCTTCACGTCGGGGTGGGTGAGCAGCGCATCCACGGCCACCTTGTCGCCGTTGATGACGCTGAACACGCCATCGGGCAGGCCGGCTTCCTTCAGCAGCTCGGCCATGAAGAGGCCGGCGCTGGGGTCGCGCTCGCTCGGCTTCAAGATGAAGGCGTTGCCGCAGGCCAGCGCCACCGGGAACATCCAGCAAGGCACCATGCACGGGAAGTTGAAGGGCGTGATGCCGGCCACCACGCCCAGCGGCTGGCGCAGCGTCCAGTTGTCGATGCCGGTGCTGACCTGGTCGGTGAAGTCGCCCTTCAGCAGCTGCGGAATGCCGCAGGCGAACTCGACGATGTCGATGCCGCGCGAGACCTCGCCCTGCGCGTCGGTGAAGACCTTGCCGTGTTCGGCGGTGATCATGGCCGCAAGCGTGTCCTTGTGCTGGTTCATCAGCGCCAGGAACTTGTTCATCACGCGCGCTCGGCGTATCGGCGGCATGTCGCCCCAGGCCGGCTGCGCGGCCACGGCAGCGGCCACGGCAGTGTTCACGTCCGCAACGCTTGCCAGCAGCACCTGGCGCGCCGCGGCGCCGGTGGCGGGGTTCCACACTGCCTGGCGGCGTGTGCCGGTGCCCGGCGTGTGACGGCCCTGGATGAAGTGGCCGAGGTCGGCGTTGGCGGTGTAGGCCGGGGTGGCGGTAGATGTCAAGGCAGGTCTCCTGGTCAAGCGCGGGCGGGCAGATGCGGGCTTCGCGAGTCCTGCAGTCTAGGCAGCCCGGCTGGGCTTGCACAGCCGCTCACGCTGAACTCATTGTTCACGATGGTGAACAATGCGTTCATGCAAGAGAAGACAGTGAACCACCTCTGGTCACACCTGCACTGGCTGACGGTGCTGCACCAGCAGGGCAGCTTCACGGCGGCAGCAGCGCGCCTGGGCGTCAGCAAGGCGGCGATGAGCCAGCGCATCACCGAGCTGGAAACCGCTGCCGGCGTGGCCCTGGTGCAGCGCACCACGCGCAGCGTGCGCCTCACCGAAGCGGGGGAGCGGCTGGTGGCGCAGACAAGCGAGCCCTTCGAGCGCATTGCCGCCAGTTTCGACAGCGTGCGCGACCTCGCCGCCGCGCCGCAGGGCCTGCTGCGCGTCACCGCGCCGGTGGCCTTCTCGCGCCAGCAACTGGTGCCACGGCTGCCGCAGTTCCTGCAGGCGCACCCGGGCGTGCAGCTGGAGCTGGACATGTCCGACCGCCTGCGGCCGCTGGCCATGGACGGCTACGACCTCGCCGTGCGCCACACCAATGCGCCCCCCGAAACGCACGTGGCCTGGGCCCTGTGCGCCACACGCGCGGTGCTGGTGGCGAGCCCCGCGCACCTGGCCCGCCATGGCACACCGGCCAGCCCGGCCGACCTGGCGCAGCACCCCGCGCTGCATTACCCCCGCAGCCCCGGCGGCGCCACCTGGACCTTCGTGCGAACCCCTGCCTCCGGGCGACGCCGTGGCGCGCCCGGCACCGCGGCCGAACTGGTGACCGTGCCCGTGGCCGGCCCGCTGGCGGTGAACAACAGCGAAGCCCTGCGCGACGCCGCCATCGCCGGCCTGGGCGTGACGCTGCTGCCGGACTTCAGCGCGCAGAGCGCCTTGCACGGCGGCAGCCTGGTGGAGCTGCTGCCGCAGTGGCAGTCCACAGGCGCTTTCGGTGAAGGCCTTTACGCCATCCGCCCCTACGCCGCCCACGTGCCACGCTCGGTGCGTGCCTTCGTCACCTTCCTGCGCGAGGCCTTCGGCACTGGCTTCGCCTGACTGCGGTACAACACCGCGCCGTGACCGCATCCACCCACCAGCTCCAGCTTCGCGCACGCTTCGGCGACAACACCCGCGCGCTCATCGTCGATGGCCACGGCACGGCGCGGCAGATGCTGGCGGCGCAGCTGCGCGTGATGGGCGCCAGCCAGGTGGTGCAGTGCGCCAAGGCGCTGGAAGCGCGCCAGCAGGCCGCGGCGCGGCCCTTCGAGATCGTGCTGTGCGAGCAGCGCCTGGGCGACGGCACGCTGGGCCAGGATCTCATCGACGATCTGCGCCAAAGGCGATTGATCACCCTCTCGACGATCGTCATGGTGCTGTCGGCCAACAGCAGCTACCCGGTGGTGGCCGAGGCCGCCGAGTTGGCCATCGACGGTTTCCTCATCAAGCCCTACAGCCTGGGCGACCTCGAAGACCGCCTGCTCGCGGCCTTCGTGCGCAAGGAGGCGCTGAAGGACATCGCGCTGGCCATCGACCGCAGCGACCACGCCGGTGCGCTGGCGCTGTGCCAGCAGCGCTTCGAAGCCCGCGGCGCCTACTGGACCCACGCCGCGCGCCTGGGCGCCGAGCTGGCCATACGGCTGGAGCGCCTGGCACTGGCCACCGAGATGTTCAACGCCGTCATCGACGACAAGGCGGTGCCGTGGGCGCGGCTGGGCATCGCCCGCGTGATGGACGCGTCGGGCAAGGACACGGCCGCGGTCTCGACCATCAAGAACCTGCTCGGCAGCCACCCGACCTATGTCGACGCCTACGACGTGCTCGGCCGCATCTACGCCGACCGCGGCGACTACGCGGCCGCGGCCGACACCTTCCGCCGCGCGGTGGAGGTGACGCCGCACTCGGTGGCGCGCAACCAGAAGTACGGCATCCTCGTCTACTACACCGGCGATCAGAGCGAGTCGATGCGGATCCTGGCGCAGGTGGTCGAGCGCGGCGGCCTGCTCTCGCCCGACTTCGACCACCACGTCATCCTGCTGCTGGCGGTGGACGCCTTCAAGCAGCGCGAACTGGCGCCACTGCAAGAGCTGCGCAGCAAGCTCGACAAGGCCATCGAGGAGCAGCGCCTGCCGATGGCGCAGGCCGCGGCGGTGCGCGAGCCCGGTGCGCAGCCCAGCGAGGCCCGGCCGCTGGAGCGGCGCTTGCTGCGCTACCTGATGCTGGTGGACGCGATGGCGGCGGCGCTGCGCGGCGACACCGCGGCGGCGATGCAGGGGCTGGAGGAGAACTTCAGAACACTGGCCGAGAGCGACGCCGCGGTGGACGCCGCGATTGCCTTCCTGCTGGCCTTGTCGACGCTGTGCGGTGCCGGGACGCAGCTGCCGATGGCACACGCTTGGGTGCACACGGTGGGCCTGCGCTTCTGCACCAGCAAGCAGGTGACAGAGCTGCTGGCGCACAGCTGTGAAGCCCACGAGCCGCTGACCGAGCCGGTGCGCAAGGCGCACAGCCATATCAGCGAGGTGACGCGTGGCGCCCTGGGCTCGGCACTTGCCGGCCAGCAGCGTGAAGCGGTGTTGCAGCTCATCGAAGCGGTGGAGGCCACGCGCAACCTCAAGCTGCATGAGGTGGCCCTGGCCACACTGGAGCGCCATCGCTCGCGCATCGAAGCGCCCGAAGCCCTGGAAGAACGGCTGGAAGGGCTGCGCCCGCATTGCGGCGCGCAGGCCAGGCAACTGCTGCACACCACGCTGCAGGGCTTGTGAGCCGCGCCGCTGCGCAGCCACGCCCGCGCATGTGCGGCGAACGGTCTCAGTCAGCCAGCAGGCTCTTGCTGCGGTACTCGCGGCGCAGCAGGCGCAGCAGCGCAGCGCGGTCGGGCATCGGCGCGCCGTTCGAGGTGCGTGCCAGGATGGCCCGGTCCAGGGCGCCTTCCAGCCCGTTGCGTTCCACCGAGTACGAGGTGTGGCGCGGCCGGCCGCGCTTGTCCACCCAACTGGCGATCACGCGCAGCATCGGCTCGACGGTTTCACGCGTCCAACCGAAACGGATGCCGGCGCTGCCTGTGGCACTGGTGCGAAACACGCGGCCCTGCGGGCTGCCACCGCGGCGCAGCGGCTTGGGCAGGCCCATCGCGCGGGCTTCCTTCTCCGCCGCGCGGCGCGCTTTCTCGGGGCTGCCGTAACGCCCGGCGCCGAAGAACTTCGACAAGCCGGTGCCGCCCCCATTGATGCGCAGCTGATGGCCTTCAACAACGTCTCCGCGTCGGATGACGACGATGTGGGCGTGGGTCGCATTCATCGGGCGGAGCCCTCCTTCAAACGTTGACCCGCCATTTTAGGGGATTGCCTTCATTCGCTGTTCGTAGTGTCCACAGCTGCGGGCACCTCCGCCGCTGTCAGCGTCATCAGGATGTCGGCGTACCACGCACAGTTCAGCCCCAGCGATTCGTCCTCCTTGAGGTCGCGGCTGCCCATGTCCATGCGCGAGGAATGCACACCCAGGAGCTTCCAGGGCAGAGGGCCGCCAGCCTGGGCGCTGCCGGCAGGCTCTCGCATCACCACCGGCGCGCCGCTCGTGCCACGGTGGGTGCGCGCATCGGTGAGGAAGAAGCCCTGGCCCTGGAAACGCAGACCGAAGGACGAGGCGATGGCGGCCTGGCGCACCACCGGCAGATGGTGCAAGGCATCGTGGAAGCCGAGCGGAAACCCCACCACCAGCAGCGAGCTGCCCACCTCCACCTCGTCCAGGGTGCCTTGCAGATGGTCAGGCGTGAAGCAGCACAGCGTCACCCCCGCCGGCAGCGCCTCGCGTTCGAGCTCGACCACCGCCACGTCGATCTCGCCACCGTCGTCGCGCCCCTGGCGCCAGATGCTCTTGCCGTCGCGGTACAGCAGCACCGACAGGCCGATGGACCGCGTGAGGTTGCTGCCGTCCGTGTGCAGTTCCACCTCGATGCGGCTGGGGTAGTGCTTGCTCGGCTCGTCGATGACGACATGGCGGCTGGTGACGAGATAGAGCCGTTCGTCACGTTCGAAAAAGAAGCCGCTGGCGCCGGTGAGCGGGCGCTCGCCATCGAAGGTTGAAACTCGGGCTGTGGTCAGCAGGATGGTTTCGATCATCCCCGGCTTATACGCCCGCCCCGTGCGTGGCTCTGTGCGCTTCGCTACCGAAGCAGCATCAGGCGCTCGACATAGTCGGCACGGGCACGCCGCTCTGCTGCCGTGCCCTGGCGATGCAGCAGCGATTCGGCCACTTCGTAGCCGTAGAGCAGGAAGGCACGCTGGCGTGCATCTGGTTCGGCAAAGCCCAGGGAGCGGAAGATCTCGCGGTGGTAGCCGATGCGCGCGGCGTCTGCGGCATCGACGGCCTGCCGCGCCAGATCGTCGCGCCGCGCCCAGGCGCGAATGGCCAGTTCGATGCGCGCCGCCTTGGCCGCAGCGCGGCCGCGCGACGGCAGCGAGATCACGTCGCGCAGCTGCTCGCGCGGGTCGGCATGGGCGGTGGCCAGACGGCGCGTGAGCTGTTCGGTGGACCGTTCCGTCCACGCCTGCAGCACACGGCGCAGCAGGTCTTCACGGTCGCGGAAGTGCCAGTAGAAACTGCCGCGCGTGACGCCCAGCTGGCCGGCCAGCACGTCCACCCGCACATGGTCGATGCCCTGGTCCACAAGCACCGCCGTGGCGACGTCGATCCAGGAATCAGGCGTCAACGGCGCACGAGACACCTCGGCCTCGGCCTCAGCGGCACTCGCGCGGCTGCGGCTGCGGCTGCGGCTCGGGTGCCGTGGCGCGGCACCCGGGCGGGCTGGTTGCGAAGGAGGCGGGCTCATGCTCGGACCGATGATGCCACGCCATGCAGTGATGTATGGAGCATGGTGCATACCCGGTTGCGGTGGCCGCCGACCGTCCCTAGCATCGAGCCGGACACATACAGCTGTGTATGGAGGCGAGCCTTGAACCCTGCCCTGCTGGCGCCGCGTGCGGTGGAGAAAGTCGAGCTCGGCGGCGGCGCCTTCGTGCTGCGCTGCCCCGAGCCATTGCAGCCCCACGCGCGCTGCGTGGGCGAATGGTTGGAACACTGGGCTGCCACAACGCCCGACGCCATCGCCTTTGCCGAACCGGCGGCCCAGGTCCCCAGCGCGGCCGCCTGGAACAGGCTGAGCTGGGCCCAACTTCGCCAGCAGGTGGGCGCGGTGGCGCAAGCGTTGCTGAACCTGGCGCTGCCCGAGGGCCAGCCCGTGGTGGTGCTGAGCGACAACGCACTGCACCACCTCGTGCTGCTGCTCGCCGGCATGCATGTGGGCCGCGCCGTCTGCACGGTGTCCAGCGGCTATTGCCGGCTGGCCGGTGGCGACTACGCACGCATCCACGGCATCCTGCAGGCGCTGGACCCGGCCCTGGTCTACGCCAGCGAGGCCGCCACCTACGCACCGGCCCTGGTGGCTGCCGGCGTGCAGCCGGTGCAGGTCTACAGCCGAGGGGCGGACACCGTGCCAGGCGCCCTGCCCTTCAGCCAGTTGCTGGCCACGCCCGAAACCCCGGCGGTGATGGCGGCTTTCGCAACGATCACGCCCGACTCCCACGCCAAATACCTGCTGACCAGCGGCAGCACCGGCCACCCCAAAGTCGTCATCAACACGCACCGCATGCTCTGCGCCAACCAGCAGATGCTCGCGCAGACGCTGCGGTTTCTCGACGCCGAGAAACCGGTGCTGCTGGACTGGCTGCCCTGGAGCCACACCTTCGGCGGCAACCACAACACGAACCTCGTGCTGCGCGCCGGCGGCACGATGTACATCGACGACGGCCGGCCACTGCCCGGCGCCATCGACAAGACGCTGCGGCATCTGCAAGACGTGCAGCCAACGATCTACTTCAACGTGCCGCGCGGCTTCGAGATGATGCTGCCGGCGCTGGAAGCCGACGAAGGGCTCGCGCGGAAGTTTTTCGGCCGCCTGCGCATGGCTTTCTACGCCGGCGCGGGCATGCCGGTGACGACCTGGAACCGCCTGGTGGACGCCTGCGCGAAGGTGCGTGACGAGCCGCTCTGGCTCACCACGAGTTGGGGCAGCACCGAGACCGCACCCGCGGCAGCTTTCGTGAACTGGCTGCTCGACGCGCCAGGCGTCATCGGCCTGCCGCTGCCTGGCGTCGAACTGAAATTCATCCCTGTCAGCGGCGATGCAGGCAGCAAGCTGGAGATGCGCGTGCGCGGCGCAAACGTCTTCCCCGGCTACCGGCACAACCCCGCAGCCACCGCCGCCGCCTTCGACGAAGAAGGCTATTACTGCATCGGCGACGCCGGCTTTCTCGCTGACGCGGCCGACCCACTGCAGGGCATCGTCTTCAACGGCCGCGTGGCCGAGGATTTCAAGCTCACCAGCGGCACCTGGGTCAGCGTCGGCACGCTGCGCCTGAAGGTGGTGGCGGCGATGGCGCCCTTTGTGCAGGATGCCGTCATCACCGGCCACGACCGCAGCGAGATCGGCGTGCTGCTCTTCCTCACCGAAGCCGGCCGCGCCCTGCCTGCTGAAGAGGCTGCTGCCCACGTGCGGCAGGGCCTGCGCGCGCTGAAAGCCGAACACGCGGGCTCGTCGCAAACCCCGACGCGCGCGCTCATCCTGCCCAGCGCGCCGAACATGGCCACCGGCGAAGTCACCGACAAGGGCTATGTCAACCAGCGCCTGGTGCTGCAAGGCCGAGCCAGCGAGGTGGAAGCCCTGTATGCGCACGGCGGCGGGCCGCGCATCATCACCCCCTGAACCCTGGACCCTTCATGACGCCTGCCTTCGAACCCCTGGCCGACGACGCCCCGGCCGCCCTGCGCGGCCTGGATCTGCTGCGCCTGGAGCGCGCCGGCCCCGTGCTGCACGTGCGCCTGAACCGCCCCGCCAAGCGCAACAGCGTCAGCGACGAACTGCTGGCCCAGTTGCACACCGTGTGGCTGCACCTCGCGCGCCTGGTGCCCGAAGTGAAGGCCGCCGTCATCAGCGGCGAAGGCGCGCACTTCTGCGCCGGGCTCGACTTGAGCGAGGTGAGCGAGCGCAACGTCACGCAGGCCGTGCACCACTCGCGCAGCTGGCATGCGTGTTTCGACGCCATCCAGTACGGCCCCGTGCCGGTGGTGGCGGTGCTGCACGGCGCGGTGGTAGGCGGCGGCCTGGAACTCGCCAGCAGCGCGCACCTCCGCGTGGCCGAGGCCAGCGCCTTCTACGGCCTGCCCGAAGGCACGCGCGGCATCTTCGTCGGCGGCGGTGGCTCGGTGCGCATCAGCCGGCTCATCGGCGTGGCGCGCATGACCGACATGATGCTCACCGGCCGCGTCTTCGACGCCCACGAAGGCCAGCAGCACGCCATCAGCAACTACCTGGTGGGCGATGGCGAAGGCGTGGCCAAGGGCCTGGGGCTGGCTCAGAAGATCGCCACCAACGCGCCGCTGTCCAACTACGCCATCACGCAGGCCTTGCCGCGCATCGCCGACTTGTCCGCCAGCGACGGCTTGTTCATGGAAGCGCTGATCTCGTCCATCGCCCAAAGCGACGACGCGGCCAAGGAACGTGTGCGTGCCTTCCTGGAAAAGCGCGCCGACAAGGTCGCCAAGCGCTGAACCCCGGCCTGTTTCTTCACCCCCCAGCACCACGAACGGAGACACGACGATGAACCTCACCCGCCGCCATACCCTGGCGCTTGCTGCCAGCGCCGCACTGCCGCTGCGCCTGCGTGCGCAAGGCTTCGAGCAGCCGAAGTTCCTCTACGGTTTTCCGGCCGGCAGCTCGGGCGACATCGCCTGCCGCCGCGTGGCCGAGCGCGTGGGCGGCAGCGCCTACGCGAAGAACGCCGCCATCGTCGAGAACCGCCCCGGCGCCGGTGGCCGCATCGCGCTGGACGGCCTGAAGGCCTCGGCGGCCGATGGCTCGGTGTTGGCGCTGTCGCCGTTTTCCTGCACCTCCATCTACCCGCACGTCTACAAGAAACTCAGCTACGACCCGGTGGTTGATTTCGCGCCCGTCAGCATCGCGGCCATCATGCACCACGGCCTTTCGGTCGGCCCCATGGTGCCTGACACCGTGAAGGACGTACGCGGCTTCATCGCCTGGGCCAAGGCCAACCCCGACAAGGCCAACTACGGCTCGCCGGCCCCGGGCAGCACGCCGCACTTCCTGGGCGCGCTGCTGGGCCTGAGCCAGAACGTGGAGCTCAAGCACATTCCTTATCGCGGCAGCGTGCCGGGCCTGGTGGACGTGATGGGCGGCCAGATCGCCAGCATGTTCTGCCCCGCCGGCGACCCGCTGCCCAACCACCGCGCCGGCAAGCTGCGCCTGCTGGCCACCAGCGGCAAGACGCGCCTGCCTTTTGCGCCCGACGTGGCCACCTTCGGCGAGCAAGACTTCGGCGAACTCACCACCGAAGAATGGTTCGGCTTCTATGCGCCGGCCAAGACACCGGCCGCCGTGCTGGCCGCCGCCAACACCGCCATCAACGCGGCGCTGAAGGACAAGGCCCTGGCCGACGGCCTGGCCGTGGTAGGGCTGCTGGCCCAGGGCAGCACGCCCGATGAGATGGCGCGCAGCCAGCGTGCCGAGTTCGAGCGCTGGGGCCCCCTCGTCAAGCGCATCGGCTTCACCGCCGACAGCTGAGCGGCCCCGCCCGACCGGCGTTCAAACGACGCGCTTGAACACCGACAACAGCGCGCCTGCCGCGACGAAAAGGCCACCGAACACCCGGTTCAGCCACTTCATCGCGCGCGCCGATTTCAAGGCGCCCAGCACCTTGGCGGCCAGTGCTGTGTAGCCGGCCATCACGGTGAGATCGGTGAAACCCAGCGTCAACGCGATGACGCCGTACTGCGGCGCCAGCGGCCGCGCCAGTTCCAGAAACTGCGGCACCACGGCGAGCAGGAACACCGTGCCCTTCGGGTTGAGCGCGTTGATGACGAAGCCGCGCGCCACCAGCTCACGCCGGCGCACGCCCGCCGCACCGGCCTGCACCTCGGCCAGCGGCCGGATGGGCGCGCGCCACTGCTGCACGCCCAGGTAGACGAGGTAGGCCACGCCCGCCCACTTCACCACCAAGAAGGCGGTGTTGCTGGTGGCCAGCAGCGCCCCCAGGCCCACGCCCACCACCAGCAGCTGCGCCCAGATGCCCAGCACCAGGCCGAGGGTGGCGAAGTAGCCTTTGCGAAAGCCGTGGTTCAGGCCGGCGCTCATCGCAGCCAGCGCGCCGGGGCCGGGTGAAAGGCTGATGGCCCAGGCGGCGGCGAAGAAGGCGAGCCAGGTCGAGAGTTCCATCGCGCGAGCTTACCTGCGCTGCCGGGCTTGCCTCAGTTCAGCTGCGTCACGAACTTGGTATTGAGGTAGCCGTCGAAGGTCTCCGAACCACCCTCGCTGCCGTAGCCGCTGTCCTTGATGCCGCCGAAGGGCGTTTCGGCCAGCGCCATGCCGAAGTGGTTGATGCTGACCATGCCGGCTTCGAGCCCGTTGCTGATGAGACTGGCGTTCTTGGTGCCGCCGGTGAAGGCGTAGCTGGCCAAGCCGAAGGGCAGGCTGTTGGCGCGCTGCAGCGCTTCTTCCACGGTCTTGAAGCGCACGATGCCAGCGATGGGGCCGAAGGGTTCTTCGGTCATGAGACGGCTGTCTTCGGGCAGATCGGCCACCACCGTCGGCGCGAAGAAATTGCCCTCACCACCCAGCGCCTTGCCGCCGGCCAGGATGGTGGCGCCGCGCTGATGCGCATCGTCGATGAAGCCGGCAATGGCCGCCACACGGCGCGCCTGCGCCAGCGGGCCCATGCGCGTGTCCTTCAAGAGGCCGTCGCCGACCTTCACCTTCTCCAGCTTGGCGAGGAAGCGCGCGACGAACTTGTCGTAGGCGCCCTCTTGCACATAGAAGCGTGTGGGGCTGATGCACACCTGCCCGGCGTTGCGGAACTTGAAGGGCACCAGCATGTCGGCAGCCGCTTCCACATCGGCGTCGTCGCAGACGATCACCGGCGCATGCCCGCCCAGCTCCATCGTGCAGCGCTTCATCAGGCTGCCCGCCAGCCCGCCCAGCAGCTTGCCCACCTGCACCGAGCCGGTGAAGCTGATCTTCTTCACGATGGGGCTCTTGATGAGGAAGTCGCTCACTTCGTGCGGCACGCCCCACACCACGTTCAGGCAGCCCGGCGGCAGGCCGGCGTCGTGGAAGAGCTGCGCGATGGCCACCACCGCACTCGGTGCGTCTTCCGGGCCCTTGATGACCATCGTGCAGCCCGCGCCCAGGGCCGCGGTGATCTTGCGGATGGCCTGGTTGAAGGGGAAGTTCCACGGGCTGAAGGCCGCGCAGACGCCGATGGGTTCACGCAGCACGGTCTGGCGCACACCTTCCTGGCGCGCCGGGATCACACGGCCGTAGATGCGGCGGCATTCTTCGGCATGCCACTCGGCGTGTTCGGCGCAGAACACCACTTCACCGACGGCTTCGGCCAGTGGCTTGCCCTGGTCCAGCGTGATGTTCCGGCCGATGTCGCCCGCTCGCTCACGCGCCAGTTCGGCCACCTTGCGCAGCACCTTGCTGCGCTCCAGCGGGCTGGTCTTCTTCCAGGTTTCGAAGGCGCGCTGCGCGGCGTTCAGTGCACGCTGCAGGTCCTCGGTCGTGGCGTGCGGCAGCTGGCCGATGACCTGGTTGGTGGCCGGGTTCAGCACGTCCTGTTCCTTGCGGCCCTCGGCGGCGATGAACTGGCCGTCGATGTAGAGGCTGAGGGCGGGGTAGGCTGCGGTGGTCATGGTGGTGGGTCCTCGTTCGGGTTTCAAACGCCCAGGAAGGCGGCGAGTTGGGGGTCGTCGCACAGCGCCGCGGCGGGGCCTTGCAGCACCACCTGGCCTTTCTGCAGCACCAGCGCGCGGTCGGCCTGGGCCAGCACCTTGCGGTAGTCGCGGTCGACGATGAGCGTGGCAATGCCGCTCGCGCGGATGTCGGCGATGACACGCCAGATGTCGGCCACGATCAAGGGCGCCAGGCCCTCGGTGGCTTCGTCCAGGATGATGAGCGTGGGGTGAGTCATCAAGGCCCGGCCGATGGAGAGCATCTGCTGCTCGCCACCCGAAAGCTGCGCGCCCAGGTTGCCGAGGCGCTCGGCCAGGCGCGGGAAGGTCTGCAACACGCGCTGCAACGTCCACTCATCTTGGCCGTCAGCTCCGGGGCGCGATGCCATCACGAGGTTCTCGCGCACGCTCAGGTTCGGGAAGATGCCGCGGCCTTCCGGCACATAGGCCACGCCGGCGCGGGCCACCTCGTGCGGGCGGGCCTGGCTGAGGTCCTTCCCGTTCACGGCGATGCGCCCTTCGCGCTGCGTCACGTGGCCCAGCAGTGTGCGGATCAGCGTGCTCTTGCCCATGCCGTTGCGGCCCAGCAGGCCGACGGTTTCGCCGCGCTGGATGGTGATGTCGACACCGTGCAGGATGTGGCTGCTGCCGTACCAGGCGTGGATGGCCTGGGCTTCCAGAAACACAGCGCCGGCCATCTCAGTGCCCCCCGCCTTCACCCAGATAGGCCGCTTGCACAGCGGGGCTCGCGCGCACCGCCTCGGGCGTGTCGCTGGCCAGCACGCTGCCGTTGACCATCACGGTGATGCGGTCAGCCACGCGGAACACGGCGTCCATGTCGTGTTCCACCAGCAGGATCGCGTGGCCGGCCTTCAGTTCGGCCAGCAGCGCCAGCATGCGGTCGGTTTCTTCGGCACCCATGCCGGCCAGCGGTTCGTCCAGCAGCAGCACCTGCGGGTCGGTGGCCAGGCACATGGCAATCTCCAGCTGGCGCTTCTGGCCGTGCGAGAGGCTGTCGGCGCGGCGC
>JANMMD010000377.1:0-7884 GCA_031372905.1 Betaproteobacteria bacterium
TTTTTCGGCCTGCTGCTGGGCTCGACAGTGAAGGCCCACCTCTTCAAGCCCGTGCCGGTGGCTCTGGCCTTCATCGTCGGCGGTTTCATCATCCTGTGGGTCGAACGCTGGCACCGCCTGAAGTACGGCGAGCGTGATCTCGAAGGCACGCGCCGCGCCCGCGTCGAAACCGTCGACGACATGAACACCATGGACGCGCTGAAGATCGGCTTCATCCAGTGCCTGGCGCTGATACCCGGCACCAGCCGTTCGGGCGCCACCATCATCGGCGGCATGGTGCTGGGCTTCTCGCGCAAGTGCGCCACCGAGTTCAGCTTCTACCTCGGCATCCCCACGCTGATGGCCGCCGGCGGTTACTCGGTGTGGAAGCAGCGCGCGCTGCTGCACTGGGCCGACATGCCGATGTTCGCCGTGGGCCTGGTGGTGGCCTTCTTCAGCGCTTTGCTGTGCATACGCTGGTTGATCCGCTATGTCTCCACGCACGACTTCACGGCGTTCGCGTGGTACCGAATCGTCTTCGGCGGCGTGGTGCTGGCCACGGCCTACAGCGGGCTGGTGGTCTGGGCGGCGTGAGTCCCTTCGCAGCCGTTGCGCCGCCCTGAAGCGTCAGGCGCGGCGCGTGAACACCAGGTCCCACACGCCGTGGCCGAGCTTCAGGCCGCGGTTCTCGAACTTCGTCAGCGGCCGCCAGTCGGGCCGCGGCGCGTAGCCTGCCGCCGTGTTCTGCAGGCCGGGCTCGGCGCCCAGCACTTCCAGCATCTGCTCGGCGTAATCCTGCCAGTCGGTGGCGCAGTGCAGGTAGCCGCCGGGTGCGATGCGCGTGATGAGCTGCGCCACGAAGCCCGGGTTGATGAGACGGCGCTTGTGGTGGCGCTTCTTGTGCCAGGGGTCCGGGAACCAGATGTGCACACCGGCCAATGACGCAGGCGCCAGCATGTGGTTCATCACCTCCACCGCGTCGTGCTGCAGCAGGCGCAGGTTGGTGAGCTCCTGCTCGCCGATGTGCTTGAGCAAGGCGCCCACACCGGGTGCGTGCACTTCGACGGCGAGAAAGTCGGTGCCGCGCAAGGCAGCGGCCACCTGGGCGGTGGCGTCGCCCATGCCGAAGCCGATTTCGAGCACACGCGGCGCCTGGCGGCCGAAGGTGGCGTCCAGGTCCAGCGGCGCGGGGGTGTAGGGCAACAGGAAACGCGGGCCCAGCGCCTGCAGTGCACGCTGCTGGCCCGGGCCCATGCGGCCCGCGCGCAGCACAAAGCTGCGCATCGGCCTGTGCATGTGCCGGTGCGGCGCGTCGGGCGGCGTGCTGTCGTCATCCATGGGGGCGCGAGTGTAGTAGCGCGCAGACCTCGCCCGGGCCTCGTGTCACCTCGGGGACTGCGGGTTGTGCCGCATCCCTGCGAGCCGACGGCATGCATAGCATGGCGCTGCACGCCGGGCGACAGCGTCGGGCGATGACCATGAACAACAAGCTGGAGACAAGACATGCACAAGCCTCGACAAGCCTGGCCAGCACTTTCGTGCCTGGCTGCAGCCGCTGCCGCACTCACGCTGGCCGGCTGCAACGGCGACTACAACGCCGACCCGGTGGAGATACGCGCCACGTCGAACCGCGCCGACATGGTCAGCGGCGGTGACGTCACGCTCGAGATCGCGCTGCCTGCCAGCGGCCTGAGAGACCGCCTGCAGGTCGACGTCGGCGGCCGCGACGTCACCAGCGCTTTCCGCCTGCAGGCGAACGGCACCTACAAGGGCGTGGTCAAGGGTCTGGCCGATGGCCCCAACGTCGTCACCGCCAGCACCCTCAACACGCGGGCGGCCACGCTGACTGTGACCAACGCGCCGCGCCATGGCCCGGTGTTCTCGGGCGCGCAGATCAAACCCTTCTACTGCGCCACGCCGACGCCGCAGGTGGTCAACGGCATCGTGCCCGCCAGCAATGCCAGCGGGCTGAGCGGCACGCCCGACACCAACTGCAACATCGCGACAGAAACCAAGCTCTACTACCGCAGCACCACGGCCGGCTGCAGCCTAGTCCTGCCCGACCCGTCGCCGGCGATGCCTGTCAACGCCATCACCGTGCCTGCCAACCCGGCGCCGCCGGCCAATGCCTGCTTCAAGCCCTACACCGCCGGAAGCACGCCGGGCGACATGGCCACCACCACCACCGACGCCGGTGTCACGGTGCCCTACATCGTGCGCGTGGAGCGCGGCACCCTGAACCGCGGCATCTACGACATCGCCGTGCTGCACGATCCCAGCAAGACCTGGGATGCGCTGGCGCCGCAGGCGGGCTGGAACGGCAAGGTCATCTTCAACTTCGGCGCCAGCACCGGCCAGCCGCGGCGCCAGGCGCGCCCGGCCACGGCATGGAGCGGCAGCGACGTGCAGTTGCGCCGCGGCGTGATGGTGGTGGCGCACAGCATGACCGACTCGGCGCGCAACTCGAACCGCGTGATGATGAGCGAGACGGTGATGATGGTGAAGGAGCACATCACCGACACCTACGGCCCCATCAAGTTCACGATCGGCTCGGGCTGCTCGGGCGGCTCCATCAACTCCAACATGGCCGCATCCATCATGCCGGGCCTGCTGGACGGCGTGACCACCACCTGCACCTACCCTGATTCCGAGACCACCTCGATCGAAGTCGGCGATTGCGTGCTGCTGGTCGAGGCCTACCAGAAGGCCAACTGGACGGCGCTGATGGCCGGGCAGACGCAGGCGCAGATCAATGCGCGCAAGGCGGCCATCAACGGCCACCCTGACCAGAGCGCCTGCCACGCCTGGTACAACGCCTTCGGCAGCAACGGCCGCGCCGGCGTCTACAACCAGCGCGTGGTGATCGACAACCTGTCCGGCGCCATCTTCCAGCAACAGACAGCCACCAACAACTGCGAGCTGCCCAACAGCGCCGTCTACGACCCGGCCAACGCCACGGCCACGGCGGCGCTGCCGCGCTGCAACGCCTGGAGCTGGGGCGAGTCGATCTGGGGCAAGGTGGCGGGCTCACCAGCGGCCAAGGACACGCGTGACAACACCGGCGTGCAGTACGGCCTGAAGGCGCTGCGCAACGCGGCCATCTCGGCCGAAGAGTTCGTGACGCTGAATGAAATTGTCGGCGGCATCGACCGCGACAGCACGCCGCGCGCCGAACGCACCGTGGCCGACGCCGACGCGCTGCCCATCGCCTACCGCTCGGGCATCGTCGCCAGCGGCAAGCAGCTGGCCAAGACCGCGATGATCGACATGCGCGGCTGGGACGACAGCAACATCGCCGAAAGCCTGCCGCCGGGCTACACGCCGAACCAGATCCCCATCCACCACCAGTGGTTCAGCTTCGGCATCCGCGACCGCATTGCCGCCGAGGCCGGCAATGCCAACAACCAGGCGCTGTGGCGTTTTGCCCGCACCGGACTGACGCCCCCGGGCACGATGGCCTTCGATGCCTTCCTGGCGATGGACCAATGGCTCACCGCCTTGAAGGCCGACGGCAGCGCCGCCAGCATCGAGGCCAAGGTGCGCAGCGCGCGGCCGGCGAGCACCGCCGACTTCTGCATCCTGCCCAGCGACACCACGCAGACGGTGAAGGTCACCAACGCAGCCACCTGCGATGCCGACCCCTACCTGAGGCCGACCTTCTCGCCGCGCCAGGTGGCTGGCGGCCCGCGTGCCGAAGACGTGCTCAAGTGCCAGCTGAAGCCGCTGGTGCGCACCGACTACGCCGCGGGCACCTTCAGCGACGCGCAATGGGCGCGCCTGCAGGCGGTGTTCACCACCGGGGTTTGCGACTGGACCAAGCCAGGCGTCGGCCAGCAGGCTGCGGTGAGCCCGTTGACCTTCGCCGGCGGTGCCGGTGGCGTGGTGATGCCGGCGGCGCCGGTGTCCGTGCCGAAGTGATGTGAAGCGCTGAGCGTCGCTTGCAGTGCGGGCGGCCCGTCTTGCAGAAGGACGTGGCCGCCTTTTTTGCGCGCGCAGCTTTGTGGGAGACTGGGCGCGAAATGCAACGCCGTTGCTTCATCTTCTGTGCGCCTGCCGGTCTGGCAGGCTGCGCTGCGCTCGCATCACGCCAACCACTGCAGGTGACGTTGGTGGACGTGAGCAGCCTGCCTGGCGAGGGCCTGGAATTGCGCCTGGCCGTGAAACTGCGCGTGCAGAACCCGAACGACAGCGCGGTGGATTACGACGGCGTGAGCCTGGAGCTGGAGGTCAGCGGCCGTCAAATGGCCAGCGGCGTCAGCGATGTCCGGGGCAGCGTGCCGAGGTTCGGCGAGGCGCTGATCACGGTGCCGGTGACTGTGTCGCCCGGGAATATGCTGCGCCAAGCCTGGGGCCTGGCGCGAGAAGCGCCGACGGGCGTGGAGCTCACCGCGCGCGGCCGCCTCGCCGGCGGGCTGTTCGGTGGCGCCAGCTTCGTCAGCCGTGGCCGCTTCGACTGGTCGGCGGGCACGAACTGATGGCGTAAACTGCTCCCCGCCGCGGGTGTAGTTCAATGGTAGAACGGCAGCTTCCCAAGCTTCATACAGGGGTTCGATTCCCCTCACCCGCTCCACATCCCGCATCGCCGCGCGCCCATGCTTGCGGCATGATCACCGGATGACGGCGCCGTCCCTCTCCACACTGTCCATCCTCCTGCTCGGCCCCACGCCTGCTGGCGCGGCGAGTGCATTGCAGGCTGCGGGCATGGAGGTGACGCAGGCGCAGGCTGAAGCGCTCCCCGCCGGCCATGATGCCGTGCTGTTGTGGGCCGCCGACCAGCACGAGTTGGCGGCCGTGGTGCTGCGCAGCGACCTGCCGCAACTGGCCTTCGACGCCGCCGTCGTGGTGCTCGGCCCGGCCGTCCACCTGCAACTCGAGGCCGCCTTGCTGGCCTTGGGCGTGGACGCCCTGCTCCCTGCCGACGAGCCCGCATTGCCGCGCGCCGTGCGCCAGGCCGTGCTGCGCAAGCGTCACGAACGCCAGGCCCGGCATGCTTACGCCACCGACCTGGCCACCGGCCTGCCGCACCAGGCGCAGTTGCTGGAACACATGACGCAACTGCTGGCGCTGCGCGAACGGGTGCCCGCGCCGATGGTGCTTCTTGTGCTGCGCATCGACGGCTATGCCGCGGCAGCGGCGCGCCTGGGTGCCGAATCAGCCAATGTGCTGCGTCGCAAGGTGGCAGTGCGGCTGCGCACGGGCTTGCGCGCGGGTGACGTGGTGGCCGCCGTCGGGCCGGATGCCTTCGGCGTGCTGCTGGGCCACCTCGAAGCGCAGGCCGACGGCGAACGCGTCGCCGCCAAGCTCTTGCGCACCCTGCAGCAGCCGCTGGTGGTGGCCGGGCAGCCCTGCCCGGTGCAGGCCAGCGTGGGCATGGCCCTCTACCCGGCGCATGGCAAGGACGCGCAGAGCCTGTTGCAGCGCGCCATCGCCCAGGCCAACTCGGTGGGCACCCTGGGGCGCGAAGGATTTGCGACGCGCACCGAGCGCGGGCCGGGGGCTGCCGCCAACGACGACGGCGCCTGAACCGAGCGCTGGACTCGACCGCTTGAATCCAGCGTTCGAAGGCGCGGCGGCTCAGCGCTGGATGTCGCCCAGGCAGAGGTACTTCAGCTCGACGTAGTCATCGATGCCCTGGCGCGCACCCTCGCGGCCCAGGCCGCTTTGCTTGACGCCGCCGAAGGGCACCTCGGCCGTGCTGATGAGCCCAGTGTTGACGCCCACCATGCCGTATTCCAGCGCCTCGGCCACGCGGAAGATGCGGCCGATGTCGCGGCTGTAGAAGTAGCTCGCCAGGCCGAACTCGGTGGCGTTGGCCGCGGCGATCACCTCCGCCTCGGTTTCGAAGCGGAACACCGGCGCCACGGGCCCGAAGGTCTCTTCACGCGCGCACAGCATTTGATCCGTGACGCCCGAGATCACCGTGGGCGTAAAGAAGCGCGGGCCCAGGCTCGCATCACGCTGCCCGCCCAGCACCAGCGTGCCGCCCTTGGCCAGCGCGTCAGCCACATGCGCTTCCACCTTTTCCATGGCCGCGTCGTCGATCAGCGGGCCTTGCGTCACGCCGGCCGTGAAGCCGTTGCCCACCGTGATGGCCGCCGCCTTCAGGGCCAGCTTCTCGACGAAGGCATCGTGGATGCCGGCCTGTGCATAGATGCGGTTGGCGCACACGCAGGTCTGGCCGGCGTTGCGGTATTTGCTGGCCAGCGCGCCTTCCACGGCGCTGTCGATGTCGGCATCGTCGAAGACGATGAAGGGCGCGTTGCCGCCGAGCTCCAGGCTCAGCTTCTTGATGCTGGGCGCGCACTGCCGCGCCAGGATGCGGCCGACCTCGGTGCTGCCGGTGAAGCTGAGGTGGCGCACGACATCGGAACTGCACAGCACCTTGCCGATCTCGATGCTTTGTTCGGCGTCGGCGGTGATGACGTTCAGCACCCCGGCGGGCATGCCGGCGCGCTGCGCGAGCTCGGCCACGGCCAGCGCACTCAGCGGTGTCTGCTCGGCGGGCTTGATGATCACCGGGCAGCCCGCGGCCAGCGCCGGTGCCACCTTGCGCGTGATCATCGCGATGGGAAAGTTCCACGGCGTGATGGCCGCGCACACGCCGATGGGCTGCTTCAGCACCAGGTAGCGCTTGTTGTTGTCGGTGGTGGGGATGCTCTCGCCGTAGACACGCCGCGCCTCTTCAGCAAACCACTCGATGAAGCTGGCGCCGTACACCACCTCGCCGCGCGCCTCCGCCAGCGGCTTGCCTTGTTCGGCGGTCATGATGCGCGCCAGATCGTCGGCGTGGCGGTGCAGCAGCTGGAACCACTTCATCATCACCGCGCCGCGTTCTTTGGCGGTGCGCGCGCGCCAGGCCGGCCAGGCCTTCTCGGCCGCCGAGATGGCCGCGGCGCAATCCACCGCGCCCAGCTTGGCCACCTGCGCCAGTTCCTCGCCCGTGGCGGGGTCGGTGACGGCGAAGCGCGCGTTGGTGTCCTGGCCGGTGACCCAGGCGCCGCCGATCAGCGCCTCGGTCCTCAGCAGGCCGGGGTCTTCGAGCAGGGCCAGCGGTGAAGTCTTGGTGTCCATGCGCGCCATTCTGTACCGCGGCTGCACCCCAAGCCCATGAGGGCAGGAACCCTAGAATTCACTCTCTTCCCCCAGCTGTCGCCGCGCCCCATGAAAGCCTCCGAGATCCGCTCCACCTTCCTGAAGTACTTCGAGAGCAAGGGCCACACCGTCGTTGCCAGTTCGCCCGTCGTGCCCGGCGACGACCCGACGCTGCTCTTCACCAACGCGGGCATGAACCAGTTCAAGGACGTGTTCCTGGGCTTCGACAAGCGCAGCTACACGCGCGCTGCCACCAGCCAGAAGTGCATCCGCGCCGGCGGCAAGCACAACGACCTGGACAACGTGGGCTACACCGCGCGCCACCACACCTTCTTCGAGATGCTGGGCAACTTCAGCTTCGGCGACTACTTCAAGAAGGACGCGATTGCCTATGCGTGGGAGCTGCTCACCGTGCACTTCAAGCTGCCGGCGGACAAGCTCTGGGCCACGGTGTACGCCGAAGACGACGAGGCCTACGACATCTGGCTGAAGGACATCGGCCTGCCCGCCGAGCGCATCGTGCGCATCGGCGACAACAAGGGCGGCCGCTACATGTCCGACAACTTCTGGATGATGGGCGACACGGGGCCCTGCGGCCCGTGCAGCGAGATCTTCTACGACCATGGCCCGGATGTGGCCGGCGGCCCGCCCGGCAGCCCCGAGCAGGACGGTGACCGCTACATCGAGATCTGGAACAACGTCTTCATGCAGTTCAACCGCACCGAAGACGGTGTGATGCACCAGCTGCCGAAACCCAGCGTCGACACCGGCATGGGCCTAGAGCGGCTGACGGCGGTGCTGCAGCATGTGCAC
>JANMMD010000379.1:0-5033 GCA_031372905.1 Betaproteobacteria bacterium
GGTCACCATCGACGGTGAAGACGCGCGCGACTTCGACGATGCGGTGTACGCCGAGCCCTACAAGCGCGGCCGCGGCAAGACCGCCTTCGAAGGCTGGCGCCTGCTGGTGGCCATTGCCGATGTCAGCCACTACGTGAAGCCCGGCGAGCCCCTGGACGAAGACGCCTACGAGCGCGCGACTTCGGTGTATTTCCCGCGGCGCGTCATCCCGATGCTGCCGGAGAAGCTGAGCAACGGGCTGTGCTCGCTGAACCCCGAGGTCGAACGCCTGAGCATGGTGTGCGACATGCTGGTGGATACGGAAGGGCAGGTGCAGGCCTACCAGTTCTACCCGGCCATCATTCGCTCGCAGGCGCGGCTCACCTACACCGAGGTGGCCGCGGTGCTGGCCAACACGCGCGGCCCCGAGGCCAAGGCGCGCGCAGAACTGGTGCCTCACCTGCTGCACCTGCATGAGGTCTATCGCGCTTTGCTCAAGCAGCGCGCGAAGCGGGGCGCTGTCGACTTCGAGACGACGGAGACGCAGATCGTCTGCGACGACAACGGCCGCATCGAGAAGATCGTGCCGCGCACGCGCAACGAGGCGCACCGGCTCATCGAAGAGAGCATGCTCGCGGCCAACGTCTGCGCCGCGGATTTCATCGCCACGGCGGAACACCCCAGCCTCTATCGCGTGCACGAAGGGCCGACGCCCGAAAAGCGCGTGGCGCTGCAGGCGATGTTGAGGTCCTTGGGCGTGCCTGCGTCGCTGAGCGACGAACCCACCCCTGGTGAGATCCAGGCCATCGCGCAGGCCGTGCACGGCCGGCCTGATGCGCTGCAGATCCACACGCTGCTGCTGCGATCGATGCAGCAGGCCATCTACCCCGTGCACAACAGCGGCCACTTCGGCCTGGCCTACCCGGCCTACACGCATTTCACCAGCCCGATACGGCGCTACCCGGACCTGCTGGTGCACCGCGTCATCAAGGCCATCCTGGCTGGCAAGCGTTACCACCTGGTGGCGAATGCCAAGACGCGCACGCCCGAGTTGCGCAAGGGCGGGAAGGTGGCGCGGGCCGCCAAGCCGATGTCCGACGAGATGGCGCTGTGGGAAGCAGCCGGTGGTCATTGCAGTGCCAACGAGCGCCGCGCCGATGAGGCCAGCAAGGACGTCGAGGCCTGGCTGAAGTGCCGCTACATGCGCGAGCACTTGGGCGAGGAGTTCTCGGGCACCGTCAGCACGGTTGCAGGCTTCGGCCTCTTCGTCACACTGGACGGGCTCTATGTCGAAGGCCTCGTCCACATCACCGAGCTGGGTGGCGAGTACTACCGCTACGACGAAGCACGCGGTGAACTGCGCGGTGAACGCACCGGCATCCGCTACAGCGTGGGTGCGCGCGTGCGCGTGCAGGTGAGTCGTGTGGACCTGGATGGGCGCAAGATCGACTTCCGCATCGTTCGCGAAGGCGAGGCCGAGCGTTTGTTGGCACGTGGCGAGCGCGCGCGAAACGGTGCCGCCGGCAATGGCGCCAGCGCGGTGGCCGAGCTCGCGGCCGTGCGCGAAACCGACCGCGCAGTGAAGGCCGCCACACGCAGCTTGAAGGGCTTGGGCAAGTCGCCCGCCAAAGTGGGCGCGAAGATGGGGTCAGGCGCCGGCACGACGGGCGTGGCTGACAACCGACGTTCGCGCAAGCCCGGCCCGCAGCGGCCGGCGCCCAAGGCGCGCACGCGTCGCTGAATCAGCCGCCTTCGAAGCGCTTCAGTCGAACTGGCGCCGGGCCAGCGCTTCGACCAACGCGCTGGCGGTCAGCGGTGCGCCCCGCGCGGCGCCCGGGTCGGTGTCGGCCGCGCGGCCGTGTTGCCACACGGCCTGCGCTGCGATGTCCGCGGCCGCTGCCTGTGGCGCCTGCGCCCAAAGACCCGCCGTCCAGCCGGCCAGCACATCGCCCGTGCCGGCCGTGGCGAGCGCAGCGTTGCCCGTCGAATTGATGCGGGGCAGGGCGTCCGGCGCCGCGATGATGGTGCCCGAACCCTTCAAGGCCACGGCGGCTTGGCAGTGCGCGGCCAGCGCCTGCGCGGCGGCGAGCCGGTTGGACTGCACGACGGCCGCAGTGGTCTGCAGCAGACGCGCCGCTTCCAGCGGATGTGGCGTCAAGACCGTGGCCAGGCCACGCGCAGCGCGCTGCCGCACACGCGCCAGCAAACTGGCATCGGCCGCGATGGCATTCAGCGCGTCGGCGTCCAGCACCAGACGCGGCACCTGCGTCAGCAACGCAGGCAGGGTGGCGGCAATGTCCGCGCCACCGCCGCAGCCGCACACCACGGTGGCGCCTGCCAAGACAGGCGGGGCCAGGGTCCACCAGGCACGCCTGCCCATCAGGGCGGGTTGCAGCGGGTCGAGCAGGCTGGCTTCTGCGTCCAGCGGGCTGCAGTAAACGCGCCCGGCCCCCGCGCCCAGCGCTGCCCGTGCTGCCAGCCACGCCGCACCCGTCATGCCTGGCGCGCCGCCCACCACCACGACATCGCCATGGCTGCCCTTGTGGCGGCTGTGCGGCCGCAGTGCGGGCAGTGCCGGGCCGGCGAGCCAGGCGGTGGGCGCGCCCGCAGGCACGGACAAGCCATCCAGCCAGACCTCGCCGGCATGATCGCGGCCCTGCGCGGTGTGCAGGCCGGGCTTCAGCGTCAAGAGCGCCAGCGTGGCGCTGGCCCGTGCCGCCTGCTCGCCCAGCAAGGCACCGGTGTCGGGGTGCAGGCCCGAAGGCAGGTCGACCGCCAGCACCGGGGCGCCGGCTCGGCCCGCGGCGGCCGCGGCATTCATCGATTGGATGGCCTGCGCCATGGCGCCGTGCGGCGCGCGGCTGGCGCCCAGACCCAGCAGCGCGTCGATGTGCAGGTCGGCCGCGGCGGTCGATCCGATCGGCCACGCTGCCATCAGCACACCGGCTGCGGCGGCGCGGCTCTGCGCCGCCAGCGCGTCCGCAGGCCGGCGGGCCGCCTGTTCGGCCCGACCGCCGGCAGCCTCCGCCACCAGCACCACCTGCACGGCACGGCCACTGGCCAGCAGATGGCGTGCCGCCACGAGCCCGTCACCGCCGTTGTTGCCGGGCCCGGCCCAGACGCACACACGTTCGGCATGCGGCGCCAGCGCCAGTGTCAAGCGCGCCAATGCAAGGCCGGCGGCTTCCATCAGTGCGCCTGGTGCGGCAGCAGCCAGCGCCGCCTGCTCGGCTTGCCGCGAGGCTGCCGCATCGTGCAGCGGCCAGGGCCCGTTGGTGGCGGTGATGCGGGTGGGCGGCAGGCGCATCGGGACATTGTGGCCCGGTGCCGGCGCTGCGGTTCAGCGAAAACGGTCGATCGTCAGCCCGGTCGGGTCGAGCCCGGCGTCTCTGCCCGACATCGTTTCGGCCAGCACCCGGGCCGAGCCACACGCCAGCGTCCAGCCGTGGTTGCCGTGGCCCAGGTTCAGCCACACGCCAGGCACACCGCTGGCGCCCAGCACGGGTGGGCCGTCGGGCAGGGCGGGTCGGGCCCCTTTCCAGTGCTGCGCCTTTTGCGAGAGCACGGCGCCGGGGAACCAGTCGTCCAGCACGCGGTGCAGCAGGCGCAAGGGGCCGGCTGCGAGATCTTCGGCACTGCCGCCGATCTCGGCAATGCCGCCCACCCGCACGCGCTGGCCCATGCGCGTGATGGCTACACGGTGCCTGGCGTCCGTGAGCCCGGCGCGCGGGCCTGGTGTGGCCAAGCCATCGATATGACGCAGCGGCGCCGTCAGCGAGTAGCCGTGCACGGCCAGCAAGGGCAGCTTGATGCCCAGGCGTTGGAGCAGTGGCGAGGCCGCCGCGCCCGCGCAGATGACCGCCGCATCGAAGCCCTCGGGGCCGCGCACCGCAGCGCCAGCGAGATCCAGCACGAGCGGTGCGCCCGGCTGCAGGGCCCGCACCGCGGTGTCGAAGCAGAAGCGCACGCCCAGGCGCTGCGCCTCGGCCTTCAGCAGATGGGCGAACTGACGGCAGTTGCCCACGCCGTCTTGCGCGAAGTAGATGCCGCCGAGCAGCGACGTGGCCTGGCCGAGCCCGGGCTCGATGCTGCGGCAGCGCTGCAGGTCGGCGAGTTCGTGGGCCACGCCCCATTCGCGCAGCAGCGCCAGGCCCGGCTGTGCAGCTTTGAGTTCAGCATCACCTCGCAGCAGGATCAGGTGGCCCGGCGTCTGCTCGAACTCCAGGCGCAGCGTGCGCGCCAGTTCCAGCAGGCGCTCACGGCTGTAGTGGCCCAGGCGCTGCATGGCCTTGCGCTGCATCGCATGCCGGCTCGGGCGCCCCACGCGCCAGGCCCGCCACAGCCACGGCACATCGGCCAGGCCCCGCAGCCCGCCAAGCCGCGCCGTGGCATTGCTGCTGAACATCTGGCGCAGCACGCGCCACGGCACACCTGGCCCGCACCAGGGTGCGATGTCGCCAGCGGCCAGCAAGCCTGCGCTGGCAAAGCTGCCTTCGGAAGCCACGCTGCCGCGCTGCTCGAAGACCGTGACTTCGTGACCGGCAAGGACGAGTTCGTACGCGGTGGTGACGCCGACGATGCCGGCGCCGACGATGGCGATGCGCAAGTTCAGATCCTCGCGTCAGTGGCGGCCGTACGCAGCCTGCTACAGGCTCGCAGGCAGGCCGTTGCGCATTGCGCGCATGCTAAGATCATGGGCTTTTGTTTCGGTGGGGGTGGTTCTGTGGGTTGCTTCATTGCACGTGCAGATCCGGCAAACCCCGATCAGACAGAGCAAATCGCGAACCCGGTTCAACCAAGGTGTCGCCTGTGTTTGTCACCGCCATGAAACAGCGGTGTGCCCAGGTGATCAAGCGGCCGGGATTCTAGACCCAACCTTAGGAACGACCATGACTGTCTCCATGCGTGAAATGCTGGAAGCCGGCGTCCATTTCGGGCACCAAACGCGCTTCTGGAACCCCAAGATGGCCCCGTACATCTACGGCCATCGCAACAAGATCCACATCATCAACCTCGAGAAGACGCAGCCGCTCTTCGAGGACGCGATGAAGTTC
>JANMMD010000009.1:0-3051 GCA_031372905.1 Betaproteobacteria bacterium
GCCGCTGAGCGTGACACTGCCCGCTGCCGCGGTGACGGAGCCGGTGTTGTCGGTGCTGGAGATGACGCGCGAGACGGTCAGGCCGGCGCCGCTGCTCGACAGCGAGATGCCCACGCCTGCGCCCAGGTTCAGGGCTGCGGCCCCGCCCAGCGTGCCGGCGCCGCTGCTGTTGGTGATGGTGGCCAGGTTGGCCACGGTGAGGGGGTTGGTGACGGTGCTGCCGCCGGAGATGTCCAGCGTGTTGGCACCCAGGTCGATGGCGCTCGTGCCTGCAGTGGCGGTCGCTCCGTTCAGGCGCAGCGTGCCGGCAGCCACCGTGGTGCCGCCGCTGTAGGTGTTGGCTGCCGCCAGGCTCAGCGTGCCGGCGCCCTGCTTGGTCAGCGTTCTAGCGCCGCCGGATTCCCCTATTGCGTCCGAGACCGTCGACGTGCCGCTGTTCGCCGTCCACACCGCATTGGCGGTCAACGTGGCCGGGCCGGTGATATTGATGGCCGCGCCGCTGAGCGAAGCGCCCAGCTCATGCGTGCCGCCGCCTGCCTGCAGGCCGCTGAGGCCGCGGTTGGTGATGGTCAGCGTGCCGCTTCCCGCGTTGAGTTGCGCGGTGACGATGACTTTGCCAGACGCGCCCGTATCGCCGCCGCTGTCGTTAGCCGCCAGCGTGATGCCTCTGGCTGTGAGCGCCGCATCGACGGTAATGTCGCGGCCAGCCTGCAGCGTGAGCGACCCCAAGCCGGCCACGCCGGAACCATCGACGGCGTCCAGCACACGGATCGTTCTGTCCGCCTGCAGCACGACGTTGGTCGTCTGCAGCAGCTCGCTCAGGCTATCCGGACCGGCCGCCTTGACGGTGACCGTCCCGCCCCCGCCAAAGTTGATGTTGCCGGAGATATTGTTGCCGCCGGTCTCGATCCGGATGTTGTCCGGGTCCAGCAGCAAGGTGCCGGTCTGCCCGTGGGCGGCGCTCAGGTCGGCACCCCCCATGAACTCGAGCGATCGCTTGCCGGAGACCTCAGCGCTGCCCCCGTTGCCGCCCAGCGGCCCACCGCGAGCGCTCAGCCGGCCATGGAAGCGGGTCGAGTCATCCGACCACAGCACCACCTGGCCGCCGTGGCCCGAGGCGGTGGCATCGGCGGCAAGGGTGGAGCCTGGCCGCGCAACCAGCATCTCGGCGTTGCGAACCTCCGGGTTGGCGCCGTGGAAGTCGCCGCCCACCCGGATGCGGCCACCGCCAGTGGCGCCCGAGGCGTCCATCGCCGCCGTTTGGTCAAGCATGACGCGGTGCCCTTGCACCAGCACGTCGCCGCCATGTTCGCCCACGGCGCGCCCGCTGGCGTCCAGGGTGCCGGCAATCCAGGTGACGCCGGCCGCGCCGCCGTCGATGTGAATACGGCCTTCGCGCATGCCGATGCTGCGCGCTTGCACGGTGCCCTCGAGGTTCAGCACGGTGTCGGCAAAACCGCCGCGTGCGGCGGCGCGGATGTCGGCCACGCCGCCGTCGACCCGCACGCTGCCCAGCAGGGCCAGCCGAGTGTCAAGGTTGTCGTTGCGGGCGTTGAAGAAGATCAGGCCGTCGCCTTCGACGTCGACCAGCACCTCGCTGGCTGCGGCCAGGCCCACGCGGCGGGCGGTGATGTGGCCGCTGTGCACCAGCTGCGGCGCCACCAGGGCCACCGTGCCGTCAATGGCGGTGATCTGCCCTTCGCTGCGCAGTTCACCGGCACCGCCGGCACTCACGCCCAGCTGCAGGCGGCCCGCGGCCAGCGCGTCGCCAGACAGACTGAGTGTGCTGGCCACCAGGCCGCCGACGTCGACACGCGAACTGGCGCCGAAGACGATGCCGCGCGGGTTGATGAGCCACACGCTGCCGTTGCTTTGCAGCGCGCCGTAGATCAGCGATGGGTTCTCGCCGACGACACGGTTCAACAGCACCGACGTGCGGTCGGGCTGCACGACGTTGACGCGTTCACCCGCCGCAATGGAAAAGCTCGTCCAGTCCAGGCTGGCCTTGGGCGTGCTCTGCTGGATCAGCATCTGCCCGGGGGCCGTTTGCTGCACCGTGGTCTGGCCGCTGGTGGGCACCGCACCGGTGGGCAACGCGAAGCTTGGCGGCGCGGCGACGAGCAGGCACATCGCCACGCTGATGGGCGTCAGCTCCGGCCTGAGGCGAAAGACCGGCGCGCCGTGGCTGCGGTGGGCTGCGGGGCGGACGGGGGTGCGGGCTGCGCTCATCGAAAGGGCCTTGTTGAGGAACGCCAGGGCGGCCGTCAGTTGAAGAGTCAGTTGAAGAGCATGGTGGCCTGCACGTAGGCCCGGGTCTTGTCGATCTTCTCGCCGCCGCGCGTTTCGCCGCCCGTGGGCTGGGCCACGGAAAACCGCAGCGAATAGCCGCTCGGCTGCACCCAACTCAAGCCGAAGCCGACGCCGCTGAAGACGCCGGTGTTCTTCGGTGGGTTGGTCTCGGTGATGACGCGCTGGCGGTAGCGGTACTGCACGTAGCCACCATCGGCAAACACGCTGAAAACCATCTCGCGCGCGACCCGGCCGAACCAGCTTTCAGGCGGCAGCAGGCGCAGCTCGATGCTGGCCAGCACGCCGAGGTCGCCGGTGCCTTCACCGGTGGCAAAGGCGCGCACACCATCAGGGCCGCCAAGGCGGAACTGCTCGGTGGTGTCGAGGTTGTTGGCCGCGTACTGCCCGCGCAAGTTGAGGTACACGAGTGCCCGGCCGGTGATCCAGTCTTGCAGGCGTGACGCGCTGTAGACGAGCTTCGTGTAGCTTGCGTCATCGTCCAGCGAAGGGTTGCGGCCCTCGGGGTATTTCAGCTGGCCGCTGCTGATGTTGATGTCGAAGGTGTTGACCGCGCCGCCCAGCAGGCTGTCGCGGAAGTCGCCCGTCAGGCCCAGCGCCACTGCATCGACGGTCTTGCGCGAGCGGCCGCCGACCAGCGACTGCTGGTCGGTGTACTGCTTGTTTTCCACCGCAGCCAGCGTGAACATGTTCAGGTTGCGTGAACGCACCAGCGGGTAGAGCACATAGGCGTTGAGAGTTGCT
>JANMMD010000020.1:0-22789 GCA_031372905.1 Betaproteobacteria bacterium
CGCGAAACCGCCGCAGACCACGTCACCCAGCACGTCGAAGATCACGACTTCGGTTTCTTCCAGCAGGTGATGCTCCTTCAGCAGCTTCACCGTCTGGCCGACGACGTAGCCACCGCAGCCCGTCCCGGCCGGCGGGCCGCCGGCTTCGACGCACATCACGCCCTGGTAGCCTTCGACGACGAAATCCTCGGGGCGCAGTTCCTCGGCATGGAACTGCACCGATTCGAGCACGTCGATCACCGTCGGGATCAGCTTGCCGGTCAGCGCGCCAAGCAAAGGGCTCGATGGCGAGGGCAGCGTGCAGGTGCAGCTCGATCCGAGCGTCAAGATCGGCACCGCCAAGGTCTTCGCCATCTACGGCAAGGGCGGCATCGGCAAAAGCACCACCAGTTCCAACCTGTCGGCCGCCTTCAGCCTGATGGGCAAACGCGTGCTGCAAATAGGCTGCGACCCCAAACATGACTCGACCTTCACGCTCACGAAGAAGATGCTGCCCACCGTCATCGACGTGCTGGTATCGGTTGACTTCCATGCCGAGGAACTGCGCGTCGAGGACTTCGTCTTCCCGGGCTACAACGGCGTGATGTGCGTGGAGGCCGGTGGCCCGCCCGCCGGCACCGGCTGCGGCGGCTATGTCGTCGGCCAGACCGTCAAGCTGCTGAAGGAGCACCACCTGCTCGAAGACACCGACGTCGTGATCTTCGACGTGCTGGGCGACGTGGTCTGCGGCGGTTTTGCCGCGCCCTTGCAGCACGCCGACCGCGCCATGATCGTCACTGCCAACGACTTCGATTCCATCTTCGCGATGAACCGCATCGTGCAGGCCATCGGCGCCAAGGCGAAGAACTACAACGTGCGTCTGGGCGGCGTCATCGCCAACCGCAGCGCCGGCACCGACCAGATCGACAAGTACATGGGCGCCACCGGCCTGGAGCTGGCCGCGCACTTTCCTGACCTCGACGTCATCCGCCGCAGCCGCCTGAAGAAGAGCGTGCTCTTCGAGATGGAAACCAGCCCCGAACTGGAAGCCGTGAAGCGCGAGTACATGCGCCTGGCCGCCAACCTCTGGCTGGGCGACAAGCAGTACAGCGCGGTGCCGATGAAAGACCGTGACATCTTCGACCTGCTGGGTTTCGATTGAGCCGCCACACCGCAACCGCCAGCCCCGCCACCATGGACGCCAGCTACGAAACCCGCCGCGGCAAGATCGAAGAGTACTTCGACCGCACCGCCGTCAGAGCTTGGGAACAGCTCACCAGCACTGCACCCGTGGGCCGCATCCGCACCACCGTGCGTGCCGGGCGCGACCGCATGCGCGCCACGCTGATGGGCTGCCTGCCGCAAGACCTGCGCGGCGCTCGCGTGCTCGATGCCGGCTGCGGCACCGGCGCGCTGGCGCTGGAAGCGGCCGCGCGTGGCGCCCATGTCGTGGCCATCGATCTCTCGCCCGCGCTGGTGAACGTGGCGCGTGAACGTGTCGCCGAAATGCTGGTGGCTCACCCTGTCAGCGGCCAGATCGACTTTCGCAGCGGCGACATGCTCGACCCGGCGCTGGGCGGCTTCGATCACGTGGTGGCGATGGACTCGCTGATCCACTACGACGAAGTCGACATGGTGCGCGTCGTCGAAAGCTGGGCGCAGCGCACGCGGCATTCGATGCTGTTGACCTTCGCGCCGCGCAACCCGCTGCTGGCAGCCATGCGCACGGTGGGCAGCCTCTTGCCCCAGAGCAACCGCGCGCCCTGGATCGAGCCGGTGGCCGAGAAGTCGCTGCGCGCCCGCCTGGGCCGCAGCGTGCCGCAGTTCGAAGTCGGCCGCACGCAGCGCATCAGCAGCGGCTTCTACACCTCACAAGCCCTCGAACTGGTGCGTCCGTGATCGCTCAGCTGTCATCGCGCCTGGCTCTGAAGTGGAAACACTTGAGCCCGCGCTATCTGCCGTTCGCCGATGCCGCGACGCCGGACCTGCCGCTGCCACGCCTGCTGCGCCTGTCGCTGTTCCAGGTGTCGGTGGGTCTGTGCACGGCCCTGATGGTGGGCACGCTGAACCGCGTGATGATCGTTGAGCTGGGCATGTCGGCTTGGTTGGTTGCGCTGATGGTGGCGCTGCCCATCCTTGCCGCACCTTTCCGCGCGCTGATCGGCCACAAGAGCGACACCTACGCGTCCGTCATCGGCTGGCGCCGCGTGCCTTACATCGGCATGGGCACCTTTCTGCAGTTCGCCGGCTTGGCCTTGCTGCCTTTCTCGCTGCTGCTGATGACCGGCGATGGCCGCTTCGGCCTGGCCTGGGTGGGCCATGTGTTCGCTGCGATTTCCTTCCTGCTGCTGGGTGCGGGCTTGCAGACCACGCAGACCGCCGGCCTGGCGTTGGCCAGCGACTTGTCCACCGAAGTCACGCGCCCGCGTGTGGTGGCACTGATGTACGTGATGTTGCTCGTGGGCCTGGCCGGCGGCGGCGCCGCCTTTGCGGTGCTGCTGGCCGACTTCAGCCCTACGCGCCTGGTGCAGGTGGTGCAGGGCGCCGGTGTGGCGGTGGTGGCCCTGGGCATTGCCTCGGTGTGGAAGCAGGAAGCACGGGACCCGAACCGCCGCCGCAACAAATCCGAAGAAGCCGCCGCCTTCGGGCCGCGCTGGCAGAGTTTCATCAAGCAGCCCAAGGCGCGCCGCTTCCTCTGGACCGTGGGCCTGGGCACCGCCGCCTTCAGCATGCAGGACGTGGTGCTCGAGCCCTACGGCGGCGAGATCCTGGGTCTGAGCGTCGGTGCCACCAGCGCACTCACTGCGCTGATGGCCGGCGGTGCATTGGCCGCCTTTGCGGTGGCGGCGCGCTGGCTGGCACGGGGCGGCGACCCCTACCGCGTGGCCGCGGTGGGCCTGGTGCTGGGCTTGCCCGCCTTTGCTGCGGTGATCGTCTCGGCGCCCGCAGAAGCGCCGTGGATGTTCCGTGCCGGTACCGTGCTCATCGGTTTTGGCGGCGGCTTGTTTGCGGTGGGCATGCTCACCGCGGCGATGGCCCTAGAGCACCGTGACCACGTCGGTCTGGCGCTGGGCGCCTGGGGTGCGGTGCAGGCCACCGCCACAGGCGTGGCCATTGCACTGGGCGGCGCCCTGCGCGACGGCGTTTCCACGCTGGCCGTGCACGGCGCCTTCGGCGAAGTGCTGGTGAGCAATGTCACCGGCTACAGCTTCGTCTACCACCTCGAGCTGTACCTTTTGTTTGCGGCGCTGATAGCCATCGGCCCGCTGGTTCGTTCGTTCGGGCCCGCCACGCGCGCGCCCGGCACCAAGTTCGGTCTGGCCGACCTTCCAGGCTGACACACGACTTCAAGGAGACCCTCATGGGAACCGGAGCCATCACGCAGTACATCGACGTCGCACAACTCGTGCTCTACGCCTTCTGGATATTTTTTGCTTTCCTCGTCTACTACCTCGCCCGCGAAAACCACCGCGAGGGTTATCCGATGGTCACCGACAACGGGGTGGCGGTGACAGGTTTCCCGATCCCGGCGCCCAAGACCTACCTGCTGCGTGACGGCAGCACCTTCAGCGCGCCCAATGACAACGTATCGCCGCAGGTGCTGCAGGCCGAGCCGTCGCACCGCTGGACGGGCGCGCCGCTGGTGCCGATCGGTAATCCGATGCTGGCGGGCGTGGGCCCGGGTGCCTGGGCCGACCGCGCCGACCACCCCGACCACGACTACCTCGGCCACAACAAGGTGCAGCCGCTGCGCATCGCCACCGACTACGACGTGCAGGGCGGTGACACCGATCCGCGCGGCCTGCCCGTGGTCGGCGCCGACGGCGTGGTGGGTGGCACCGTCGTCGAGATGTGGGTGGACGTGGCCGAAAGCCTGTTCCGCTACTACGAGCTGGAAGTGGCCGGCACCGGACGCCACGTGCTGCTGCCGATGAACTTTGCGCGCTGCAAGCGCGACAAGGTCACGGTCGGCGCCATCCTCGGCCACCAGTTTGCCGATGTCCCGGGCACACGCAGCCTGGACCAGGTGACGATGCTCGAGGAAGAGAAGATCCAGGCCTATTACGGCGCCGGCACGCTGTACGCCGAGCCCTCGCGTGCGGAGCCGCTGCTGTGAAAGCGGTGCGCAATTCCTCGCTGCCGCGCGATGCCAGCGCGCCGCTGGCGCAAGAGCACGAGTTCGAAGCCGCGCGTGGCTTGCCTGAGATGTTGCCCGCCGGCGAGCGTGTGCTCTGGCAGGGCAGCCCCAACTGGCAGCAACTGGCGCGCCGCGCCTTCCATGTGCGCCAGCTGGTGGTGTATTTCGCCGCCCTTGTGGTGCTGCGCCTGGCGCTGATGGCCGCTGACGACGCCTCCGTCGGCGCAATGGCCGTCTCGGCCTTGTGGATGGTGCTGCTGGCCGCCACCGCGCTGGCCCTGCTGTCTTTCACCGCCTGGCTGGCGGCCAAGTCGGCCATCTACACGGTGACCAACAAGCGCGTGGTGATGCGCATCGGCATCGTGTTGACGCTCACCTTCAACATTCCTTTCCGCCGCATCGCCGCCGCGGGCCTGCACCTCCATCAAGACGGCAGCGGCGACTTGCCCTTGCAGCTGGCGGGTGATGACGCCATCGCTTTCCTGCACCTGTGGCCGCATGCGCGGCCCTGGCGCGCTGCACGGCCCGAGCCGATGCTGCGCTGTGTGCCGCAGGCCACGCTGGTGGCGCAATTGCTGTCAGACGCCTGGGCCCAGGAAACCGGCGCTGCGGCCCTGTCTTCCGATGTGTCGGAGGCTGCCCGTGCTGCCCCCGAGCGGCAGATCCAAGCGGCCTTCGCAGGCCGCTGATCCGACACCACGATGAGCGCCTCCATGAACCCGACCTCGAATTCGCACGCCCATGCCAACCCGCTGCCTCGCGGCCTGTTGATCGCGATGATCTCGCTGGTGCTGGCATCGCTGGCTGGTGTCAGTGCGGTGCGCTTGTCGGGGGTGGACATCCACGCGCCCGATGCCAGCGCCGTGGTCTCGCGCAGCCTGCGCTTCGAAGACCTGGCCGACGGCAGCATCAAGGTCATCGACGCACGCAGCGGCGATGAGGTGCAGCGGGTGCAGGGCGAGGGTGGTTTCCTGCGTGGCGCACTCCGCGTGATGGCCCGCGAACGCCGCATGCGCGAGCTGGGCCCTGAGGCTGCGTTCGAGCTGGTGGGCCGTGCCGATGGCCGCCTGACGCTGCTCGACCCCGCCACCGGCGTGCGTATCGACCTTGAATCTTTCGGCCCCACCAACGCAGGCGCCTTCGTCGGTCTGCTGAGCCCGGCCAACACCGCATCCACGAGGACCACGCCATGAGCGTCACACAAGCCACGAACACGGCCACGAACACGGCCGCCATCGACAGCCCTGCCGAAGTGGCCCGCAAGGCCAAGGAAGAAACGCTGCTGACGCCGCGTTTCTACACCACCGACTTCAAGGCCATGGACCGCCTCGACGTGAACCCCATCCGTGCCGAGTGGGACACGATGATGGCCGAGTACGAAGGCGACAACAACCACGACCACTTCCAGCGCACGCCGGAATTCGCCGAGGAAGCACGCGCACAGATGGCGCAGATGTCGCCCGAATTGCGCCAGGAGTTTCTGGACTTCCTGATCAGCAGCGTGACGAGTGAATTCAGCGGCTGCATTCTCTACAACGAGATCCAGAAGAACGTCACCAACCCCGACATCAAGGGCCTGATGCGCTACATGGCCCGCGACGAATCGCGCCACGCCGGCTTCATCAACCAGAGCCTGAAGGACTTCGGTCTCGGTCTGGACCTCGGTGATCTGAAGCGCACCAAGGCCTACACCTACTTCAAGCCCAAGTACATCTTCTACGCCACCTACCTGAGCGAGAAGATCGGCTACGCGCGCTACATCACCATCTACCGCCAGCTCGAGCGCCACCCCGAGAAGCGCTTCCATCCCATCTTCAAGTGGTTCGAGCGGTGGTGCAACGACGAATTCCGCCATGGCGAAAGCTTCGCCTTGATCATGCGTTCGCAGCCGCATCTGCTGCGCGGTGCCAACACGCTGTGGATCCGCTTCTTCCTGCTGGCCGTGTACGCCACGATGTACGTGCGCGACCACACGCGGCCGATGCTGAAGAACGCCATGGGCCTGGACGCCACGGCCTACGACTACGAGGTCTTCCGCATCACGACCGAGATCACCAAGCAGGTGTTCCCGGTGTCGCTGGACCACGATCACCCGGCCTTCCGCGCCGGCATGACGCGGCTGTTCGATCTGTCCACGCGCATGGAAGCCGCCAAGGCCCAGGGCGGCATCATTGGCAAGCTGAAGCAGGCCGGCCTCGCCGTGCGCGGCGCGGCGACCTTCGCGCGCCTGTACCTGCTGCCCGTCAAGCGCCATGACCTGCCGCAGCAGGTTCGTGTGGTGCCGGCCTGGTAATCGAAATGCCCGAAGCGCTCTGGCCCATCCTGTTTGCGGTGTTCGTCTGGTGGTTCTCCACCGGTCTGGTGCTGCTGCTGGACGGCCTGCCGCGCACCACCTTCCGCTGGAGCCACCTCATCAGTTCGGTGCTGGCCGTGGCGGCGCTAGTGGGCCTGCACCGCACCGCCGGGCAGACCGATGTGGCCTCGGCCTATTGCGCCTTCACCTGCGCTTTGCTGGTCTGGGGCTGGCACGAGCTGAGCTTCCTCACCGGCTGGGTGACGGGGCCGCGCCGGCAGGCGCTGAGTGCCGGCGCCGAGGGTTGGAAGCGTTTCGCCGAGGGCACCTTGACCTTGCTGTGGCATGAGCTTGCCATCCTCGCCACCGGGGTGTTGATCGCGGTGCTGACCTGGGGCGAAGCCAACCAGGTGGGGGTCGGCACTTACGCGGTGCTTTGGCTGATGCGCATCAGCGCCAAGCTCAATGTCTTCTATGGCGTGCGCAACCTCAGCCTGCAGTTCCTGCCGCCGCACCTGCGTTATCTCGGCAGCTACTTTCGCAAGCGCTCGATGAACCTGCTGTTCCCGTTCGTCGTCACTGCCGCCACGGCGGTGGCCGTGATGCTGGTGCGTGAGGCCCTGGCGCAGCCTGCCGGCAGTGCCGAGGCCATTGGCGCGTGGCTCGTGAGCACGCTGCTGGCCCTGGCCATCCTCGAACACTGGTTGCTGGTGCTGCCGCTGGAAGCCACCGCGCTGTGGCGCTGGGCCATGCACAAACCTTCTTCAGGCCAAGCTGCTTCTGTCGTGAAGCCGGTGGCCGTTACCTTGGACAGCGATGACAAGCTTCTTCACGCCCGCTAGCGCGGCAGTCAGTTCTCCGGTACGTCGTGCGCCGCTTCAACCGTCGCAGCCGCACGCTGCCGAGCCCTCTTCCCGCAAACCCAAGGCCATCGTCATCGGCAGCGGCTTCGGCGGCCTGGCCGCAGCCGTGCGTCTGAGCTGCAAGGGCTACGACGTCGAGGTCTTCGAGAAGCTCGATGCCGCCGGCGGCCGCGCCTATGTGTGGAAGCAGGACGGCTACACCTGGGACGCCGGTCCCACCATCATCACCGCCCCCTTCATGCTGCAAGAGCTGTGGGAGCTGTGCGGCCGCACGCTGGCCGACGACGTGGATCTGCGTCCGCTCGACCCGTTCTACCGCATCCGTTTCGACGACGGCACGCACTTTGATTACAGCGGCGATGCCGAACTGATGCAGGCGGAGGTGGCACGCTTCTCGCCCGAAGACCTGCCCGGCTATGCACGCTTCGTCGACGAGGCCGCCAGTTGCTACCGGCAAGGTTTCGAAGAGCTCGGCCCTCAGGCCTTCGATGGCATCGGCAGCTTGCTCAAGGCCGTGCCGGCGCTGGCGCGCATGCGCGGCTGGCGCAGCCTGCACCACATGGTGGCCGGCCATATCAAGAACGAGAAGCTGCGCATCGTGATGAGCTTTCATCCGCTGCTCATCGGCGGTAACCCGTTTTCCGTGACCTGCATCTACAGCCTCATCAACACCCTGGAGCGCCGCTTCGGCGTGCACTGGGCGATGGGCGGCACCGGCACCATCGTGCAGGGTCTGGTGGGTCTGCTGGCAGAGCGCGGCGTGCCCGTGCACCTGAACGCCGAGGTCAAGCGCATCACGGTCGAGAAAGGCCAAGCCAACGGCATCGACCTCGTGGACGGCAGCCACCACCGCGCCGACATCGTGGTCAGCAATGCCGACACGGCCTGGACCTACCGCCACTTGGTGGAGCCGCAGCACCGCAAGCACTGGAGCAACGCGAAGATCGAGCGCGGCGCCTATTCGATGAGCCTGTTCGTGTGGTACTTCGGCACCACGAAGCAGTACCCCGATGTGCCGCATCACATGATGGTGCTGGGCCCGCGCTACGAAGGCCTGCTGAAAGACATCTTCAAGCGCCACCATCTGGCCGACGACTTCAGCCTCTACCTGCACCGCCCCACCGCCACCGACCCCTCGATGGCACCCGCAGGCCACGACGCCTTCTACGTGCTGGCGCCGGTGCCGCATCTGGACAGCGGCACCGACTGGCCGGCCTTTGCCGAGACCTTCCGCCAGGCGGTGCAGCAGCGCCTGGAAGAAACCGTGATGCCCGGTTTTGGCGCCTTCGTCGACAGCTCGCGCGTGACGACGCCTCAGGACTTCCACGACCGCTTGTTGTCGTTCAAGGGTGCGGCCTTCGGGCTGGAGCCGCTGCTGCTGCAGAGCGCGTGGTTCCGCCCGCACAACCGCAGCGAAGACGTGAAGAACCTTTTCATGGTGGGTGCCAGCACCCACCCTGGTGCCGGCGTGCCCGGCGTATTGATGTCAGCCAAAGCGCTGGAAACGGTGGTACCGCATGCCCACAGCTTCGTCTGAATTCGCGGCGCATGACGCCGCCTCTCACAGCGTCACCTGCCGCGAGCTGATGCGCGGCGGCTCCAAGACCTTCTTCGCGGCTTCGCTGCTGCTGCCCGCGCGTGTGCGTGAGCCGGCGCGGGCGCTGTATGCGTTCTGCCGCCTGGCCGACGACCAGATCGACCTCGGCTGCGACCCGCAAGCCGCCGTGGGCGAACTGCAGCGCCGCCTGGATGCCATCTACGACGGCCGGCCGCAGCAGGTCGGCGTCGACCCGGCACTGGCCAGTGTCGTGCACCGCTTCGACATGCCGCGCGAATTGCTCGATGCGCTGCTTGAAGGTTTCTATTGGGACACCACCGCCCGCCGCTATGAAACCTTGGCGGATGTGCAGGACTACGGCGCCCGCGTGGCCGGCACCGTCGGCGCGATGATGGCCGTCGTGATGGGAGTTCGGGGCGAAGCGGCCATGGCCCGCGCTTGCGATCTGGGCGTGGCGATGCAGCTCACCAACATCGCCCGCGATGTGGGTGAGGACGCACGCAATGGCCGCCTCTACCTGCCCCGGCAATGGATGCGTGAAGCCGGCATCGACATCGACGCCTGGATGCTGGCGCCGGTGTTCGACGAGCGCGTCGCCAGCGTCGTGCAGCGCCTGCTGCAGGCCGCTGACGCGCTCTATGCCAAGGCTGACCACGGCATTGCCGAACTGCCGCGCGATTGCCGCCCGGCCATCCACGCCGCACGTCTGGTGTATGCCGAGATCGGGCGCGAGATCGAGCGTCTGGGTTTCGATTCCATCGCCCACCGCGCGATGGTCTCCAAGCAGCGCAAGCTGGCTTTGCTGGCTCGCGCCTCGGGCGCCGTGGTGCGCGCACCTGCCGCGCCGCGGCGGTCTTTGCCGGTTTTGCCGGCGGTGCAGTTCCTGGTCGATGCGGCGGCCGTGGACGTGCCGTCGGCCGGTCCGAATTCAAGAAGCTTCGACGAGCGCATCGGCTGGGTCATCGGCCTGACCGAGCGCCACGCCTTGCATCAAAGCGCGGTGCGATGAATCTTCGTCACACCGTTTCACCCTGTTTTTCGCGGCTGCAGGTGTCAGTGCATTTCGCGATGCATGTGTCATCAAAAATTGACAACTTGGAGTGTAAACAACGATTGACGTTTACCGCTTCAGGACGTAAATTTCCTCTGAGGTCTTGGGGGAATTCCGTGGCCAACGCAGCCACAAGAAGCCCTCGTGCGGGTTCAGCACGGTATGTCTGACTTTTGGAGAGAACAACATGGCAGATGATCCGAACAGAGTTTGGCCGTCGGGGCTCACCACCCCAGAAGCTGAAGAGTTGCAACAGGGCTTGGTTGAGGGCACCCGAATCTTCGGCCTCATCGCATTGCTGGCGCACTTTTTCGCCTACGTTTATTCCCCGTGGCTTAAGTAAGGAGACCTCATGAACCAAGGCAAAGTTTGGCGTGTGGTCAACCCGACCATCGGTGTTCCGCTTTTTCTCGGCGCTGTGGCACTGACATCACTGTTTGTGCATTACCAGCTGCTGAAGACGACGGCCTGGCTGCCGGCCTATTACCAGGGCGGCGCCAAGATGGCCCCCAAGGCGGCCGACGCGTCCATGGTGGCACCCACCGTGACGGCGCAGACACCTGCACCGGCGAAGCAGTAAAACGCTTCAGTACGCGTCTTCGGCCCCGGCCGAAGCGCGCCCCAGGCGGGGACTGGCATCTTCCGATGCCGGTCCCTGTTTATTTTGTGCGGCGCCTGCTCGCTCAGCCGCAGAGGTATTTCAGCTTTGGGCTGGCGCCAGCTGAAACACCGAGACCGCCGATGACAGCAGCGAGGCTTGTGCCATCAAGCTTTCTGCTGCGGATGTCGAGGCCTGCACCAGTGCTGCGTTCTGTCGTGTCGTCTGGTCGAGTTGTCCCATGGCCTGGCCCACCTGGGTGATGTCCTCGCTCTGCTCGCGGCTGGCGGTCGTGATTTCGCCGATCAGCCCACTGACCTGCTTCACCTGCTCGACGATCTCATTCATGGTGGCACCGGCCGAGGCGACCAGCGTGCTGCCGGCGCCCACGCAGCGCATCGAGTCGTCGACCAGTTGCTTGATCTCCCGCGCTGCGGCGGCACTGCGCTTGGCCAGCATGCGGACTTCGCCGGCAACCACGGCAAAGCTGCGTCCGGCCTCACCCGCGCGGGCAGCCTCCACGGCGGCATTCAAGGCCAGCAGGTTGGTCTGTGCGGCAATGCCATCGATGACGCCCAGGATGTCGGCGATGCGGCCGCTCGCGCTGCGAATCTGCACCATCGTGTCTGCCACTTCGGCCACGGCCTGGCCGCCACGTACAGCCACTTCGCTGGCACCCAGCGCCAGCTGGTTGGCCCGACGTGCAGCCTCGGCATTGGCGCTCACGTTGCCCGTGAGCTGGGTCATGGAATCGGCCGTGCGTTGCAGGTTGCCGGCCTGGGCATCGGTGCGGCCGGCCAGCTCCTGGTTGCCGCGGGCGATCTCGACGCTGGCGCTGGCCACGCTGTCGACGCCGCTGCGCACGCTGCCCACCACCTGCACGAGCGACTCCCGCATGCGCTGCATCGAAGCCATGACGCTGCCGGCTCGCGCTGGCGTGTGGCTCTCAGCGGCCAGCTCGCCGCGTGCAATGCGTTCGGCTGCGGCCGCCAGCGCATCGGGTTCGGCGCCGAGGGCCCGCACGAGGTGGCGTGTCACCCACACCGCGGTCAGCACAGCCATGAAGATGCCGGCACTGGCGAGCGCAGCCAGCGCGAGGTTCATGTGGTCGCCCAGGGTCTGTGCGGCGTTGAACTTTTCTTCGGCGGCGTCCAGCTGCGAAGCCACGAGCTGGTTCATGGCCTCTGCAAACGCCGGCTGCAGCGGCGCGATGTGCTGGTCCAGTCTCAGCCGGGCTTCGTCGTAGCGGCCCGCGGCCAGGTCTGCGGCGGCAGGCTCGAAACCCTCATCGACGAGTGTCTTGGATGCCCGTGCGGCGGCGCTGGCGAGTTGGCGGGTGGCCGCACCTTCCATCGACGAGGCGAAGTCGTTCCAGGCTTTTTCGGCACTGGCGCGGTTGCGTCGGTATTCGGCCACGCGCGCGCTGGTCGCCTCGGCTTGCCGCTGAAGCACGGCATCGGTGATGAGGATGCGGTCACGTGCCGCGAGGTCGCGCACGCGCGCCAGGCGGTGCAGCGGCACGGCACTTTCGGCAAAGACGCTCTGCAACGACGCATTGACGCGGGACAAGCCCCAGGCGCCCAGCAAGGCGATGCACACGGTGAAACACAGCACGATGCCGAAGCCCAGAGTCAGACGCCGGGCAACGGTCAAACGAAACAGCGGTGATGCGGGCATTTTTCGGGCAAGGCAAGGTGCTTGGGGCCGGTGTGGGCTGCGGGGCGGCGGGTGCTTCGCGCATGCGGAACTCACGGACCCGTCAGCGCCTTTTTCGGCAATCGGCCGCCAAACTGAACGCCGCTGCTGCCATGCAAACGGCGCCCTGAGGCGCCGTTGTGAAATGCCTCAGCCCGCGCCGGGGCTGGCCGATCAGCGCATCTGCGTCAGCGACACCAGGGTCAGCACCACGGCGCCGAAGCTGAAGACCAGCGCGAAGGTGTAGCGCGCGGCACGCACCTTGTGCACGCCCATCAGCATCAGGTAGGCCGTGCGCGGGTGGCGCGTGTGTGCGGCGGGGTCGCTGCCCCACACCAAGGCCAGGTTCGGCAGCATCAGCGCACAGCTGAAGATGGCCAGCACAAAGCCCCAACGATTGAGCTGCGCGAACATCTCGGGCGCCGCCGTGCCTACCTTGTAGGCCAGCAACATCATCACCATCGCCAGGAGCGCGTCGAACTGCATCAGGCCCATGCTGCGGCGGCTGATGCCCTCCAGCGACTTCGTCACCGCATGCACCGCCGCGAACTTGCCCGCAGCCTCGTCCGCGGCGCGCTCATGCATCGCGGTTTCGAAGTTGTTGACGTCGGTGTCGGTGTGCGGCGTGCCCCAGAACAGGCGGTTTCTCATGAGGCTTCCCCGGGTGATCGTGTGTTGGCTGGCTGGTGTGTAGGAGGTGCTGGTGTCCATGGTGTCTCGCTCGAAGTAGTGGGGTGACGTGGGTCAGGTCGGCACGGCCAGTGGGCTGCGCCGCAGCAGTGGCGCCATGGCCACCACGGTGGCCAGCAGCAACAAGATTTCAATCGTGTAGACGGCGGTGTAGGCGCTGGCCGGGGCGCCCAAGGCTGGCGCCATGGCGCTGCGGCCGAGGCCGGCGAGCACATCGCGCAGCACGCCGCCCAGGGCCACGGCCACACCGGCGGCGGTGGCCTGCACCGCACCCCAGGCGCCGAGCGCCAGGCCCGCCTGCTGCGGTGGTGCCAGGTTCATCGTGGCGGTGAGGGTGCCGTGCGCGAAGAGGCCGCCGCCAAATCCGATCATCCACACACCGAGGCCGAAGAGTGCGGGCATCTGCAGCGGCGCCGCGGCAATCACCGCCATGAAGGCCGGCACGCCGACCATCGCGCCCATGCTGGCCATGCGGAAGGGGTCGGCGCCGCGGCCGAGCACGCGCGAGGCCAGGGCAAAGCCGATCAGGCCGCCCACTGCCAGCGTGGCCGTGAGCTGCGTGGTGGCGCCCACGCCCATGCCCAGCACTTCGCCGCCGTAGGGCTCGAGCAGCACGTCCTGCATGCCGAAAGCCATCGTGCCCAAGCCCACCGCCACCAGGCGGCGCCGCGCGTGGGCACCGTGCAGGAAGTGTTGGCACGCCGCCTTGAACGAGGGCTCTTCACGGCGCGGCGCGTTCATCATGCCGCGCTGGCGTGTTTCCTGTTTCCACAGCGCCAGCAGATTCAGCGCGATGGTGGCCACGGCCGAGCCCTGGATGACCTGGATCAGCCGCGCCGGCGAGAAATCTTCCAGCAGCGCGCCGAAGACCAGTGCGCTGACGATCATGCCCATCAGCTGCGAGACATACATCAGCCCCACCACCTTGGGCTGCGTTTCCTGCGGCGCCAGGTCGGTGGCCAGCGCGAGGCCCGCGGTTTGCGTGATGTGCAGGCCGGCGCCCACCAGCAGGAAGGCCAGGCCCGCGCCGAGATGGCCGATCCACGTCGGCCACAGATGCGCGTTGCCGCCTCCGGAAAGCACGAGCAGCGCAAACGGCATGATGGCCAGGCCGCCGAACTGGATCAGCGTGCCTTTCCAGATGTAGGGCACCCGCCGCCAGCCCAGGGCGCTGCGGTGGTTGTCGGATTTGAAGCCCACCAGCGCGCGCAAGGGCGCAAACAGCACCGGCAGCGAAATCATGATCGCCACCAGCGAGGCCGGCACGCCCAGCTCGACGATCATCACGCGGTTCAGCGTGCCCACCAGCAGCACCAGCGCCATGCCCACGCTGACCTGGAACAGGCTCAGGCGCAGCAGACGCAGCAGCGGCAGCTCGGCACTGGCGGCGTCGGCAAAGGGCAGGAAGCGCGGGCCCATGCGCGCCCAGCCGCTCATGACGCCGGTGATGATGTTGGGCACCTTCACGGTCAGCGCACCCTCGGCATGCGCCACGGCAGCATCATGCGGGTGCTGAGTGCCACCACGCGCGGCACGCTCAGCGTTTCGTGCACCGAGGTCACGCGTTCACCGAGCAGGCCCGACTTCAGCACGCTGCGCACGTAGAACGGCGTGTCTTCCAGCGTCTGCTCCACGATGGCGGGTTCGTAGACGTCGCTGCGCATGGTGCGGTTCAGGCGCCAGCCGGTGCGCGGTAAAGCCTGGCGCGGCGGCGGTGAAAACTCTTCCGAGCTGCCGTCGCGCAGGAAGCGGCGCGCGATCACGCGGTCGGCACCGGTCTTCTGGCGCACGTCGTAGATGACGGCCGTGCTGCCGTCCTTCATGCCTGCGCGCGACCAGTCCCATTCGGTGAAGGGGCGGTCGATGGGCTCGTCGCCTTCGTTGCTGTCGAGATAGGCTTCGCCCGACCACTTCGCGCCGGGTTGGTCCAGGTCGACCTCGATGCGCGCGCACGGTGCGATCGGGCCCCAGCGGTGGCGGCCGCCGTCGTCCAGCGCGGTGGTGAAGCCAGCCAGGCCGCGCGGCCACACGCGAACGCGGCCGCGCACGCGCTGCGGCAGGGGCACGCCGATCTCGTCGATCTCGATCAGCAACGATTGCCCGTCCCACTGCAGGCGGCTCGGCCCCAGCACCAGTTCACGGGCGCTGCGCCGCAGGCTGGCCTGGCTGCGTTCGGTCATGGTCCAGCGCCGGCCTTGTGCACCGTACAAGGCCACGTTGAGCGCGACGTGGTTTTCGGCCGCGGCGGCCGGGTTGCGGGCGCGTGCCCAGGCGTAGTAGGGCGAGAAGACACTGCCGACAAACGCGATCAGGCTCAGGGCATGGCGGCCGTCGTCGCTGATCGCGTCGATGTACCACCAGAGGTAGCCACCGGGTGCCACTGGCTGGTCGAAGCGAGGTGCGCCATCAGCGCCGCGGCCGCCAGTTGGCCGGAAAGTGCCGCCATCGGCACGCCCGGCCCCGGGTGCACCCCACCGCCCGCCAGGAACAGCCCCGGCACCCGGCAGCTCGAGCCGGGCCGCTGGAACAAGGCCATCCAGCCGTGGGTGGCTTGTCCATACAAGGCCCCCCCGCTCGCCGGAAAGAGGCGGTTGAAGTCGGCCGGGGTCGTTCGCTGCATCTGCGCCGCTGTCGGCTGCATCTGCAGGCCGCAGCCATGCAGCAAGGACAGGCTCCGTTGTTCGCATGGGTCTGTCTCCTGGATGTCGAAAGAGCGGCGGTCGCCGTCGGCCGGTGCGTTGACCAGGCACAGCAGGCGCTCGGCCGCGCCTGCGGGCACCGGTTTGGCAGCGCCGCGGTCTTGCGCGCAGACGTAGACGGTGCCGGCGCCGGGCAGCCGCCGGCGCTGGAAGATGTCTTCGAACTCAGACTGGTAGTCGTGGTCGAAGAAGACGTTGTGGCGTTCGAGTTCGAAGCCGGCGGTGGGCGTGTGCAGGGCCCAGGTGACGGCCGACAGCGAGCGCCGCTTCACGGGCATCGACGGCACGGCGTGCTGCACGGCGGGCCCCAGCAGGCCGTCGACCAGCGCTTGAGGGCTGCCGTTGAAGACCACGGCATCGGCGGGCAGTTGTTCACCACCTGCCAGCTGCACGCCGCGCACATGGCCGGCCTTGTTCAGCAGGATCTGTTCGCAGGCTGCGCCGTAGCGCAGCGTGGCGCCGCGCAAAGCGGCGAGCCGCGCGAAGCTTTGCGCCACCGCGTGCATGCCCCCCTGCACGGCCCAGACGCCGTCCAGCTCGACCTGCGCCACCAGCATCAGCGTGGCCGGCGCCTGCCAGGGCGAAGCGCCGCAATAGGTGGCTTAGCGCGCAAACAGCTGGCGCAGGCGGGGGTCTGAGAAGTGGCGGCCGAGGTATCGCCACAGCGTGTTGAAAGGCCCGAGGCCCGTGAGCGTGGCCAGGCCTCGCGGGCCCAGGCTGCCGATCATCGACAGCACGCTGGGCTTGCCGGCGCGCATGTACGGGCCTTCGAGCGCGGCGTAGACCTTGCGGGCTTCGGCGCAGAAAGCGACGAAGCGGCGTGCTTCGTCGGCGCCAGCGAATTGGCCGATGGCCTCGGCCGACAGGCGCGGGTCGGCAAACAGGTCCAGGGTCTTGTCGTGGTCGCGCCAGGCATGGCGCGCCAGCACGGGAAGGGGTGTCAGCGGCGGCAGGTCGGCCATGGAATGGCCGGCTTTCTCCAGGATCTGCTCGAACACCCAGCGCAGCGTGAACACCGTGGGGCCGGCGTCCATTGCGGCGCCGTCCACGCTCTGCTGGCGCATCTTGCCGCCAGGGCCTGCGGCGCTGTCGATCACCGTCACCTGCACACCCCGGTGGGCCAGCAGCAGCGCGCTCACCAGCCCGCCGATGCCGGCACCGATGACCACCACGTGGCGCTCGTGAAGAGCCTCAGCCATGCGGCACCCCATAACCCCGCCCCTGCCAGCTTCCCTGCAGCATCAGCGGCACGAAACGCACGAACATCGACTCGCTGAAATAGCCGCCGCCGTAGGCCGAGCGGATGGCCTGCTGGTGCGCGCCGCTGCGTGCGTAGGCGTCCATGGCCGCGGTGTTGCGCCACAGGCTGAAGGTGCATTGGCGCAGCAGGGGCGCTTCGCCCAGGCCGGCCGCGAGCAGGCAACCCTCGGCCGCCGCGAGCGAGGCTTCGGCGGGCGGCGACAAGCGCCAGAAGGCGCGGGCATGGCGCAGGTGGATGGAAGCGCGGGTGATGGCCGCGATGGGCGCGTCGTCATCCAGGCCGGGGGCGGTGGCCGTGATATCCAGCGCGGCGCCCGACCAGCTGCCCTTGCTGCTGGTGGCGCGCATCAGGCCCACCAGGCATTCCCGCGCATGGCTGCGCCAGGCGGCCAGCTGGGCAGAGCGATCGATGAAATCGCGCGCGCTGGCTTCGTCGTCGAAGCCCAGAAAAAGGCCGCGGTGGGTGCCGCTGGGTATGAGCCCGAAGCCGCCACCTTCGCCGCTGCCCAGCACCTTGACGAAGCGCAGGCCGGGCGTGCCGCGCCAGGGGCGTGCCCCCAGCACCAGCCGGCCCCAGGCCCACAGGCGTGCCGTGGGCCGCATGTCGGCCAGCACCAGCACGGCCACCGAGCCGGCGCTGCGTGTGGTGGCCGCTGTTGCTGCGGTGCGGTGGGCCGAACGCGCCTGGGGCGGCTCTGGACGCACCTTCGGCGCGGGGCCGGGGAGCGCGTTCGGCTTCACAGCGGGTGGCCGGTGGCTCTCAGCCCAGCTTCACTGCGGTGCGCTGGCAGCGGCCGCCGGCGGCGCCGCGGGGGCGGTGCCGACCAGGGTCTGCAGGCCGACCCAGTTCTTGGCCATGGCCGCGCCGTACAGCGGCTTGTTGGCGCCCTGGTGACAGGTGGCGCAGGCCACCAGCGGGGTGTCGCCGTTCGGCCCCAGCCGGTGTGGCGGCAGCACCGCGCCGAGCGGCACCGTGTAGGCGCTGTTCAGGTCACGAACCATGTTGATGCCGTGCCAGGCCGTGGTGCGCTGCGGCGGGCTTTGCTCCCAGCTGCCGAAGGCGCGGCTGTTGTGGCAATAGGTGCAGTTCACACCCAGCGAGCCTGAGAAGTACATCATCAGACCGTAGCTCTTCTCGGTGTCCTGGATGCTGTACTCATGCCCCGTCGGCAAGGCCGTCGTGCCACCGACCCGGATGACCGCTGGCTTCACCAGGTAGGCGGTGATCGGATCGGCAGGCAAGTCCGACAGGCCCACAGCCGGCGCCGCCAGGTTCTGCCCGTTGCGGTTGCCGAGGAAGTTGGCACGCATGTCCTGCGCTGGCGGCTGGTACCAGGTCTGCAAAGGCACGTTGTTGCCGCGGTGGCAGGTGTAGCAGGTGACCCCGGTCTCGGCGACGTGGGTCTTCCAGTTGGCGTTGACGTTCTGCGTCATCTGGATCATGCGGCGCGCAACGACCTTGGTGTACTTGGAGTCGTCGGCCAGGTTGGCCAGATTGTGGCAGTAGGCACAGCCTTCCACCGGCGCCACCCAGGCGGTGATGGCCACCATCTGCGCCGTGAACTGGCCGATGCTGAGATCGCCCAGCACCTGCACGTTCTGCAGCACGTCCTTGGCCTTGGGGCCGTCGGGGCTGCCCGGGTCGATGGCGGCAGGCGCCACATTGGCGGCCTTCTTGGCCGCCACGATGCGGCGGTTGTCCACCTGTTCCATGCCCGTGCCGCGGTAGCCGATCTGCTTCGTGTCCATGGGCGGGCGCTCGCAGCCCGTCAGCAGCGTGGCTGCGATGGCCGCTGCAACCAGCGCGGTGGTGTGTTTGAAGACGCGCTTCAACAAGCTCATGGCTTGGCTCCTTGCACGGTGGCGGGGTCCACCATGTTGCCAAAGACTGGCGGATAGGGTGGTGCGACGCCGTGTTGCACCGCCCAGAGGTACCAGTTATCGACCACGGTGCCTGTCAGCAGGATGCCGATGCCGCCAGTCAGCGGGGTCAGCACCGCGAACCACCAGGCCCAGCGGTGGATGGACTCCATCGTCGCGTTCCAGCCCATGGTCCAGCGCCAGAACAGCGCCGCGCGTTCGCTGGCTGTGCCGCGGTCGACGATCTGCTCCAGCTCGCGCTCACCGCCGAAGCGGCTGACCGACAGGATGGTGCCGCCGTGCATCGCGAACAACAGGGCCGAACCATAAAGGAAGGCGATGCTCAGTGCGTGGAAGGGGTTGTAGAACAGGTTGCCGTAGCGGATGCTGAAGGCGGCCGTCCAGTCAAGGTGGCTGAAGATGCCGAAGGGCACCGCTTCGGCCCAGCTGCCCATCAGCACCGGGCGAATGAAACCGAGCACCAGGAAGAGCCAGATCGCGGCGGCAAACGCCCAGGCGACGTGGGTACCCAGGCCGAGGGCCCGGGCCCGGGTGTACATGCGGGTCCACCAGAGCAGGATGCTGGTGGTGAGGAAGCCGCCTGCCATCAGCCACCAGCCGCCTTCGTTCAGGGGCGGCAAGCTGAGGCCGTACTTGGGCGCGGGGGGGTCCAGCGACAGCCAGAACAGCTGGCGGATGAACTGCACCGGGTTCCAGTCCACCGAGGCCAGCATGTTGAAGCCGATGATGACGAAGGCCAGCGTGCCGAAGAAGATCGACGCGACGCCCAGGGCACCGAGGTAGATGGGCCCGATCTGCGCCATGCCCAGGCGGCCGGCGAGAGGAAAACGGATGGGCGAGCCGTCGCGCGGGAAGTTGCCTGGCCCCAGCGGCACGCCGCTGTGCAGGTGGCCGGCCGCGCGCACGCTGGTGAACAGGTTCTGGTATTCGATCTGGATCATGTTTGCTCCTGCTTCACTTCAACGGCCAGTTCGACCAGATCGGCATGTTCAGCCACCAGCCCCACCATTCGGGCCAGCCGCGCGTCCAGAAGGGACCGCTGATGACGATGCACACCGCGCTGAAGAACACCGCGGCCAGCGCCAGGAACAGGCCCAGGCGGTGGATGCCGAGCGAGCCGATCGAATAACCGATGGCATCGCGGAAGAAGGTGTCCTCGTAATCGGTGGTGCGAACCATGTTGCCCTTCTTCGGGTTGCTGGCCGAGAGGATCAGACCCCCGTGCAGCGACAGTGCAAAGCAGCACGTGAAGAAGAAGGTGATGGCCAGCATGTGCGCCGGGTTGTAGTGGAAGTGCAGGTACTGGTAGCCCACGTTCGACACCCAGTCGAGGTGGCTGAAGATGCCGTAGGGGAAGCCGTGGCCCCAGGCACCCAACAGCACGGGGCGTATGACCACCAGCGTGACGTAGGCGAAGATCGCCATGCCGAAGGCGATGGGCACGTGGTACTGCATGCCGAGTTTTCTGCAGATCTCCACCTCGCGCAGCGCCCACGAGACGAAGGCCCCGATCGCGCACACGGTGATGACCTGCCAGAGCCCGCCCTGCATCAGCGGGGCCATGCCCAGGCCGTATGACAGGTCGGGGGGTGCGATGCTGATGCGCCAGAGGTTCCACGTCGGCCCTTGGGAAGCGCCCCAAAGGATCATGGCGGTACCCAGGAAGGAGAAGAAGGCTGTCGTGACCCCGAAGAAGCCGACGTAGAACGGCCCCACCCAGAAGTCAAACAGATCACCGCCGACGAGGGTGCCACCGCGAACGCGGTACTTCCTCTCGAAACTCAACATGGCCATATTCGTTCTCCGACCGCCTTGGGCTTTTGCCCGCAAGCGGCGAGTGTGTTGTTGCAGCGAGGCGAAGCCGGCAACCCGGCCTCGCCCGCTACTGCTGACGAGACGATCTTTACTTCGTCGTCGACAGTTGTGCCACGACCGTGGTGGTCGCCGGCGTGGTGGCAGAAGCCACCGCCTTCTTGACCGGGCCGTCCATCCAGTTGTACTTGTTCGTGCTGAGCAGGATGAGGTGAATCATCACTGCGATGCCAAACAGGAAAACGGCTTGCGCCACCAGGACCCGAAGGGGGTCGATCAAACGCCAGATTCTCCACATGGATATGTGCTCCTAATTCAAATTACGTAGGACATGAAGGTATAGACGGCGGCTTTGACACCCCCGAACAAACCGTCCACGCCTTCTGCACCTGGCAGCCACGTCCGCCACGGCTGACCCAGCACTGCACCCGTGAGTGCAATGACCAGGAACACCACAAAGCTCAGACCAAAAAGCAGGAGTTCCTTGCGGTTCGCCAGCGTCGGTGCCGTGTGAATTGCATTGTTTGTATGGGCCATGACTTTCGCTTTCTGTCAGATGGGCTTGATCAAATGATCAGAGCCAAGGGCGCCAGACCCACACCAGCATGTGTGCGGCCAAGGCGACGGCGGTGAAGCCGATGAAACCCTGGACGTAATAGCGGTGGAATTCTTGCGCTTCGTCGTCCGAGAGGCCCGAAATCGAGCCCTTGCTTTCAGCCATAAGAAATCTCCTTTGGCTTGGCCTTGCGGCCAGTCGCGCGCAATGCCCGCGCGACAAGGGCAGTAACGGCAGGCTGCCGTAACGTGGGGGACAGCGTGAGCGGGTACACGCTGCGAATGAGTTGGGTGCTGCAAACGATCATGCCGGCACCTGCGAGTTCTGTTTGGGCAATGCGCCCGTGCAGGCCAGCGAAGCACGCTCCAGCGTGATGCGCTTTTCGCCCAGGCGGCGTGCGTCGGCCTCGGCCTGGTCGCGCCAGCGCTTGGCCGCCGAGATGCGCACCAGCACCGGCTGCGCTTCGACGGCTTCATCGAGCAGCGCATTGGCGTCGGCATCCCAGGGCAGGGCGCCGAGATAACGCGCCGGCGTCGGGTCGACCTTGTCGAGATCGGTGCCCAGCGGCAGGATGTTGAACAGCGCGTCGAAGAGCGCGTTGCAGAACTCCTGGATGATGTAAGTCGCGCCGGCATAACCCATGAAAGGCGTGCCGGTGGCGCGGCGAATGATGGCGCCGGGAAAACTGGCCGGAATGTAGGTGGGGCGCGGGCCGTGGCCACCACCGGTCTCGGCCAGGTACATGCGTTCGTTGTAGCTGCCGAACATCACCAGCGGCGTCTTCGTGTGCACGAGCTCGCGCACACTCTCGTTGTCGGTCTTGTGGCCCGCCGTTCGCGACACCGCGAAGTTGCAGGGCAGGCCCATTTCGTCTTCAAGGAAGTGGCGGATGCCGCGGGCATAGGTTTCGCCGGCGACGACCGCGAAGTTGGCGGTGCCGAAGAAATCTTGCGTGACGCTGCGCCACAAATCCCAGATGGGCTTGATGGTGGTGTGCTTCTCGCGCTGGATGAAGGGCTCGGGATCGAGATTCAGCAGGCGGCCCAGTTCACGCAAGAAAGCGGTCGTGCTGTGCAGCCCGATGGGCGCTTGCAGATAAGGCCGTTCCAGCGCCTCGCACAGCATGCGGCCGTACTCGCGGTACATGCAGATGTTGACGTCGGCTTCCACCAGGCGCGAGACATCGGCGAGATGGCTGCCCAGTGGGAAGACCATGTTCACTTCGGCACCGATGCCTTGCACGAGCCGGCGGATCTCGGCCAGGTCGCTCGGCATGTTGAAGGTGCCGTAACACGGGCCGATCAAGTTGACGCGCGGCTTTTCACCCGCGGGGCGTTCGGCGAACGGCACCCGTTGCGGCACCTTGCGCAGGCCGTATTGCGTCCACAGCCAGTACATCGCGCGGTTGGCGCATTGCCATTGGTCTTCGTCGATGGTGCGCGGCAGGAAACGCTGGATCGTCGTTCCCTCGGGCGTGACGCCGCCGCCGATCATCTCGGCGATCGAGCCTGTCACCACCACGCTGGGCAGGTCGGGGTCGAGCGCCGCATGGGCGCGTTTCATCGCACCTTCGGTGCCTTCGCGGCCCAGCTGTTCTTCGGCCAGGCCCGTCACGACGATGGGCAGTTCGTGCGGCGGCAGCGCGTCGGTGTAATGCAGCACCGAAGTCACGGGCAGATTCTCGCAACCCACCGGGCCGTCGATGATGACCTGCAG
>JANMMD010000024.1:0-7445 GCA_031372905.1 Betaproteobacteria bacterium
CCCGTTGAGGCCGTGATGCGCGGCGGCGGCGCCGTGCTGCTGCTGGCCGCCATGGCCATGACCGCGCCCGCATCAGCCCAGGCGCCTTCGAAGGACCGCCTGGCCGCCTGCGCGGCCTGCCACGGCGCCGAGGGCGTGGCGGCCAGCCCGGCCATCCCCTCGCTGGCCGGGCAGCCCAAGCTCTTCATCGAGAACCAGCTGGTGTTGATGCGCGAAGGCCTGCGCGAGGTGCCGGCCATGCAGGCCGCGGTGGCGGGCCTGAGCGACGAGGAAATCGTCGCGCTGGCGCGGCACTACGCGGCCCTGCCACTGCAGCCCGCCCCGGGCCCGCTGCAGGCCGACAAGCAGCGTGCCGGCGCGGTCTTGTCCAAGCAAGGCGGCTGCGGCAGCTGCCACCTGCCCGACTACCGCGGCCAGAACCAGGTGCCGCGGCTGGCGGGGCAGCAAGAGGCTTACCTGCTGGCCTCGATGAAGCAGTTCCGCGACCACCCCGGCCCGGGGCGCGACACCATCATGTCGTCGACCCTGCGCGGTTTGACCGATGCCGATCTGGACCGGCTGGCGCACTACTTCGCACAAGCCAAGCCCTAGCCCTGGCCCGCGCTAGACCCGCCCCATCACCGGCACGCTGGCGCCTGTGACGGCCGAAGCCTCGTCGCTCAGCAGGAAGGCGATCACGCGCGCCAGCTCGTCGGTGCTGACCCACAAGGTCGGGTCGGCATCGGGCATGTCCGCGCGGTTGGCCGGCGTGTCCAGCACGCTGGGCAGCACGGCGTTCACGCGCAGGCCGCGCGCCTTGAATTCTTCGGCCAGCGCTTCGGTGAACCGCGCCACGCCGGCCTTGGCCGCCGCATAGGCACCCATGCCCAGGCCGGCCTTCTGCGCCGCCGCCGCACCCACGTTGACGATGGAGGCACCGGGCTGCGCCAGCAGCAGCGGCAGCGCGGCCTGGCTGGCCAGCACCGCGCTCTTCAGGTTCATCGTGTACTGCTGGTCCCAGGTGGCGGCATGGCCGCCTTCGATCTTTTCCCAGGCAAAGCCGCCGGCGACGTTGACGAGGCCGTCCAGCCCGCCCAGCAAGGCGGCGGCCTGCTGCAGGCCGGCGCCGGCCGAGGCCTCGTCGGCCAGGTCCACCCCGCCCACCACCATGGTGCCAGCCGGCGCCGGATGCTCGGCGCTGGCCGTGTGCCGGTCGATCAGCGCCACCTGCGCGCCGCGCGCGGCCAGAAGTTCGCCCAGTTGCTGGCCGAGCCGGCCCAGGCCGCCTGTGACGGCGATGCGGCGGCCTTGCAAGTTCTTGATGTCGTAAGCGCTCATGGTCGGACCCTCAGCGCGGGTCGTCGGCATGGATCTGCAGCGCCTCGAGAAAGCGCGAGACCATGTTGTAAGCCGCGATCGTGGCCGTCACTTCCACCGCGCCGCGTTCGCCCAAGGCTGCGCGCACGGCGGCCATGATCTCGGGCGCGAAATGGATCTCGCGGGTCATCGCATCGGTCAGGCGCAGCACCGCACGTTCGGTGTCGCTGAAGAGCGTGCTGTCTTGCCAGTGGTCCAGCGCATCCAGCTGCGCTTGCGTCATGCCTTCGGCCAGCGCGATGGGCGCGTGCTGGAAGGCTTCGTAGGGCGCACCGTTCAAGACGGCCACACGCATGATGACCATCTCGCGCAGCGCGCCGCTGATGCTCAGTTTCTGCCGCACCGCGGTGAGGTAGTTCAGCCAACCCTCGGCCAGCGGCGGGCTGTGCAGCAGCATCTGGTAGAGGTGCAGCACGCTGCCGCGTTCGGCAACGATGCGCTGCACCAGCGGCGCGGCTTCGGGGTGGTTCAGGTCGGCGTAGGGCAGGCGGGCCATGGGGCGGAGCTCCGGCAGGTGGATGAACGTCTGGGTCTCGATTGGACAACAGCCGCGAACCCGCGCAAGCAGCCGCGCGTGGACAATCCGCCGGCTCCACTCCCCACCGACGCCCATGACCAGCAACCCCCTGCGCACGCTCTGGGCGCAAGACCGCGCCGCCCTCAACGGCTGGCTGGCGATTCCCGACAGCTTCAGCGCCGAGCTGATGGCGCGCCAGGGTTACGACACGCTCACCATCGACCTGCAGCACGGCCTGGCCGCGGCCGAGAGCCTGCTGCCCATGCTGCAGGCCGTGTCTGCCACGCCCGCGGTGCCCATCGTGCGCGTGCCGTGGCTGGAGGCCGGCATCGTGATGCGTGCCCTCGACGCCGGCGCGATGGGCGTGATCTGCCCGATGATCAATACGCGGGAAGACGCGCACAAGCTCGTCGCCTGGACGCACTACGCGCCGCAGGGCACCCGCAGCGTCGGCCCGCTGCGGGCAGCGCAGGTCTACGGCGCTGACTACGTGGCGCAGGCCAACCGCGAGATCGTCGCCTTCGCGATGATCGAAACCGCGCAGGCGCTGGACAACCTGGACAGCATCCTCTCGGTGGAAGGCCTGGATGCCATCTACATCGGCCCTTCCGACCTTTCGCTCAGCCTGGGCTGCAAGCCAGTGTTCGACGATGTCGAGCCCAAGGTGCAGCAGGCCATCGAGCACATCGTGGCGCGTGCCAAGGCCCATGGCGTGGTGGCCGGCATCCACAACGGCCGCGCCGACGTGGCGCAGGCGCGCGTGGCGCTGGGGTTCCGCTTCGTGACGCTGGCGTCGGATGCGGGGCTGATCATCGACGGCTCGCGCCGCGTGCTGGCGGAAATGCACGCTGAAATGCGCGCTGCTGGAGCGCGCGCTTGAAGCCCGCCGCCACGCCGATCCCCTTCGAATTGCGCGGCGACCACATCACGCTGGACGCGCTGCTCAAGGCCACCGGCCTGGCCAGCAGCGGCGGCGAGGCCAAGGTCTTCATCACCGAAGGCCGCGTGACGGTGAACGGCGAGCGCGAAACCCGCCGCGGCCGCAAGCTGCGCGCCGGCCACGCCGTGGCGCTGGGCGATGCGCGGGTGGAACTGCACGCCGGCGCGGGACAATGAGCACATGGACTATCCCCGCTACGACCCCGCCTCGCCGCTGACGCCGCTGACCCCGGCCGAACTCGACGCCCTCGACCACCTGCTGCAGGCCCTGCCGGCCGATGGCGTGATGAGCCTGGACGGCGTGGACGGCTACCTCACCGCGCTGGCCGCCGGCCCGGCCGAGCTGCTGGCGACCTTGCCCACCGCTGAATGGCTGCCGCTGGTGTGGGGCGGCGACGGACCGGACGGCAACGAAGGCGCCGAGCCCTTCGCCAGCAAGCGCCAGCGCAAGAGCACCGTGGTGCAGCTGCTGCGCCATCTGCGCCATGTGGCGGAAGCCCTGCAGCAGCCCGACAGCTGGGAACCGATCTTCAGCATCGCCGAAAAGGGTGCCGACGAATTGGCCGATGCCAGCGACTGGTGCACCGGTTTCCTGCAGGCGGTGGACCTCGTTCCGAGCGCTTGGGACGGGGTCTGGGACGACCCCGCCGTGGCACCGCTGCTGCAGCTGGGCGGTGGCCTGGACGGGGTGGAAACACCCACCGCAGACGCCGAGGGCGAGACCGTGTCGCTGGACGACCCCGCCGACATCGACCGCCTCAGCCGCGCCGTGCCTGACGCCGTGCTGCGGCTGCGCGCCCTGCTCACCAGAACCGGGGCCAGTGGTTCGGAATCAGCACCAGACCCCAGGTGAAGGGCACGCCCAGCAGCGCGAGCATCACCGCGGCGCTGCCCAGGTCCTTGGCCCGCCCCAGCAGCGCCTGGTGTTCCAGCGAGATGGCATCGGCCAGGGCCTCGATGGCCGAGTTCAGCAGCTCCACCACCAAAACGGCCACGACGCTGGCCACCATCACCCACAGCTGCCAGCGGCCGGGGGCCAGGAACGGTGCGGCCAGCAGCAGCGGCACGGCCAGCAACAGCTCTTGACGGAAAGCGGCCTCGAAGCGCACCGCCGCGCGCAGCCCGGCCCACGAATAGCGTGTCGCATTGGCCACACGGCCCAGGCCGCCGCGGCTCTTGTAGCGCGAGGCTGCGGGTTCCACGCTGCTTTGATCGGCTTCCTCGGGTGTCATCGTGTCTCGATCTCGGGTTCGGTCTTGAGCTTGTTTTCGGCCCAGGTTTCGCCGCTCGTTGCAACTTCGCTCTGACCGTCCACTGCGGCAAGAGGACGCCCGGACTCCGCGGCCAGCTGCAGTTCGACCGCAAAGCCGGTGGCCGTCTCGGGCAGGCGCAGGCGTCCGCCATGGGCGCGCGCCACCAGGTCGGCCAGCATCAGGCCCAGGCCCGTGCGGCCCTGGTAGTCCTGGCTGTCCAGGGCCTGCTGCCAGCCCTGGCGGCGCGCGGCATCGGCGCCTTCGCCGTCGTCCTGCAGGCGCAGCAGCTCGGGCGCCGGTGTGCTGAGCAGCACCTCGCGCGCGCCATGGCGCTGCGCGTTGTCCAGCAGGTTCAGCAGCGCCGCGGTCAGCAGGTCGGCGTCGCCGCTGACGGCCTGCGTGGCTTGCACGCGCACGGCCAGGCCTTCTGGGGCCAGGCGCTCGACCAGCGTGTGCAGGTTCAGTGGCACGCGCTGCAGTTCGAGCCCGCTGCGGAACAGCGTCAGCAAGCCCACCACCACGCGCTGCAGCCGGGTCGCGGCCTCGCGCACACGCTGCAGGCGCGGCTGCAGCGCCGGTGGCGCCTCGCGCAGCGCCACGGCCAGCTGCGCGTCGATGCCGGCCAGCGGCGTGCGCAGCGCATGCGCGGCGTGCGCGGTGAAGGCGCGTTCCTGCGTCACGCGCAGTACCAGGCGGGCGGCCAGCGCGTCGATGGCCTGGTGCACCGGGTGCAGCTCGGCGTGCTGTGCCGGGCCCAAGGTGGCGCCGGGCTGCAGCGGGTCATGGTCGGCCAGGGTCTGCGACAGCTCCTGCAGGGGCGCCAGTTCCTGGCGCATGCGCCAGTGCAGCCACAGCAGGCCCAGCAGTCCCATCGGCAGGCCGCCCAGCAGCACGGCCAGGCCCAGCTCGGCCATGGCCTCGTCGCGCTCGCGCGTGGTCTGCGCCACGTACAGCACCTGGCCGTCGCGGCCGAGCGCGGTGCCGTAGACGCGCCAATCGGGCAGGTTGCTGAACCCGGGCGACGGTGTGGCAAGCAAGGGCAGGGCCGGCGCACCGGCCGAATGCCGCAGCACCCGCGCCGGCCCGACATGGCTGACCTGCTGCCAGACGAAGCGCCGGCCGCTTGGCGCGACGGCCACGCCGTTGGGCAGCCATGCAGCCTGCTCAGGCGGCGCGCTGGCGCCTTCGGCCCACAGCGGGCCCAGCAGCACCTCGGCGGTAGCCTGCAGGGTGTCGTCCTGCAGTTCATCGGTCTCTTCGCGCGCCACCAGCCACACGGCCAGCGCCAGCGCACCGCACCACAACAAGGCCCACAGGGTCAGCGCGCGCAGCAGGCGGCCGCGTATGGAGGGCAGCGCAGCGGCGCGGGTCATGACGGGGTGGCGCTGCCGAGTGCAGGCGCGACGTGGGCATCACGCGCGGCGATGCGGTAACCCAGGCCGCGCACGGTTTCCACCACATCGCGGCCCAGCTTGCGGCGCAGGCTGCTCACGTGCACCTCCAGCGCATTGCTCGCCAGCGTGGCGTCGAAGCCCAGCACCAGCCCTTCCAGCTCGCTCTTGGCCACGATGCGGCCGGCGCGCAGCGCCAGCGCCTCCAGCACCGCCCATTCGCGCGCTGTCAGTTCCACACGTTCGGCCCTGAGCCAGGCACAGCGCGCCGCCAGATCCACGGTCACGTCGCCGAAATGCACCCGCGCCATGGCCGTGCCGGCGCTGCGCCGGCACACCGCGCGCAGCCTTGCGGCCAGCTCCTCGGGGGCAAAGGGCTTCACCAGGTAATCGTCGGCGCCGCTGTCCAGGCCGTGCAGCCGGTCGGCCAGCAGGTCGCGCGCCGTCAGCATCAGGGCGGGCGTGGCCGCGCCGCGCCTTCGCTGCGCGCGCAGCCAGTCGAGGCCGGATCCATCGGGCAGCTGCCAGTCGACCAGCCAGGCGTCGAAGGCCTCGCCGCGGTAGGCCTCGATCTCGACGAGCCGGCGCGCCCAGTCGACGACGTGGCCGTCGGCGCGCAGGAAGTCGCGCAGGCCTTCGCCCAGCAGTTCGTCGTCTTCGATCAGCAGCAGTCGCATCGCAGCGGGGTCAAGAGCAGGCCGCCACGGTAGCACCGCGCCGCCCATCCGGTCTTCAGGCCAGCTTCAGACGCGGACGCTGCAATGCGCGGATGCAAGCTTTGAACCCGGCCACGCCACCGCTGCCCACCCGCCCTGCCTCGTTCATCGTGGCTCTGGAGCCGCTGTTGCTCACCGCCAGCGTGTTCTGGGCGCTGGCCGCCAACCGGCTGTTCTTCGCCGCCGCGCTGAAGGAGCGCGCGCTCACGCAGCCCGACACCTGGATCTTTGCGCTGGCGCTGCTGGTGATGCTGGTGGCGGTGAACTTCCTGATCCTGTCGCTGCTGTGCACGCGCCACACCGTCAAGCCCGTGCTCGCGGTGCTGGCCGTGGCCACGGCACTCGCCACGCACTTCATGCAGACCTATGGCGCCTACCTCGACCCCTCGATGCTGCGCAACGTGATGCGCACCGACGTCGCCGAGGCGCGCGAGTTGCTCTCGTGGGGCCTGCTGCCGCAGTTGCTGCTGCATGCCGGGTTGCCGCTCTTGCTGCTGTGGCGCGTGCGCATCGCGCCGCGCTCCTGGGCGCGCGCGCTGGGCTGGCGCCTGGCATCGGTCGCGGTGGCCGTGGTGGCGCTGGTGGCGGCCCTGCTGCTGATCTTCCAGCCCTTCGCGTCGATGATGCGCAACCACAAGGAGATGCGCTACCTGGCCACGCCGGCCAACCTGCTGTGGTCGTCGGCGGCCGTGGGCGTGGCCCAGGTGCGTGGCGCCGCAGCGCCGCGCCAGCCCATCGGCCTGGACGCCCGGCCCGGCCCGGCCATGGCCGCACGCCAGCGCCCGCTGCTGCTGGTGATGGTGGTGGGCGAGACCGCACGCGCGGCGAACTGGGGCCTGAACGGCTATGCACGCCAGACGACACCCGAGCTGGCAGCGCTGGGCGCGATGGGGGCCGCGTCGGCCACGCCGGCCAACCCGGCCACGGCCCCCGGCACGCTGCTGAACTTCACCGATGCCACCGCGTGCGGCACCAACACCGAAACCTCGCTGCCCTGCATGTTCGCGCCCGTGGGCCGGCGCGATTACGACGAAACACGCATCCGCGGCAGTGAGTCGCTGCTGCACGTGCTGGCGCGCGCGGGCGTGGCCGTGCATTGGCGCGACAACCAGTCGGGCTGCAAGGGGGTGTGCGATGGCCTGTCGCAAGACGAGGTGGGCTCGCTGCACCTGCCGGGCCTGTGCAGCGAAGGCCGCTGCCTGGATGAAGGGCTGCTGCACGGCCTGGACGAGCGCCTGGCGGCGGTGGCCGCAGCGCCGCCTGGCGGCAAGCA
>JANMMD010000041.1:0-7455 GCA_031372905.1 Betaproteobacteria bacterium
TGCTTTCCAGCGTGCCCACACCCAGCACCAGGGGTGAGCCCTGGCGCGCGCCCACCACACGCTGCGGCTCGTCGCGGCTGAACACGGCAATGGCGTAGGCGCCGCGCAGGCGCGGCAAGGCACGCTGCACGGCTTCGAGCAAATCACCGTCGTAGAGGCTGTGCACGAGGTGGGCGATGACCTCGGTGTCGGTCTGGCTGGTGAAGACGTAGCCGCGCTCGCGCAGTTCGGTACGCAGCTCGTCGTGGTTTTCGATGATGCCGTTGTGCACCAGGCCGATGCGGGCCACGGGTGCTGCCGATGTGGCGCTGTCGTCCAGGCTGCCGAAGCCGGTGGCCATGGCATCGACGTTCGCGCCAGCGCTGAAGTGCGGGTGCGCGTTGTGCACCGCCGGCGCGCCGTGCGTGGCCCAGCGGGTGTGGGCAATGCCGGTGCCGCTGGCCACGCCGTCGGCTTCTACATTGGCCTGCAGCTCGGCCACGCGGCTGGTGCTGCGCGCGCGGCGCAAGGCGCCCGCCTGATGCACCGCCACGCCGCAGCTGTCGTAGCCGCGGTACTCCAGGCGCTTCAGGCCCTCCAGCAGGATGGGAACGATGTTGCGCTTGCTGACGGCGCCGACGATGCCACACATGGGAGATCTCCTGGAACGGGGTGACGCATGCTAGGCCAGGTGGTGCGGCGTTATGTTTCGTGTTTCACTACTTTTTGAACGATTTCGCCACCCATTTGTAGTGACGCAATAAATTGCCATATTGTTTATCCGTTCGGCGTAATATTTCTACATGGAACTCGACGCCACCGACCTGCGCTTGCTCGACCTGCTGCAAAACGACGCCTCGCTGTCCAACCTGGCGCTGGCCGACCTGGCCGGCACCTCGCCCGCCACCGCGCTGCGGCGGGTGCGCCGGCTGGTGGAGGGCGGCGTCATCGAGCGCCGCGTGGCGCTGCTGAATCCGCAAGCCTTGGGCGCAGGGCTGACGGCGCTGGTGGAAATCACCCTCGACCGCCAGGGCGCCGAGCACCTGGACGCCTTCGAAGCCCGCGCCGTGGCGGAAGCCCACGTGCAGCAGTGCTGGCGCGTCAGCCCCGGCCCCGACTTCGTGCTGGTGCTGTTCGTGCGCGACATGCCGGCCTACCACGCGCTCGTGCAGCGCCTCTTCACGCAGGACGCCAACGTGCGCAACGTGAAGGCCTTCTTCAGCGTGAAGCGCGCGAAGTTCGAGCCGCGGCTGGCGCTGCCTTTGCCGTGACCGCTGCCAGAACCCCAGGTTGCACGCACATTCCTGGGGGGTCGATAACGCGCCCCTAACGCGGCGCCGCTATGCTGGCCCGCGCCATGTCTGCCACCGCTCCCCGTCTGGCCACCACCTCGCTCACGCTGCTGTTGGCGGGCGCGCCGGTGCTGCAGCGCCCGGGCGAAGCGCCCATGCCACTGGCGCCGCTGGACGCCTTGCTGCTGGCCTGGCTGGCACTGGAAGGCCCCACCGCACGCGGCCGCCTGGCCACGCTGCTGTGGCCCGACAGCGACGCCGAGGCCGCGCGCAATTCACTGCGCCAGCGCCTCTTCAAGCTGCGCCGCCACTGCGGCATCGAGCTCATCGTCGGCAGCCACACCCTGGCGCTGGCCGAAGGGCTGCGGCACGACCTGGCCGAGGCCCACGGCCTGCTCGCCAGTGAGGCAGTGCCCGTCATCGGCGAGCTGGCCGCCTGGCTGGAACAGCAGCGCCGCCGCCGCCAGGAACAGGTGCTGCAAAGCCTGCAGGCGCGCTGCGACGCGGCTGAGCAAGCCGGCCGCTGGACGGACGCGCTGGCGCTGGCGCAGGAGCTGCTGGCCCTGGTGCCGTTCAGCGAAGCCGCTCACCGCAGCGTGATGCGCCTGCACTACCTGGCCGGTGACCGTGCCGCCGCACTGCTAGCGTTCGACCGCTGCGAACGGGTGCTGAAGGACGACGTGGGCACACGCCCCGATGCCGAGACCCTGGCCTTGCTGCGCCTGGTGGAAGGCGAAGGGCCGGCCGACGCGCCCGCGCGGCGCGGCCTGGCCGTGCTGCCAGCCTCGGTGCTGCGCCCGCCACGCCTGGTGGGGCGCGACGCCGAGCTGCGCGCCGCCGACCAAGCCTGGGCACGGGGCCAGGTGGTGGCGCTGATCGGCGAAGCCGGCATGGGCAAGAGCCGCTTGCTGCAGCACCTGATGCCGGCGCAGGGCCTGGCCGTTGCCGCGCGCCCGGGCGACGCCGGCGTGCCGCTGTCGACCTTGGCGCGGCTGCTGCGCGCGGTGGCCGAACGGGTACCGCAGGCCATGGCCGCACCAGCGCGGCAAGAGCTGGCGCGCGTGCTGCCCGAATGGCTGCCGGGCTGGACCGGCAGCGGCGGCGCGCCCAGCGGCGGCCACCGCCTGCAACTGCAGCGCGCCGTGGCCTCCGTGCTGACAGGGGCTGCAGACCTGCCCACGCTGGCCCTGGACGACCTGCACTTTGCCGACGCCGCGAGCCTGCAGCTGCTGCAAGCGCTGCTGGACGAAGCACCGGGCCCGCAACGCTGGGCGCTGGCCTACCGCCCGGCCGAAGCCGGCTCGGCGCTGCACGCCCTCAACGAGAGCCTGATCGACCAGGCGCGGCTGCAAGTCGTGGCGCTGGCGCCGCTAGACGAAGCCGCGCTGGCCGCATTGGTCGATTCCCTGCAGTTGCCTGGCGTGCATGGCGCGCGCCTGGCGCCGGGCTTGCTGGCGCGCACCGGCGGCAACCCGCTGTATGCGCTGGAAACGCTGAAGCAGGCGTGGGTCGACGAGCAGCTGGCCGGCTGCAACGGCACGCTGGGGCTGTCGCGGCTGTCTGCGCTGGCCGATGCACGCACGCTGCCGCGGCCGGTGTCGGTGATGCGCCTGGTGGAAAAGCGCCTGGCGCAACTCTCGGCACCGGCGCTGGCGCTGGCGCGCTGCATGGCCGTGGCCGGGCAGGATTTCTCACCCGGGCTGGCGACGCAGGTGCTGGGCGCGGGCGCGCTCGCGCTGGCCGATGCCTGGGGCGAGTTGGAATCGGCGCAGATCCTGCGCGGGCAGGCCTTCGTGCACGACCTCTTTCACGAAGCCGCACTCGCTTCCGTGCCCGCGGCCCTGGCGCGCCACCTGCACGGCGACATCGCCGCCCATCTGGAGGCCACCGGCCACGCCGCACCAGCGCGCCTGGCACGCCACTGGCTGGACGCCGGCCAGGCCGGCCGCGCCGCGCCGCAGCTGGAACGCGCCGCGTTGGATGCCGCACGGGCACTGGAGCCCGCTGAAGCCGCGCGCCTGTGGCGCCAGCTGGCCGCGCTGCGTGCCGAGGCTGGCGACGCCGAGGCTGCGTTTCACGCTGCCGAGCAGGCCGTGCTGCTGCTGCGCTCCGACACCTCGGGCGACGCACTGGCCGAGGCCATCAACCAGCTGCAGACGCTCGGGCGCACCGGCCTGCATCAGGCCCGCGCGCACGAGTACCGCGCCGGCATGCTGCACGCGCGCGGCGACGCCGCCGCGGCGGCCACCAGCGTCGCCCTGGGTATCGCGGCGCTCGGCCCAGGCGCCCCGGTGGAGGCGCGCGTCTCGTTGCTGAACATGCACGGCGTGGTGCTGCGCCGCGCCGGCCGCCTGGGCGAAGCGCGCGCCGCACTCGAGCAGGCCCTGGCGATGGCCCGCGAAGCACGGCCCGACGACGGCGCCGACCTGCCCGCCGTGCTGAACAACCTGGGCCTGGTGCTGCAGGACCTGGACCAGCACCTCGAAGCCATCTCGCTGATGCAGGAGGCTGCCGAGCGCCAGACCGACCCGCTGGTGCGCGCGCGCGTCATCAACAACCTGGCCATCTCGCTGGACGCCCGCGGCCAGGCCGCGCTGGCGCGCGAGCAGTGCCTCACCGCCGCGCGCCTGGTGCGCGGTGGTGCCGCGGTGGTGGAGATCAACCTCGCCATCCAGCTGGGCGCCGGCGCACGCACCCTGGGCCGCTGGCGCGATGCGCTGGCCCACCTGGACGAAGCCGAACGCCTGCTGCAGACACAGCCGCACCGGCGCGAAGAAGAGCTCTACCGCCAGCGCGCCGCGCTGTGGCTGGAACTGGGCCGGCCCAACCTGGCCCGCGAGGCGCTGGACCGTGCTGCAGCGCTGACGGCGGCGCTGCCTGTGTCAGCCGCCGAAGTGGTGACGCTGCGCGCGCGCCTGGCGCTGCTGCTGGGCCAGGACCCGCTGCCGCAGCTGCGCGCTGCCGAGGCGCAGCTGCAGGCGGCCGAAGAATGGCGCGCGCTGCGCCGTTTGCGTCTGGTGCTGGCACAGGCACTACCGCCCGAGGACGCGCTGGCACTGATGCAGACGATGGCGGCCGAGCCCGCTGTGGTGAACAACGCCGCCGCCGCGCTGCCGGTGCAGGTGCGGCTGGCGCAGGCGCTGCTGGCCTTGCAACGGCCCGCCGAGGCCTTGCGCCACGCCCAGCGCGCAGCAGACTGGCTGCAGGCCCTGCAGCCGCAGGAAGTGGGGCCGGCCGAGGTGTGGCTGACACTGGCGCGCTGCGCCGAAGCAACCGGCGACCGTGCGCAGGCCGCGCAGGCCGCCAGCCAGGGCGCCGAGGCCGTGCGGCAATCGGCAGCACTTCACCTGGACGCCACGTACACCGAAGGTTTTCTGCAGCGCAACCCGGCGCACAAGGCGCTGCTGGCGCTGGCGGCGCGTTTGCAGCCACGGGCCTGAGGGCGGCGCGCCTGGGCCGGCGTCAAGCCGCCGTCAATCCATCTTCAAGCGGCCTTCAGCACCGCCAGGCCCTTGAGGTACTCGCCCTCGGGAAAGACCAGCGTCGTCGGGTGGTCGCAGGCACCTTCCAGCCGCTGCAGGATGGCCCCGTCCACACCGCCCTCGCCAGCATCCATCGCCGCACCGGCCACGATCTTGTGAAAGAGCTCGGCGCTGATGCCGCCGCTGCAGCTGAAGGTGAGCAGCAAGCCACCGGGCTCCAGCAGCATCAGCGCCAGGCGGTTGATGTCCTTGTAGGCGCGGCTGGCGCGGTCGGCATGGGCCGCGGTGGGCGCGAACTTCGGCGGGTCGAGCACGATGCAGTCGTAGCGTCGGCCTTCTTTCAGCGCATCGCGCAAGAACTGATTCACGTCGGCGTCCAGCGCCTCGCTGCGCGCAGCGTCGAAACCGTTCAACGCCACGTGCGCCTTGACGCGCTCGATGGCCGGTGCCGATGAATCGATGCTCGTGACCTTGGCCGCACCACCCGCCAAGGCCGCCACCGTGAAACCACCGGTGTAGCAATAGCAGTTCAGCACGTTCTGGAAGCCCGCGAACTGCACCCAACGCTGCAGCAACGCGCGGTTGTCCCGCTGGTCGAGGTAGAAGCCGGTCTTGTGGCCCAGCGCCACGTCCAGCGTCAGCTGCCAGGCGTGTTCGGTGATGGTGACTTCGGTGCTGCCCTCGCCGCGCAGCCAGCCGGTGGTGGCAGGCAAGCCTTCGAGGGTGCGCACGCTGGCGTCCGAACGTTCGTACAGGCGCGTGCAGCCGCTGGCCTGCAGCAGCACGTCGGCCAGCGTCTGCTTCCAGCGCTCGGCGCCGGCGCTGAGGAACTGGGCGCACAGCGTGTCGGCGTAACGGTCGACGATCAAGCCCGGCAAGCCGTCGGCTTCGCCGTGCACGAGGCGCACGCCGCTGCTGGCCACGGGCAGGCGGTCGCGCAGCGCCACGGCACGCGCGATGCGTCGTTCGAAGAAAGCGCGGTCGATGCGTTCGGCCGCGTCGAAGCTCCAGGCACGCACGCGGATCATCGACGCCGGGCTGTAGGCACCCCAGGCGAGGAAGCCGCCCGCGGCGTCTTCCACCCGCACGGTCTCACCGGCATCGGCCTTGCCGCTGGCGATGCTGCCCTCGAACACCCAGGGGTGGCGGCGTTGCAGTGAACGTTCCTTGCCGGGGCGCAGACGGATGGATTTCATGTCGGGAGTGAGCGTTCAGCGCTGGAGATCAGCTTTTGCGTTTGGCGCGTGGGTGCGCCGCGTCATAGGCTTTTGCCAGGTGCTGGAAATCGAGCTTGGTGTAGACCTGGGTCGTGCTGATGTTGGCGTGGCCCAGCAGCTCTTGCACCGCGCGCAAATCGCCGCTGCTTTGCAGCAGGTGGCTGGCATAGCTGTGGCGCAGCATGTGGGGGTGCACGCGCGTGGGCACACCGGCCTGCACCGCCTGGGCCTGCAGCCGGTTGCGCAACTGGTTGGCGGTGAGTCTGGTGCCCAGGCGGCTGACGAAGAGCGCAGCCTCGCCGTGTTTGGCGAGCGTGGACCGCCATTCCAACCACGCCTGCAGCGCGGCCAGTGCGGGCCCGCCCACCGGCACGCTGCGGCGCTTGCTGCCCTTGCCCAGCACGTGCGCGGTGGCGTCGGCAGCGTCCAGCCAGCCCGCGCTCTCAGCACCCGCCTGCAGGTCCAGCCCGGTCACCTCGGCCACTCGCAAGCCGCAGCCGTAGAGCAGCTCGGTGATGGCGTGATCGCGCGCGGCCAGTGCCGGCGCGGTGTTCTCGGTTCGGTGTTCGGCCAAGGCCACGGCCTGGTCGACCGCCAACGCCTTGGGCAGCGGTTTGGCGGCCTTGGGCGGCCGCACGCCTTCGACCGGGTTCACCAGCACCACACCGTGGCGCCCCCACCAGCGGTAGAGGCCGCGCCAGGCCGCCAAGTGGATGGCGATGCTGCGCGGCGCCAGGCCGCGCACCCGCAATTGCGCGGCCCAGCTGCGGATGTGATGCATCTGCGCTTTCGGCAGGTCCACGCCGGCGCCGGCTGCGCTGGACTGAAGGCGCAGCAGCGCTTCGCGGTACATCGCCAGCGTGCGCGCAGCGAGGCGGCGCTCGACGCGCAGGTGGCCGAGAAACGCCTCGATCTGCGGGTCGGCGTCCACGGCGCTGTTCAGGCCCGCGGGCGCAGGCGCGTCAAGGCCGCGGACGACACCTCGCCGATGCGCATCAAGAACTCGGTGCCCATCTCGGCGGCGTAGCGCGTGGGGTCGGGCGAGCCCAGCACCAGCAGACCGAAGGCGCCGTCCTTTTCGCTGCCGCCCGAGCGCAGCGGAATCATCGCCATGCTCATCACGGTGCTGGCATCTTCGAGCCATTCACTGGCCTCGAAGCCGGCGTTGACGCCGCAGTACGGCAGCGTGAGGCTCGACGCAAAGCTCTTCACGTCGTCGCTCGCCGGCTCGGCATAGACGGCGCCGTTGTGTTCGGCGTCCACGCCCCACAGGCGGATAGCGGCCTGCGGAATGAGGAACTCGTGCTTCAGCGAAGCCACCATGCGGCCGGGCAGCTCGGCCGCGTTGCCGGTGAGCAGGATGGTGCGCGTGTAGCGGTGCAGCCGGTCGGCAATGGCCACGTTTTCCTGGCTGTTGCGGATCATCTCGACGATCTTGTGCTCCAGCCCCTTGATGCGCTCGCGCAGCATTTCCATCTGCCGCTC
>JANMMD010000071.1:0-20980 GCA_031372905.1 Betaproteobacteria bacterium
AGCAGCATGGCGAAGGTGCAGACCCAGGTCTGAAAGTCGCTCAGGCCCTGGTAGTTGCCCGCAGGCCCCACCTGGCCCAAGCCAGGCCCGGTGTTGTTGATGCAAGCGATGGTGGCCGTGGCCGCCGTGACGAGATCCAGCCCCGACAGCAGCAGCAGCATGCACACCACCGTCATCACGACGCCGTAGATCAGCATGAAGGCCAGCACCGACTGCATCACCTGCGGCGCTACCACCGCGCCGCCGAAGGTCACCGGCACCACCGCCCGCGGGTGCACGATGCGCGTCAGCTCGCGCATCGCCTGCTTCTGCAGCAGCAGTGAGCGCACGAGCTTGATGCCGCCACCCGTGCTGCCCGCACAGGTGGCGAAGCTGCACAAGAACAGCATGAACACCGGCGCGAAGATCGGCCACTGCGCGTAATCGACGGTGGCGTAACCGGTGGTGGTGGCGATGGACACCACGCTGAAGGCCGCATGGCGCAGCGATTCCAGGAAGGTGGGATACACGCCCTTGAAGCTGAGGTAAGCCGCCACCAGCAGCACCGAGCCCAGCATCAGCCCGGCGAAGTAGCGCGCCTCGACATCGCGCAGCAAGACGCCCAGCGAGCGCTTCTTCCAGACGAGAAAGTAGAGCGCGAAGTTGACGCCGGCCAGCAGCATGAAGAACACCGCCACGGCCTCGATCAGCGGTGAGTTGAAGGCGCCGAAGCTCGCGTCGTAGGCGGCAAAACCGCCCAGGCCCATGGTGCTGCACATGTGCATGAAGGCATCGGGCCAGCTCATGCCTGCCCAGCGGAAAGCCAACATGCACACCGTGGCGATCGTGAAGTAGACCAACCACAAGCCGCGCGCGGTTTCCGCAATGCGCGGCGTCAGCTTCTGGTCTTTCATCGGGCCTGCGGTTTCGCTCTTGAAGAGCTGCGCCGCGCCCACGCCCAGCAGCGGCAGGATGGCCACCATCAACACGATGATGCCCATGCCGCCGATGAGCACCATGAAGCAGCGCCAGACGTTCACCGATTGCGGCAGGTTCTCCAAACCCGTGAGCACCGTGGCGCCCGTGGTGGTCAGCCCGCTCATGGCCTCGAAGTAGGCGTCGGTGAAGCTCAGTTCGGGCAGCGCCAGCAAGAGCGGCAGTGCGCCAAAGGCCGGCAGCACCAGCCACGTCAGGGTGACGAGCAGGAAGCCGTCGCGCGGCTGCAGTTCGCGCCGAAAGCGGCGCAGCAGCCCGCTCATCGCCATGCCCGCGGCCAGCGTAATGACGATGGCCAGGATGAAGGGCTGCTCGGCGTTGTCGTGCTCGAACAGCGCAAAGCCCAACGGCACGCCCATCAGCAGCCCGAACAGCAGCACGATGCGCCCGACCAGCGCCACCACGGCGAGCAGGCCCATCAGAACAGGAAGGTCGCGCTGACCTGAAAGAGCTTCTCGACGTCGCGCACCATGCGCTTCCTCGGCACGAAGATGATGACGTGGTCGTTGGGCATCACCACCGTGTCGTGGTGGGCGATGATGACCTCGGGCTTGGCGTCTTCGCCGGCCTCGCTGCCATCGGGCCGGTGCAGGCCGCGCACGATGGCGCCCACCGTCGCACCCTTGGGCAGGCCCACCTCCTCGATGCGCCGGCCGGCGAAGCGGCAGGTCTTGCGGTCGCCGCGCACGATGGCTTCCAGCGCCTCGGCAGCACCGCGGCGCAGGCTGTGCACGGCTTCGACGTCACCGCGCCGCACATACGCCAGCAGCTCACCCAGCACGGTGTGGCTGGGCGAGATCGCGATGTCGATGGTGGTGCCCTGCACCAGGTCGGCATAGGCACGGCGGTTGATGACGGCCAGCACGCGCCGCGCACCCATGCGCTTGGCAAGCAGGCAGCTCATGATGTTGTCCTCGTCGTCGCTGGTCAGCGCGATGAAGAGGTCCATCTGGTCGACGTTTTCATCGCCCAGCAGGTCTTCGTCGGTGCTGTCGCCGTGCAGCACCAGCACCTGCGGCGGCAGTTCGGTGGCCAGGTAGTCGCAGCGCGCGCGCAGCGGCTCGATGATCTTGATCTGGTACTGCGCGTGAATCTCGCGCGCCAGGCGCAGGCCCACCTTGCCGCCGCCGGCCACCATCAGGCGCTTGACGGGCTGGCTGCGCGTGCTCAGCGCGTCCAGCACGGTGCGGATGTGCGCGGTGGCGGCGAGCACGAAGACCTCGTCGCCGGGGTCGATCTGCGTCATGCCGTCGAGGTGCGGCAGCACGGTGTCCTGCCGGTAGATGGCCATGATGCGCATCGGGGTACCGGGCACGAGCTGCGGAATTTCCGACAGCCGGTGGCGCACCAGCGGCCCGCCGGCCACCGCACGCACTGCGATCAGGCTCACCAGGCCATCGGCAAACTCCAGCACCTGCAGCGCCTCGGGGTACTCGATGAGCTTGCGGATGTAGGCCGTGACGCTCTGCTCCGGGCAGATCACCTTGTCCACCGCGAAGCCGGTCTTGCCCAGCAGCGGGCTGTCGTCCTGGAACTCGGGGCTGCGCACGCGGGCGATGGTGGTCGGCACGTTGAAGAGGTCCTTGGCCACCTTGCAGGCCACGAGGTTGGTCTCGTCGTTCGGCGCGCAGGCGATCAGCATGTCGGTGTCTTCGGCCCCGGCCTCCTTCAGCACGCTGGGCTGGATGCCGTTGCCGACGACGCCGCGCAGATCGAGGCGGTCTTGCAGGCTGTGCAGGCGCGCCGGGTCGGTGTCGATGACGGTGATGTCGTTGCGCTCGCTGACCAGGCTCTCCGCCACGCTCTCGCCCACGCGGCCCGCACCCAGGATCAGGATTTTCATGGCGCGGAGTCTAGGCCCGGCCCGGGCCGCCCAAGGCCTGCACCAGGCTATCGGCCAGCGGCGCTTGCAAGGCCGGCGCCAGCGCTGCGGCCTCGCCGGCGTTGTTGAACTGGCGCCGGCGTGCGCGCCACAGCGTGGCCAGGGTGGCTTGCCGCGCTGCCAGCGCCGGGCCCAGATGCCGCGCCGCGGCTTCGGGGGCCAGGCCGTGCGCGGCCACCAGCGTGCGCTGCAGCAGCGTCTCGGTGATGCGCGCCAGCGCGGCTTCGTCCCAGGCGACGAAACTGCGGTCGGTGCCGCGCACCAGGTTCAGACCGCGTGCCGCACCGGCCGAAGCCAGGCCACCGACGACGGCGCCGGCCACGGCGCCGGCGCCCATCGTGAGCCCCCCGCTCAACAGGTCGGCCTTCAGCCCGGCCAGCGCACCGCTGAGCACACCGCCCATGAGCGCCACGCGGCCCTCGCCCACCCGTGCGCGAAGCGTCGCGCCCGTGTCACCCGGTGCGCGCAACGCCGCGCGTTCGCTGCCGGACAGTCTGGGCGTGGCAGCACCGGGCACCGTCAGGGCGAAGCTTTCAACCGTGCCGCCCAGCAGCAGGTGCAGACGCTCGGCATGCGCCTGCAGGGCCGCTTCCAGGCCTTGCACCAGCTTTTCGCGCGCGGCGTCGGCTTCGCCGCGGCGCGACAACAGCGCCCCGTCGTCGGCCACGGCTTCGCGCGTGCAGGCCACCTCGGCCAGGGTCTGCGCCACTTCGGCGACCACGGCGTCGAAGCGCGCAGCCTGACGTGCGGTCCACGCATCCGTCAGCCGGCGCAGGCGCGGGTCGTCGTCCAGCACGGCGGCCAGCGCCTGCAGCAGGCGGCCTTCGGGCAGCCAGCCGTCGGCGCGCTGGTGCACGCTGACCGCAGCCCCCGCGGCCTCCTCCACCGCGCTCGCCCCAGGGTTCAGGGGCCCGTCGATCAACAAGACCACCGGGCGGCCCAGGCGCGCCAGCCAGGCCGGGCGCGGCGCACCCGGCGCCGTGAACAGCAGCACCGCGGCCACTTGCTCGCGCAAGGCGGGCAGGGGGTCGGCCGGGCCGCGTCGCCAGGGTGCCCACCAGGGTGCGGGCATGGCGGGCTCGGCCGCGGCGGTGATGGCGGCGGTGATCGCGGCGGGTACAGGCAGCAGTTGCAGCTCGTCGTTCTGCTCGCTGCTGAGCACGGTCAGCGCGCCACCGCCGGCGGGCCAGGACACCATCGGCGTGCCGAACAGCGCTGGTGGCGGCGCATCGGCAGCAGCCACCCACAGCAGCCGCAGCACCCGCGGCCGGCCCGGGCGCATCAGCGGGTGCAGGCCTTCGAAATAGGGTGTGTGCAAGGCCAGCGGAAAGCGCCGCACCTGGGCCGCCGCGCGGCCACCGGCCCACCAGGCCAACAAGCAGCGCGGCACGATGACGGCCAGCGCCAGCGTGGCGGCATAGAGGTGGATCCACGGCGCGGCGGTGGCGGTGGCGTCAGCGCCGGGCGCCAGGCGCAGCGGCGTGACATCCGGCACCGCAATGCCGGTCAACAGGCGGGCCGGCGCCAGCAGCGCCGACAACGCCTGCTGCACCGCTGCGGCATCGAGAAACGTGCTTTGCCAGCCGGCGCGGTAATCCAGCACCAGGCCACGCAGATACAGCCCCGCCACCAGGCCCAGGCCCAGGGCCGCCGCGGCGCTGTGCAGCACCAGCGCAGCGCGGTGCGTCATCAGCGGGCCCGCATGCTCGGCCCACAGCGCACCCGCGGCTGCGGGGGCGCCGCCGCTACCGGGGCCGCGCAGGCCCAGACCGGCCAGCCACGCGCGCAGGCCACCGGTCGGCAAGGGCACGAGCAGCACCCCGTAGACGGCCAGGTTCCAGACCACCACCGCCCACACCGCTGGGGCCAGCAGGTTCACGCGCTGCGGGGTGCCCAGCTGGTCGGCCAGCACACCGGCGGCGAGGCCCAGCAGCACCGCCAGCAGCACCCAGGCCGGGTGCCAGCCCCGGCGCGCCAGCCAGTGCTGGGCGGCGCTGTCGCGGGGCAGCAGGCGCTGCAGCGCAATGACGGCACGGGCGACGACAAAGCGCTCGGGGCTGGCGTCCTCGCCGACGGTGGCCACGGCCTGCCGGGTGGCCCAGTGACGGTCTTCAGCGGTCCAAAGCCCAGCGTCGGCCCGCCCCGGCCAAGGCGCGGCGGCCGTGGTGGTTTCCACGGCCTGCAGCAGCAGCACCTGACGGGCTTCGTCTTCGGTCATCGGGGGCGAATGTAGCCGCCCCGCGCGATGGCCCGCGCTGTGGGCCGGGCACCGTCAGTCCGACGCCTTGAGTCAGACGCCGTGAAGCAGCGCCACCAGCTGGGCCTGGCTGTTGGTGCCGGTCTTTTCGTACATCTGGCCCACGTGCGTGCGCACGGTGCTGATCTTCACGCCCAGCTTTTCCGCGGCATGCGTCGGGCGCATGCCTTCGCACAGCATTTCGGCCAGCCGCGCCTGGGTGTGGGTGAAACGGAAGCGGCGGCGCATGGCGTCGGTGCGGGTGAGCTGCACGCGCTCGATGGTGGCCATCAGCAGGCCGCCGCTGGCCGAACCCTCGGCCGCCGGCATGGCGCGCAGCGTGACCTGCGTCGGCGCGCCGCCCTCGCATTCCAGCGGCAGCACCATTTCACCGCTGGCGCAAACCTGCGCATGCCAGCGCGACAGCGGCACCCAGCGCCCGGCCTGGCGCAAGGCGAGGCGGCCGCCGGCGTCCAGCCAGAGGCCATCGCGGCGTTCGATGCGGCGCGTGGCTGCTGGGTTGGCCTCGAGCACGGCGCCGTCGGCGTCGGCCACGATCAGCGGCGTTTCCAGGCGCTGCATCAGGCACTGGCCCAGCGCGGCCAGACGCTGCGAACGCGCCGGCTGCGGCATCACCGTCAGGGCGGGCATCGCCGAAGTGGCGGGGGTGACCGGGGTGAAGGGAGCGGTGTCGGTGAACTGCATGGTGGGCCTCCTGTTGTCGATGGAGTGATCGTGCGGCGGCACACCCTCTGCGTGAATGACACCAAGGTATCCGCCCGCCTGAAGGGGGATTACCCGCGCGCCCGGCACCGCAGTGGCCCGCAAAACCTTTCACGCAATACCATTGCCCCGAGTTGTCCAAGACCCGCCGACACCGGTCACGCCACGCTGTTCAGACTCGCAGGGGTTTCTCTTGTCCCAGCCCGAAGTGCAGATGCTGCAACGCACCCTGCTTGAAGCCATGGGCGATGGTGTTTTCATCGCCCAGGATCACCGCTTCGTGTTCGTGAACCCGGCCTTGCCCGCGCTGCTGGGTGGCACGGCGGACCGCTTCGTCGGCCTGCCCTTCGAGGCCTTGGTGGCGCCGGACTCTCTCGCGCTGTGGACGCAACGCTTCGAGGCCCTGGTCGGCCACGGCGCGGAGCCGCCCCACCAGGATGAGCTGCAGTTCTTGAACAGCGAAGGCCGCCGCGTCTGGGTGGAACTGCGCGCCAACCCCCTGCGGTACGAAGGCAGGCCCGCGGTGCTGGGCATCGTGCGCGACATCAGCAGACGCAAACGGGTCGCCGCGGCGCTGGAAGCAGAACGCCAGCTGGCGCAGGCCATGCTCGACGGCCTGACCGCCCACGTCTGCGTGCTCGACGCACAGGGCACGCTGGTGTCCTGCAACGCCGCCTGGCGCGAATTCGCCGCCGCGCAGGGCAGCTTCGGGGGCGCGGTGAACGAGGGCGCCAACTACCTGGCCGTGTGCGACCGCGCGGCGCAGGCCGGCTCGACAGACGCCGTACAGGTTGCGGCCGGCCTGCGCCGGGTGCTGGCGGGCGAGGCCCGGCACTTCGAGTTGACTTACCCCTGCGACACGCCGCAGGGCGCCCGCTGGTTCACCATGCATGCGCAGCGAGCTCCCGGGTCACTACCGCTGCGGCTGACGGTGGCCCATGAGGACGTGACCGGCCCCTTGCAGGCCGAGCAGCGCATCCAGCACCTGCAGCAGCGGCTGGCCATGGCGGTGCGCGGCGCTGGCTACGGCGTGTGGGAGCTCAACCTCGCCGACCAGGCCTTGATCTGGGACGAGCAGATGCACCTGCTGTATGGCTACGCGCCGGGCAGCTTCGACGGCACGCCCGCGAGCTGGCAGCAGTGCATCCACCCCGATGACCGCGCTTTCGTCGATGCCGAATTCCAGGGCCTCATGACGGGCGGCGTGGTCGACGCGCTCAGCTTCCGCATCTTGCGGGCTTCGGACGGCGCGCTGCGCCACATCGGCGCCACCGGCTATCTTCAGCGAGACAGCGCGGGCCAGCCGCAGCGCCTGGTGGGCATGAACCGCGACATCACGCAACAAGTGCTGGCCCAGGCCGCGCTGCGCGACAGCGAGGAGCGCTGGAAGTTCGCGCTCGAAGGTGCCGGCGATGGCGTATGGGACTGGGACGTGCACAGCGACCAGGCGCACTTCTCGCCGCGCTGGAAGTCCATGCTCGGCTACGGCGATGACGAGATCGCACCACGCGGCGACGAGTGGCGCCGCCGGGTCCACCCCGACGATCTGCCGCTGGCGCGGCAGGCGCTGCAAGGCCACGTGGGGCGCGAGACGCCCACCTATGCCGTGGAGCTGCGCATGCGCTGCAAGAACGGGCAGTGGAAGTGGATCCTGGCGCGCGGCCTGGTCGTCAAGCGCGACGCCGAGGGCCGGCCGCTGCGCGTGGTGGGCACGCACAGCGACCTGACCGAACGCAAGCAGGCCGAGGCGCAACGCCAGCAACTCGAAGCGCAGCTGCGCGACGCGCAGAAGATGGAGGCCATCGGCACGCTGGCCGGTGGCGTGGCCCACGACTTCAACAACCTGCTGGCGGCCATCCTGGGCAATGTCGCGCTGGCACGCCAGGACGCCGGCGCCAACGCGGCGCTGCTGGCCAGCCTCGATCAAATCCAGAAAGCCGGCCTGCGCGCGCGCCACCTGGTGCAGCAGATCCTGGCTTTCAGCCGCAACCAGCCGCAGCAGCTGGTGCACCAGCCGCTGCAGCCCGTGGTGGAAGAGGCGCTGTCGCTGCTGCGCGCCACGCTGCCGGCCCTGGTCACCCTGGAAGCCGAGATCACGCCCACGCCGCTGCATGCGATGGCCGATGCCACCCAGGTGCAGCAGGTACTGATGAACCTGTGCACCAACGCCTGGCACGCCATGGGCGAGCGGCCGGGTCGCATCGTCGTGGGCCTGGACGAAGTGCGCGTGCCGGACGCAGCCGATCGGGCCGACGGCGCGGCAAGGGCCGGCTTCCCGGGCATCGACGGCCTGGCGCCCGGCCGCTGGGCGCGCTTGTGGGTGCGGGATTTCGGCTGCGGCATCGACACCGCCACGCTGCCGCGCATCTTCGATCCCTTCTTCACCACCAAGCCGGTGGGCCAGGGCACCGGGCTCGGGCTCTCGGTGGTGCATGGCATCGTCAACGCCCACCGCGGCCACATCCACGCCGAGAGCCAGCCCGGCCTCGGCAGCAGCTTCCACGTCTACCTGCCCGCCGTCGACGCGCCGCCGCTGGCGCCGCAAGCCCTGCGGCCGGCTGCATCCGCCCATGCAGACGCACCGGCGGCGGGGCGCACGCTGTTCTACATCGACGACGACGAGGTCATGGTGGCCATGGTGGAACGCCTGCTGCAGCGCGCCGGCTACACCGTGCACTGCTTCCAGGACCCGCGCGCCGCGCTGCGCGAGCTGCAAGCGAACCCGCAAGGCGCCGACCTCGTGGTGACCGACTTCAACATGCCCGGCTGCTCGGGCCTGGACGTCGCGCGTGAGCTGGTGGCACTGCGCCCGGGGCTGCCGCTGATCCTGAGCTCGGGCTACATCTCCGACAGCGTGGCCGAGCAGGCCCGCGCCCTCGGCGTGCGGGCGCTGCTGCACAAGGAACGCACCATCGAAGAGCTGACGACGCTGGTGCGGCAGGTGCTGCAAGCCGCGCCGCCAGCTTGAGGCCGAAGCTGCGGCCGGGGCTACAGCCGGCACTCCGGCTTCAGGCCAGCGCGCGGCCGATCAGGATTTTCTGCACCTCCGACGTGCCCTCGTAGATCTGGCACACGCGCACGTCGCGGTAGATGCGCTCGACGGGGAAGTCGCTGACATAGCCGTAGCCGCCGAAAACCTGGATGGCGTCGCTGCACACGCGCTCGGCCATCTCGCTGGCAAAGAGCTTGGCCATCGCGGCCTCTTTCAGGCAGGGCCGCGCGGCGTCCTTCAGGCTCGCGGCGTGCCAGATCATCTGCCGCGCCACCTCGATCTGCGTGGCCATGTCGGCCAGCTTGAACTGCACCGCCTGGTGCTGAAAGATGGGCTGGCCGAAACTCGTGCGGTCCTTGCTGTAGGCCAGCGCGGCCTCGAAGGCCGCGCGCGCCATGCCGAGCGCCTGGCTCGCGATGCCGATGCGCCCGCCTTCCAGGCCGCTGAGCGCGATCTTCAGGCCCATGCCTTCTTCGCCCAGCAGGTTCTCGGCCGGCACGCGGCAGTTCTCGAAGTTGATCTGCGCCGTGTCGCTGGCGTGCTGGCCGAGCTTGTCTTCAACGCGTGCCACCGTGTAGCCCGGCGTCTGGGTCGGCACGAGGAAAGCGCTGATGCCCTTCTTGCCCGCGGCCTTGTCGGTCACGGCCATGACGATGGCGACATCGCCGTTCTTGCCGCTGGTGATGAACTGCTTGACGCCGTTGATGACGTAGCCGTCGCCGTCCTTCACCGCCGTGGTCTTCAAACCGCCGGCCTCGCTGCCGACGTGAGGCTCGGTGAGGCAGAAGGCGCCGAGCATGCTGCCGCGCGCCAGGGGCTTCAGGAAACGTTCTTTCTGATCGGCATTGCCATATGTCATCAAGATACTGCAGACCGGGCAGTTGTTGACGCTGACCACGGTGCTGGTGGCGCCATCGCCAGCGGCAATCTCTTCCAGGATCAGCGCCAGAGCCAGGTAATCCAGGCCGGCGCCGTCCCACTCGGCGGGCACGGCCACGCCATAGCAGCCCAGGCCGGCCAGACCCTGCAGCGCAGCGGCCGGGAAGCTGTGGCTCTTGTCCCAGGCCGCGGCATGTGGCGCCACTTCGGCCTGCACGAAATTTCGCACGGCATCCTGCACGGCAAGGTGGTCTTCACTTAACAACATGGTGGTGTCCTGAGAGGATGGGTGCCGGCGTTGCTGCATTCGGCGCGCAGCCTGCCGATACAACGGTCACTCACTATAAGCAGGGGCTGTCGCCGCTGGCAGCCACCGCCCTTTGCCCATCGACATGACCGGCCCCACCGCCCATCGCTCAAGCCGGCCGCGCACATTCAGCGCATTCAGCGCCGTGCCTGCCAGCTTGCCGTTGGCGCTGCTGGGCGTGCTGCTGGCGTTGCTGGCGGCCGCGGCCATCACGCTGGTGTCGTATGCGCGGGCCTATGTGGGCGGCGAGAGCCGCTATTCCAAGGGCCAGAAGAGCGCCACGCTGGAATTGCTGCAGTACGCGCAGTCGCGCGACGCGGCACAGCTGCAGCGCTACCGCCAGCACATTGCCGTGCCGCTGGGCGACCGCCAGGCCCGCATTGCGCTGCAGCAGGAGCCGCCAGACATCGCCGCGGCGCGCGACGGCTTCCTGCGCGGCGCCAACCACCCCGACGACATCGACGGCATGGTGCGCCTCTTCCTGTGGTTCCGCAGCGTGCCCTTCATGGCGCGCTGCATCGAGATCTGGGCCGAGGCCGACGCGGCCATCATCGAACTGCAGGCCGAGGCCGATGCGCTGGAGATCGCGGTGCAGCGCGGTGCCAGCGATACCGAGCAGGCCGCGAGCGTTCGCCGCATCATTGCGCTGGACGACCGCTTGACGCCGCTGCAGGTGCGCTTCTCCGACACCCTGGGCGAAGCCGCGCGCCAGACCCAGCAGTGGCTGATGGTGGCCTTGGCCGGCGCGACAACGCTGCTCACAGCGCTGGCGCTCACCGCCACGCGCCGCGCCACGCGCCATGAACGGCAGCAGGCCGCCGCGCTGCGCGAGAGCCAGGCCCAGCGTGAACGCGCGCTGCTCGGCAGCAGCGATGGTTTCTGGGAATGGGATCTGCGGCGCGGGACGGCTTACTTCTCGCCGCGCTTCGAAATGCTGCTCGGCCACGCGCCCGGCACGCTGCCGCCGCTGGTGCCCGACGTGCAGGCCCTGCTGCACCCCGACGACCGCGAGCCCGCGCGCGAGGCCTTGCGCCGCCACCTCCAGGAAGGCGCGCCCTACGACATCGAGCTGCGCATGCGCCACCTCGACGGCCGCTGGCGCTGGCTGCGCTCACGCGCGCTGTCCGACCGCGGCGCCGACGGGCGCGAGCTGCGGCTGTCGGGCTCGATCAGCGACATCACCGAGCGCCGCCAGGCGCAGGAAGAACTGGCGCGGCGCGAGGCGATGTTCAGCTCGCTGTGGCAGACCACCACCGACGCCGTGCTCATCATCGACACCGATCACGTGATCCGCTACGCCAACCCGGCCGCGCACGAGACCTTCGGCCATGCCCAGGGATCGCTGGTGAACCGCCCGCTGGCGCTGCTGCAGCCCGAGCGCATGGTCTGTCCCCACCACACCGCTGTCAGCCGCTACCTGCGCGACGGCAGCCGGCACCTCGACTGGCGCCGCTCCGAGCTGCTGGGCCGCCATGCCGACGGACGCGAGATTCCGATGGAGATCTCGTTCTCCGAGCTCAGCCTGGGCGGCGCGCGGCACTTCGTGGGCTTCCTGCGCGACATCACCCACCGCAAAGAGGCCGAGCAAGCGCTGCACGAAGCGAATGAAGGCCTGGAGCGCCGCGTTGCGGACCGCACGCAGGCGCTGACGCTGGCCAACGACAGGCTGCGTGAGCTCGACCGCCTGAAGTCGGAGTTCCTGGCCACGATGAGCCACGAACTGCGAACGCCGCTGAACTCCATCCTCGGCTTCACCGATCTGATGCGCCTGGGCCTGAGCGGCCCGGTCTCCGACGAGCAGCGATTGCAGCTGGGCCACGTGCACAGCTCGGGCCGCCACCTGCTGGCGCTGATCAACGACGTGCTCGACCTCTCGCGCATCGAATCAGGCCACATGGAGGTGCTGCGCGAAGCCTTCGAATTCAACGCCGTCGCCGCCGAGGTGCTGGCCCAGCTGCGCCCGCAGGCCGAGGCCAAGGGCCTGCTGCTGCAGGCCCAGATGGAGCCTGGCCTGCAACTGCTGGGCGACCGGCGCAAGGTCTATCAGGTGCTGCTGAACCTGGCCAGCAACGCCGTGAAGTTCACCGAGTCGGGGCGCGTGGCGATACAGGCCGCAGCGCACGAAGGCCGGCTGCACGTGGCCGTGCGGGACACCGGCCCCGGCATCGCGCCCGAGCAGCAGGGGCAGCTCTTCCAGGCCTTCCGACAGCTTGACGGCTCGCTGGGCCGGCGGCACGAGGGCACGGGCCTGGGGCTGCACCTCAGCCGCAAGCTGCTGCTGCTGATGGATGGCGAGGTGAGTGTCGACAGCCAGCCGGGCGCCGGGGCCACCTTCAGCTTCCACCTGCCGCTGGTGCAGGTGCAGGTGCAGGTGCAGGTGCCGGCGCCCCCTGCGGCATGATGGGCGCATGAAGGCGCACGTGCTGCTGGTGGAAGACAACGAGGTCAATGCCTACCTCGCGCGCTTTCTGCTGGAACATGCGGGCTACAGCGTCAGCGTGGCGGGCAACGGTGAGCAGGCGCTGTTGGCCGCCGCACAACGGCGGCCCGATCTGGTGCTGATGGACATGCGCATGCCGGTGATGGACGGCCTGGAGGCCACCCGCCGCTTCAAGGCCGACCCCCAGCTGGCGGCGATCCCGGTGCTGGCCCTCAGCGCCAACGCGCTGGAGCCGGAAAAGCAGCAGGCCCGCGCGGCCGGCTGCGCGGGCCACATCGAAAAGCCCATCGACGTGGTGCGCTTCGTGGCCCAGGTGCAGGAACAGCTGCCGCCTGCACTGCGCTGACCGTCAAGGCCGCCGGTGCGGCGGCGCCTGCGGCTTGGCCAAGGGCTGCTCGGCGAGCTTGCGCAGCAGGTGGTTCACCGCCGCATCGAGCTGCGCGTCGCCGCCTTCGTGGGTGTCGCGCGGCGGGTTGTCGACGTCGATATCGGGCGTGACGCCGCGGCCTTCGATGAGCCAGCTGCCATCCAGCGCGAACTGCCCCGTTTCGGCGGCGCGCACGATGCCGCGGTCGAGCAGGCGGTTGCCGTCGCTCAGCCACACGCCGGCGCCTGCGGTGCGCCGGCCCACCAGCGTGCCCAGCTGCAGCCGCTTGATGCCTTCGGCGAAGGTCTCACCGTCGGAATAGGTGTCGGCATCGATGAGCACGGCCAGGTGGCCGCGCCAGGCCTGCTGCATGTTGGGGTAGCTCTGGGCGCCCTCGGGGGAGCGCGGTTGCCACCAGGCCCAGGCGCGGCGCAGCAGCTGCGTCAGCACCCAGCTGTCGATGTTGCCGCCGTTGTTGTTTCGCACGTCGATCACCAGCGCCTCGCGGTCGAGCTGCGCATAGAACTCGCGGGCGAAGGTGGCGATGTCTTCGCGGCCCATCGCGCGCAGGCGCAGGTAGCCGACGCGGCCGTTGCTGCGCGCCGCGGCACGCTGCAGGCGGCCGTATTCCCAGTCACCTTCGCGCAGCGCCGTCTCGCGCGGCGCACTGACGGGCAGCACGACCACGCGACGCTCGGCACTGACAGCAGCACCGGCCGCCTCGGGCTTCAGCGTCAGCAGCACCTGGCGCTCGAGCTGGCCGCGCAGCAGCTCGTGGATGTCGGCCACGCCGGCCAGCGAGCGGCCGTTGACGCTTGTGATGACGTCGCCCACCTGCGCGCGCGCACGCGCCAGCGGCGAGGCCTCGTTCGGCAGCTCGGGGTCGCTGCGGTAGATGTGCTCGATGCGGAAACCGCCCTGCACCTTCGCCAGGCGCGCACCCAGACCGGCGGGTGCGATGTCTTCCGGGCCGCGGCGCACGTCGTCCGCGCCCACCTGGCTGTGCAGCGCCGCCACCTCGGCCACCATCTGCGCCTGCAGCTCGGCGAGTTCACGCCGGTCGCCCACACGCGGCAGCAGCGCCGCGAACTTGGCGCGCACCGCGGGCCAGTCGGCGCCGTGCAGCTTGGCGTCGTAGAAATGGTCGCGGTGCAGCCGCCAGGCGTCGTCGAACATCTGCCGCCACTCGGCCACGGGCTCGGTGGCGATCTGCCAATCGGCCCAGCGCACCTGGCTGCGCGCCAGCACGGCGGCATCGGTGGGCAGCTTGGCCGCGGCGTCCATCAGCTGGATGTCACCCGGCTGTGGGCCGGTAGCGGCACGGCGCAGCAGCATCAGCCGCTTGCCGTCGGGCGTGAGATCGAAGTCGTTCACGTCGGCGGCAAACAGCTCCGGCAGCGGGTCGGTGTTCTCGATGGCCAACGTGCGCAGAGAGGTGCGGCGCTCGGGCGTGCTGTCGGCTTCCAGCAGGTAGAGGCGCTTGCCGTCGGTGCGCAGCCGCGTGTAGTTGCCCGCGGGCAAGGGCACCTCGAAAAGGCGCTGCGCCAGGCCGGCCACTTCGATGGCGGGCTTGGCCGCAGGCGCGCGCGGCGGTGCGGCGGGGCGGTTGCTGACACCCGCAGCGGCTGCGCTGGCAGCACCAGCCGCACCGGATGCACTGGCCGCACCTGCTGCGGCTTCAGGCTCGGGCGCGGCCTGGGTTTCGTCGCGCGGCTGGAAGGGGAAGGTCGGGCCGCCCGCCTGCAAGGCCAGCGCATAGACCTTGGTGCGGCGGTCGAAGTACGGGCCCAAGTTTCGGTCGCCCCAGGGCGCGGGGTTCAGCGACACGAAGTTGCGTTCGGACAGGAAGTAGAGCCAGCGCCCGTCGGGCGTGAACGCAGGCTGCGCGCTGCTGTAGCGGTCGCTCGTCAAGGGCAGCGTGCGCGCAGCCGCCAGCTCGTGCAGGAAGAGGCGCTGGCGGTAGCCGTCCTCGCCGTCGCGCGTGAACACGAAGGCCGAGCTGTCGGGCGCCCACACCAGCTGCTGCGGCGCGACACGCGACGGGCCGGGCACCACCACTGCGCGGCTGGTGCCGGCGCCCGCTGCGGACAAGGCGGTCAGCGTCAGCCGCCCGGCCTTGTCGGTGTGCGCCAGCCAGCGCCCGTCCGGCGAAGGAAAGAGCCCCAAGCGCCGGATGCTGGCGCCGCGCGTGATCTGCAGCGGCGCGCCGCTGCCATCGGCGCTGAAGCGCCAGATCTCCTGTTCGGCCGGCGCGGCGCGGTCTGCGGCGCTCCTGTCGTCGATGTCGCACAGCGCGAAGACGTGTTTGTTGTCGTGGCTGTAGACGCCTTCGCGGCAGCGTGCATCGGCCGGCACCGGCAGCTCGGCACGGCGCAGCAGCCCGGTGCCTTGGGTGGCCATGCGGCCCCGCACGCTCAACACCACGCGCTGGCCATCGGGCGCCAGGCGCGCACTTTCGAAGAAGGTCTGCGGCCGCCCGACCCAGCGCGCGCGCTGGGCATCGGCGTCGCCCCCCAGCGTGATGGCCAGGCGCTGGTCCTGGCCGCTTTCGAGGTCGATGAGGTGCAGGTCGGCGCCCAGCGCATAGACCACGCGCGTGCCGTCGATGGCGGCGTGGCGGATGTCCCAGCCGCGGTGGCGCGTGTGCTGCCGCAGGCCGCCGCCGCTGGCGTCGACGCTGTAGAGGTTGAACTGGCCGTCGCGGTCGCTCAGGAAGGCCACGCGCGGGCCGCTGGCGGCGGCATAGGGCATGGGGCGCTGGTCGTTGCCGACCGCGGGGCCGGACGCCGAGCCGGACGCCGAGCCGGAAGCCGAGCCAGACCCCGGCGCCAGCAGCGGCGTGGCTTCGGCCTGGCCCCGCAGATCCAGCCGCCACAGCTGCGCCATCGCGCCGCCGCGGTAGGCACGCACGTTATCGCTGCTCAGGCCGTGGCGCGTGAAGTAGAGCAGCTGGCCGTCGGCGCTGACGGCGCCATCGCTGGCCTGGCCCACCGGCAGCACACGCTGCACCAGCGTGCGCGGCTGGATGGCAAAAAGCTGCGTCACCGGCTCGCCGCGCAAGGCGCGTGCCGTCATCAGCACCTCGCCCGCGGGCGTGAAGCCCCAGACGCGCGGGTTCTGGCCCAGCCAGGTCAGGCGCTGCGGCACCCCGCCGGCCAGCGGCATCAGGTAGGCCTCGGGCGCACGTTCGTAGGCGCCGGTGAAGGCGACATGGCGGCCATCGGGCGAGAGCGCGGCGCGCGATTCGAGATCGGGGTGCGTGGTGATGCGCTCGGCACGGCCGCCCGCGAGGCCCACACGCCAGAGGTCGCCCTCGGCGGTGAACACGATCGTGTCTCCGCGCAGCGCGGGGAAACGGTAGAAACCTTCGCGCGGGCTCTCGGTCGCAGCGGCCGTGGCTGCGGCCGGCGAGGGAACCTGCGCCTGTGACTGCGCTTGCGCCCCTGGCGTCATCAACAAAAAGCCGGCCGCCAACAGGCCCAGCAGACGTGGCAAAACAGCTTGCATCTCGGGTTCTTTCATCAAGGTCGCGCCGCGGCGCGGGCATTCAGGCGCCGGCTGGCTTTTCCTGCAGCAAGCGCAGTGCCAGCGCCACGAAGAGCAGCCCGCCCAGCGCGTTCAGCACCCGGCCCACGGCAGGCCGCGCCTGCCACCTCTGCAAGCGCGCTGCGATGAGCACCAGCGCCAGCAGGAACAGCAGGCCCTGGGCCACGAACCACGCGCCCAGCAGCAGGAAGGAGATGGTCGGCGACGGCGAGGTTGCGGGCACGAACTGCGGCAGGAAGGCGAGAAAAAACAGCGCCACCTTGGGGTTCAGCACGTTGGTGAAGAGGCCGCTGCGGAAGTCGGCCCACCACGGGCGCACGCTGTCGGTGCCCGATGCCGCCTCGCCACCGGCTGCACCACCGGCCCCGGTGCGCAAGGCCTGGCGCAGCAGGCCCACGCCCAACCACACCAGGTAGGCCGCGCCCGCCCATTGAATGAACGTGAAGGCCTGCGGGTGCTGCGCCAGCAAGGCCGCCAGACCAAAGGCCGCAGCCAGCGCATGCACCACGCAACCGGCCGCAATGCCGCAGGCCGCGGCCATACCGGCCCGCGCACCGCCCTGCAAGGTACGGCTGACGGTGAGCAGGAAATCGACGCCCGGCGTCGCGTTCAGCACGAACACCGCGCTGGCAAACACCGCCAACTCGGCCGGGCCGGGCAGCAGGTCAAGCGTCGCCAACTTGCGCGGTCGCCTTCACAGCATCTCGACGGCCATCGCCGTCGCTTCACCGCCGCCGATGCACAGCGCGGCAACGCCGCGTTTCAAGCCGCGCTTCTTCAGCGCCCCGAGCAGCGTGACGACGATGCGCGCGCCGCTCGCACCGATGGGGTGGCCCAGGGCGCAGGCGCCGCCATGCACGTTGACTATTTCGTGCGGCAGTTGGAAGTCGCGCATCGCGGCCATCGTGACGGCAGCAAAGGCCTCGTTCACTTCCCACAGGTTCACGCTCTTGGCGTCCCAGCCGGTCTTCTTCAGCACCTTGTTGATGGCACCGGCGGGCGCGGTGCTGAACCACTCCGGCGCCTGCGCATGCACGGCATGCGCAGCGATGCGCGCCATGGGCTGCAGGCCGCGCTGGCGTGCCGTGCTCTCGCGCATCAGCACCAGCGCGGCGGCGCCATCGCTGATGCTGCTGGCGTTGGCCGCCGTGATGGTGCCGTCCTTCTTGAAGGCGGGTTTCAGCGTCGGAATCTTGTCGAGCTTGGCCTTGGCCGGCTGCTCGTCGGTCTTGACGATGACGTCGCCCCCGCGGCCACCGACGGTGACCGGCGCGATCTCCCAGTCGAAACTGCCGTCTTCGTTGGCCAGCTTGGCGCGCTGCGTGGAGGCGATGGCATAGGCATCCTGCGCCTCGCGCGTGAAGCCGTACTTCGCCACACACTGCTCGGCGAACACGCCCATCGCCTTGCCCCGTTCGTAGGCGTCCTCCAGGCCGTCCATGGCCATGTGGTCGAACATCTGCGCGGCGCCGTACTTCACGCCCTTGCGCGCAAACATCAGGTGCGGCGCATTCGTCATGCTCTCCATGCCGCCGGCCACCACCACTTGCGCGCTGCCGGCCAAGAGCATGTCGTGGCCGAACATCACGGCGCGCATGCCGCTGCCGCACATCTTGGACAGCGTCACCGCGCCCGCGCCTTGCGGCAGGCCCGCCTTCAGCGCCGCCTGGCGCGCCGGCGCCTGGCCCTGGCCCGCCATCAGGCAGTTGCCCAGCAGCACTTCGTCCACCGCGTCACCGGGCACGCCGGCACGCTCGATGGCGGCCTTCACGGCCACCGCGCCCAGTTCCCAGGCTGCGAGGCTGGCGAAATCGCCCAGCAAACCAGCGATGGGCGTGCGGGCGGCGGAAACGATGACGATGGCGTCATGGGTGCGGTCAAAAGCGCTGTCAGGCATGGCGGGCTCCTTGCGGTGTGGCGGTGAAACGTTTGCCGGTTTCGTAGGGGAAGACGTCGTGCACATGGCCCTGCTGGATGCGCGCTTTGTGGCCCTGCCAGAAAGCGGCGTCCAGCAGGTCGGCATGGTGGGCCATGAAGACCTCGCGCACGGCGGTGTTGCCGAGCAGGAAGGGCGCGAAGGTCTCGGGGAACACGTCTTTCGGGCCGACGGTGTACCAGACCTCCCCGCTCATCTCTTCTTCTTCGTTGCGTGGCGTCGGCACGCGGCGGAAGTTGCAGTCGGTGAGGTACTCGATCTCGTCGTAGTCGTAGAACACCACCTTGCCATGGCGCGTGACGCCGAAGTTCTTCCACAGCATGTCGCCCGGGAAGATGTTGGCGGCGACAAGATCCTTGATGGCGTTGCCGTACTCGACCACGGCCTGCGCCACCTGCTCGGGCGATGCCTCCTGCAGGTAGATGTTCAGCGGAATCATGCGGCGTTCGATGTAGACGTGGCGTATCAGCAGGCTGTCCCGGCCGCTCTCGCCGTCTTCCTCGATCAGGCTGGGGCAGAAGTGCTTCAGCTCGGCCACCAGTTCGTCCTCGAAGCGGTGGCGCGGAAAGGCCACGTTGCTGTACTCCAGCGTGTCGGCCATGCGGCCGACACGGTCGTGCTGTTTCACGATCAGGTACTTGCCCTTGATCTGCTCGCGCGTGGTGTCTTTCTGCGGCGGGTAGAAATCCTTGATGACCTTGAACACGTACGGAAAGCTCGGCAGGTCGAACACCAGCATCACCATGCCCTTGATGCCGGGCGCGATGCGGAACTTGTCGCTGGAGTGGCGCTGGTGCGCCAGCAGGTCGCGGTAGAAGAGGTTCTTGCCGTGCTTCTGCAGGCCGATGGCGCTGTAGAGCTCGGCGCGCGGCTTGCGCGGCATCAGGCCGCGCAGGAAGTGCACGTAGGCCGACGGGATCTCCATGTCGACCATGAAGTAGGCGCGCGCGTAGCTGAAGATCATCAGCAGCTCGTCTTCACCGAACAGCGCGGCGTCGATCCGCAGCTTGCCATTCGGCCCATGCAGGATGGGCAGGGCCAGCGGCGTCTCGTTGAAGCCGTTGATGATCTTGCCCACCAGGTAGGCGCCCTTGTTGCGGTAGAACAGGCTGGCCAGCACCTGGATCTGGAAGTTGGCGCGCGGCCTGAAGCCCCCCAGCTCCGACAGCATGGCCTGCACCACGTGCTCGACATCGCGCTCGAGGTCTTCGAACTCGCGCTGCAGCTGGAAGTTGTTGACGATGCGCGACCAGGTCTCGCGCAGCTTGTCTTTCGTCGGGTAGTAGGCGCGGTAGGTCGGCAGCGCGCCGGGCTCGTCGTCCTCGATGTACTCGGTGCTGACCGCCGGGCGCACGAAGATGAAGTCGTTGTTGAAGTAGCTGCGGTGCAGCAGCTTGGAGGTGACCGAGTTGAAGAAGGTCTCGGCCAGTTCGGGCTGGTGGTGGTCAGTCAACAGGCCGATGTAGTGCAGCTTGGCCTGCTGCCAGGTGTCCATGCTCAGCGCGTCGATGCTGAACTCGTGGCGCAGCTTGTCCACGGCTTCGTTGACGCGCTGGTCATAGAACTCGATGCGCTGCGCTTGCGCCTGCTGCTGGCCGTGCCAGTCGGCCGCTTCGAAACGCTGCTTGGCGCGCGCCGTGGTCTCGCGGAACAGCCGGTAGTGGCGGTTGAAGCCGTCGATCAGCGCCTGCGCGATGTCGAAGGCGGTCTTGTCGGTGAGGCGGTGAGGAAACATGCCTGGCGCCCGGTAGGTTCAGCCCGCAGCGCCACTGCTGCCGGACTTCAGCGCCGCCTGGCGCTGCCACCAGCGGCGCTTGCTCAGCACCAGCGCGTGTTCATACGCTTCGGCGATGGCCTCGGGCGCACCCACCGTCATCGCCAGGTCTTGCAGCAGGCCGTTGTGCAGGCCGTAGACCCAACCGTGCACGACGACACTCTGGCCGCGCTGCCAGGCGTCGCGTGCCACCGTCGTGCGGCAGATGTTGCGCGCCTGCTCGAGCACGTTCAGTTCCACCAGCGCGTCCACCTGCAGCGATGCGTCCAGGCTGTCTAGAAAACCCTGGTGCGCATCCCGCACGTCCTGCACGTGGCGCAGCCAGTTGTCCACCAAGCCGGCGCGTTGGTTCGAGAGCGCGGCACGCACGCCACCGCAGTTGCTGTGGCCCACCACAATGATGTGTTCCACCTTCAGCACGTCGATGGCGTACTGCACCACGCTGAGCGCATTGAGGTCGCTGTGCACCATCAGGTTGGCGACGTTGCGGTGCACGAACAGCTCGCCCGGCAGCAGGCCCACGAGGTCGTTTGCGGGCACGCGGCTGTCGGCGCAGCCTATCCACAGGTACTGCGGGCTCTGCTGGCTCAGCAGCTTGGTGAAGAAGCCAGGCTCGCGCGCCTCGGTGGCCGCCGCCCATTCGCGGTTCTTGTGGAAGAGCTCCTGCAGCTCGGTGCTCACATCGTCTCCGCGAAGAGCTCACGCCCGATCAGCATGCGGCGGATTTCGCTGGTGCCCGCGCCGATCTCGTAGAGCTTGGCGTCGCGCCACAGCCGGCCGAGCGGGTAGTCGTTGATGTAGCCGTTGCCGCCGAAGATCTGGATGCCCTCGCCGGCCATCCAGGTGGCCTTTTCGGCGCACCACAGGATGACGCTGGCGCAGTCCTTGCGCACCTGGCGCACATGCTCGCTGCCCAGCATGTC
>JANMMD010000101.1:0-2061 GCA_031372905.1 Betaproteobacteria bacterium
GCGCACTTCCAGCAGGTTCTGCAGCAGCTTCGGGCAGCGGCCTTCCAGGTCCATCTGGCTGATGCGGAAGATGTCCACCGCGTCGTCTGCCACCAGGCCGTGGCCGCGGCTGATCAGCTCCAGCCCCAGTTCGCTCTTGCCCAGACCCGATTCGCCAGTGAGCAGCACGCCCAGCCCCAGGATGTCCATGAACACACCGTGGCGCGTGGTGCGCTCGGCAAAGTGCTGGCCGAGGTAGCCGCGCACGACGTCGATGACGTGGCCGGCCGACTCACCCGTGACGAAGAGCGGGATTTCGGCGCGGTCGCACATCGCCACCAGCCGGTCGGGCGGCACCTGCTCGTCGGCCACGATGAGCACCGGCGGCTCCAGCGTCACGATGCGCGAGATGCGCCGTTCCTGGTCTTCGGGCGAGCTCGCCAGCAGGTAGGCCACCTCGCGCCGGCCGACGATCTGCACCCGGTAGGGGTGGATGTAGTTCAGATAGCCCACCAGGTCGGCGGCGCTGCGCGCGTCCAGCACGGCGGCATCATCGAAGCGGCGTTCCGGGTGCGCGTGGCCCGCAATCCATTCCCAGCGCAGGGTTTCGCGGTGGGCTTCGAACAGCGCTTCGGCGCTGACTGACGTGGGCTTCATCGGATGCGCCCCGCCCCGTTCGCGGTCATGCCACGGACTTGAGCGGTTCCCAGTCGGAGATCAGCTTGTGCACGCCCGCAGCGTCGGGCTCGGTCTTGAGTCGTTCGCGCAGGTCGCGGTCGCTCAGCATCTCGGCGATCTCGGAGAGGATCTCCAGGTGCCGCTGCGTGGCGGCCTCGGGCACGAGCAGGAAGATCAAGAGCGCCACCGCTTCGTCATCGGGAGCGTCGAAGGGAATCGGCTGCTGCACGCGCACCACGGCTGCGAGCGGGTTCTTCAAACCCTTGATGCGGCCGTGCGGTATGGCCACGGCGTGCCCCAGGCCGGTGGAGCCCAGACGCTCGCGCGCGAAGAGGTTGTCGGTGACCGTGCTGCGCGCGATGGCGTGCTGGTTTTCGAACAGCAGACCCGCCTGCTCGAAGACGCGCTTCTTGCTGGTCGCATCCACATTCACCAGCACATTGCCGGCGGGCAGGATAGCAGCGAGACGGTTCATCGGGCCGGTCCTCGGTGCTGCGGCCAGGAACGGCACCACACGCGGGGATGTTGCAAAAGGAGGGCGGATGATAGACCTCGGCCCTTGTCCCCTGCCAAGGAACAGGACCCTGAATCGGGTGGAATCCTCGGCAAATGCGGCGCCGCAGCAACACCGCGTTCCGTCCAGCAAAACGGCCCTGCATTCGCATGCAGGGCCGTGCAGGGTGCAGGCCTCGCGGGCTTGGAGGGCCCGCAGAGCAGCAAGCTCAGGCCGCCGGCAGGTCCAGCCGCTTGGCGGTGGCGTGGTGGTGGTCCTGCACGCGGTCTTTGTGGCGCACGACCTGGCGGTCGAGCTTGTCCATCAGCTGGTCGATGGCGGCGTACAGGTCTTCGCTCGATTGTTCGCAGAAGATGTCGCGGCCCTTCACATGCAGGGTCACTTCCGCCTTCTGCCGTCGCTCCTTCTCCTTCATCTTTTCCACGGTCAGCAATACGGTCACATCCACGACCTGGTCGAAATGCCGGGTGACACGCTCCAGCTTGGTGAGCACGTACTCACGTAGAGCCGGGGTGACTTCCAGATGATGGCCGCTGATCGTCAAGTTCATCAGAACCTCCTTTGCGAGGGTGGGCGAGATGCCGACAGCAATGCCGCCGGCGGGGGGAAACGCTGGCCCGAAGACCGGGGGATGGGGGTGGGGAAGGAAGGAAGCGCGAAGCAAGGGAAACCGTGTTGTCGGTGCGGCTTTCCGTGTCACTGTCTGCGAAGCCGCGAACCCAGTGTGCGCCTCTTGTGGCGGCCTGACAAGACGCCCCAGGCCCTGTAATGGCGTGCAAAGTCACCACTGTTTGCCGCACCTTGGCATCCACCTTGCGAGCTCTGCCCACCATGACGCCAACACCACCCCTGCTCGTGCGCAACGCGACACTGCCCGACGGCCGCCAGGG
>JANMMD010000102.1:0-59245 GCA_031372905.1 Betaproteobacteria bacterium
GTCTGACTGCATCGCATTGGCGCTCACCGCCACCACCGGAATGCCGCGCGTGGCGGCTTGCGCCCGCAAGCGGCGCAGCACCTCATAGCCGTCGATGCCGGGCAGCTGGATGTCCAGCAGCACCAGATCGGGCCGCAACTGCGCCGCCATCAGCAGCCCGGTTTCCGGCAGGCTGGCCAGCTGCAGACACAGCCCCGGCCGTTGCGCCAGCATGCCTTCCATCAGCAGCTGGTTCACGGGGTTGTCTTCGATGTAGAGCACGTTGCGTTGACCGGGGCCGGTCGCGGTCGCGGTCGCGGCTGCTGCAGCGGCTGGGTCTGCGGGAGGCACAGCCGCGAGGAAAGCCCCCGCAGCGACCGATGCGCCGTCGGTAACGCCGTGGCTGCGCGCCAGGCGCACCCAGAAGCGGCTGCCCTGGCCGGGCTCGCTGTGCACCCCGATGTCGCCACGCATCAGGTCCACCAGCCATTTGCTCAGCGCCAGGCCGATGCCGGCACCCTCGACGCTGCTGCGCTCGGCATCGAGGCGCTCGAAGGCCTGGAACAGGCGCTCCTGCTGCGCCGTGCTGAGCCCGGGGCCGGTGTCGTGCACGTCGATGCGCAGCGTGTCGCTGGCGTCTTCTTCATGCCACGAGAGCTGCACGTGGCCGCCCGCGTGGTTGTACTTGATGGCGTTGGACAACAGGTTCAGCAGCACCTGCTTCAGCCGGGTGGCATCGGCCTGCGCCAGGCCCGGCAGCGGCGCGGTGTCGGCACCGGGCAGCTCCAGCGTGATGCCGCGCTCATCGGCCGAGGGCTGTACCAGCCGCAGACAATCGTGCACCAGCGTCGGCACGTGCACCGGGCTCAGCTGCAGCTGCAGCGCGCCGGCCTCGATGCGCGACAGGTCGAGCACGTCGTTGATCAGGCTCAGCAGATGGCGACCGCCGCGCATCAGTTCCAGCACCCGGCTGCGCTGCGTGGCCACGAGCGGGTGCTCGGTGTCGCTTTCAAGCAGCTGCGCAAAACCCAGCACCGCGTTCAGCGGCGTGCGCAGTTCGTGCGACATGCGCGAAAGGAATTCGGATTTCGCGCGGTTGGCGCGTTCGGCCTCTTCCTTGGCCGCACGCAGAGCCACTTCCGAGGCCTTGCGCTCGGTGATGTCCCAACCATAGACGATGTAGCCGCCGAAGCTGCCGTCTTCGGCAACGCGCGGAATGCCGTTGTCCACCACCCAGATCAGGCTGCCGTCATGGCGGCGCAGCCGATATTCCACCGCGTACGGGCTGCGCGTCACCGCCGCCTCGCGGTAGGCCTGGCGGCAGCCCTCCAGGTCGTCGACGTGAATGCGCTCGGGCCAGGGGCAGGCCAGCTCGTCGGCCATGCTGCGGCCGGTTTGCTGCAGCCAGCGCTGGTTGAACCAGTTCGGCTTGCCGTCGGCGCCCGACAACCAGATGAAGGCCGGGGCCGCGTCGGCCATGCTGCGAAAGCGCGTCTCGCTTTCCAGCAGCGCCTGCTGCGCCTGCACTTCGGCCGTGACGTCGGTGTAGGTGCGCACCAGGCTGCCGTCGGCAGCGGCATGGGTGCGCACCTCCAGCAACGTGCCGTCACGGCGGCGGCGCTGGTAGCGCGCGGGGCGATTCAGGCCGCTCTCCATGCCGGACTCGATGTCGCTCCCTGCGCTGCTATCGAAGCCGGGTTCCAGCAGGCCGTGTTCCGTCTGGTAGCGCAGCAACTCGTCGAAGGTGATGCAGTTGCGCATCGCGACTTCCGGCACCTCCAGCAGTTCCAGCGTGCGTCGGTTCCAGCTGTTGATGCGGCCCTGCGCGTCGATGCTCAGCACACCCTGGTCCAGGCTTTCGAGCGTGGCGGAGAGCACCTGTGATTTCTGCGCCAATTGCTCGCCGGTCTGGCGCAGTTGCTGCTCTGCGCGCGTGAAAGGCGTGATGTCCGAAAACAGACCCAAGGCGCCGACCTTGCGGCCCTGGGCGTCGACGATGGGTGTCGCGTTGTTGTAGCAGTGCACCGTGCTGCCGTCGCCGCGGCGCAGCAGGACCTCGTAGCCATTGGCCTGCCCGAGTTCGCGCTCGCGTGCGCCGGCACGAAAGGCCTCGGCATTGGCCTCGTCGACGAAGTCGAAGATGCTGCGGCCGAGCAAGGCTTCACGCGTGTGCCCCAGCAGGCGGCACATCGCCGGGTTGACGTCGGTGGTGCGCTGCTCGTTGTCGATGAACCAGAAGCCCTGCTCGGTGCGCTGCTGCAGCAGCGACAGCATGCGCTCCTGGTCGGCGAGCGCGGCAGCGACCCCCACACGGTCGGTGATGTCGGCATAGAGCATCACGAAGCCGCCATCGGGCGTGGGGTTACGGCGCAGCTCGATGGTGCTGCCGTTGGGGCGCACCCGCTGCGTCAGCGAGGCGGTGTTTGCGCCCAGTGCCACCAGCCGGCTCTGGGCTTCGGCTTCGATGTCGCAGGGGCCGAACTCACCGCGCCGCGCCATGCAGCGCAACAGCTCCAGCAGCAGCACGCCACGGTGCACGTCGGCGGCGGCCAGGCCCGTGCAGTCCAGGAAACGCTGGTTCCAGGCCATGAGGCGCATGTCGCCATCGAAGACGCTGATGCCTTCGCCCGCGTGGTCGAAGATCAACTGCAGCAGCGCGGCGCTGTCACTGGTTTGCGCCATCGCTGCCGGCCGGGGCTCGGGGGTCGTCATCCCCGATTCTGTCTGACGGCGGCCCTTCACGGGCCTGTGGCCACACCCATCACGCAGCGCGCCTGTAGGTGACGAAGCTGAAGGCAAAGCCGTTGGGCGCAGCCGCGAGGTGGTGCACACGCTCGGCCTCGACAAAACCCCGGCCCTCGAAGGCTGGGAACTGTGTGTCGCCGGGGATGTCGGCGTCGATCTCGGTCAGCAGCAAGGTGTGCGCCAGTGGCAGCGCTGCGGCGTAGAGCTCGGCACCGCCGATCACGAACACGCGGGCGTCGCCAGTCACGCGCGCCAAGGCTTCGTCCAGCGAGAACGCGGTGTCGGCGCCTTCGGCATGCCAGGTGGTGTTGCGCGTGACGACGAGGTTGCGCCGGCCCGGCAGCGGGCGAAAGCGCGCTGGCAGAGAGTCCCAGGTCTTGCGGCCCATGATCACCGCATGCCCGCGGGTGACGGCGCGGAAGTGCGCCAGGTCTTCGGGCAGGTGCCACGGCAGGGCGCCCACGCCGTTGACAACCCGCCCGATGACGCGGCGGCGGGCCATCGCGGCGATCAGCACGAGTTCTGAGGCCGCGGAGGCCTGCACGGGGTCGTTGGCGGCTGTATTCACGCCGTCACACCGCCACCGGCGCCTTGATCGCCGGGTGCGGGTCGTAGCCCTCGACGGCGAAGTCTTCGAGCTCGTAATCGAAGATCGAAGGCGGCCGGCGCTGGATGTGCAGCGTCGGGTAGGCGCGCGGCTGCCGGCTGAGCTGCAGCGCCACCTGCTCTGCGTGGTTGCTGTAGATGTGGCAATCACCGCCGGTCCAGATGAAATCGCCCACCGCCAGGTCGCACTGCTGCGCCAGCATGTGCGTGAGCAGCGCGTAGCTGGCGATGTTGAACGGCACGCCGAGAAAGATGTCGGCGCTGCGCTGGTAGAGCTGGCAGCTCAGGCGCCCTTCGGCCACGTAGAACTGGAAGAAGGCGTGGCAGGGCATCAGCGCCATCTGGGGCAGCTCGGCCACGTTCCAGGCGCTGACGATGAGGCGGCGGCTGTCGGGGTTGGTCTTGAGCTGCTGCACGACCTCGCTGATCTGGTCGATGTGGCCGCCGCCGGGTGTGGGCCAACTGCGCCATTGCACGCCGTAGACGGGGCCCAGGTCGCCGTCGGGTTTCGCCCATTCGTCCCAGATCGTCACGCCGCGTTCCTGCAGCCACTTCGCGTTGCTGTCGCCGCGCAGGAACCACAGCAGCTCGAGGATCACGGCCTTCAGGAACACCTTCTTCGTCGTGACGAGCGGAAAGCCTTCGTTCAGGTCGAAGCGCATCTGGTGGCCGAAGACGCTCTTCGTGCCGGTGCCGGTGCGGTCGCCCTTGGCCACGCCGTGCGTGGCGACATGGCGCATGAAATCTTCGTACTGTGATCGGACGGGGGGCGTTGGCATGGTCGCAATTATCCCGGCTGTGTGTCGGCGCCCAGCTGCAGGCCGAACTGCATGGCCGCCAGCCGGGCATAAAGCCCGCCACGGGCCACCAGCTCGTCGTGCGTGCCGATGTCGGCGATGCGGCCTTCGTCCAGCACCACGATGCGGTCGGCACGCTGCACCGTGGCCAGGCGGTGCGCGAGGACGATGGTGGTGCGGTGGGCCATCGCGGCTTCCAGGGCCTGCTGCACGACACGTTCGCTTTCCGCGTCGAGCGCGCTGGTGGCTTCGTCCAGCAGCAGCAGCGGCGGGTTCTTCAGCATCGCCCGCGCGATGCTGATGCGCTGGCGCTGGCCGCCGGAGAGGCGCACGCCGCGTTCGCCGAGGTAACTGTTGTAGCCCTCCGGCAGGGCGCTGAGAAAGTCGTGCGCGTAGGCAGCCTTGGCGGCGGCAAACACCTCGTCGTCCGTGGCGTCGGGCCGGCCGTAGCGGATGTTCTCCAGCGCCGTGGTGGAGAACACCGTGCTGTCCTGCGGCACGATGCCGATGCGCTGGCGCAGCACCGCCAGGGGCAGCGCGGGCAGCGGCACGCCGTCGAGCTTCACCACGCCGGCCCGCACATCGTAGAAGCGCAAGAGCAGCTGCAGCACCGTGCTTTTGCCGGCGCCGCTGGGGCCCACCAGCGCCACCGTTTCACCGGGCCGGATGTCGAGGCTGAAGTGCTGCAGTGCCGCCTGCTTGGGGCGCGAGGGGTAGTGGAAGACCACGTCCTCGAAACTCACCGCGCTGCCGCCCTGGGCCGCCGGCAGCGCGGTGGCCACCGCGGGGTCGCGCACCGGCGACTGGGCGGCCAGCAGCTCCATCAGCCGCTCGGTGGCGCCGGCGGCGCGCAGCAGGTCGCCGTAGACCTCGGACAGCACCGCCACGGCGCCGACGAAGATGATCACGAAGACCACCGTCTGCCCCAGGTGCCCGGCGCTGATGTTGCCGGCGATCACCGCCTGCGTGCCCTGGTACAGGCCCCAGAGCAAGGCGCCGAAGGTGGCGGTGATCATGAAGGCCACCAGCAGCGCACGCACCCGGGTGCGCTTGCGCGCGGTATCGAAGGCGTCCTCGGTGCTGCGGTCGAAGCGCGCGGCCTCGCGGGCTTCCTGGACGTAACTCTGCACGACGGGGATCTCGCCCAGCACCTCGGCGGCGATGGCGCTGCTGTCGGCCACGCGGTCTTGGCTGGCACGGCTGAGCTTGCGCACGCGGCGACCGAAGTAGATGCTCGGCAGCACCACCAGCACCAGGATGCCCAGCACCTGCGACATCACCCAGGGGTTGGTGACGACCAGCGCGATCAGCGCCCCGGCGCCCATCACCACGTTGCGCAGGCCCATGCTCAGGCTGCTGCCCACCACCGTCTGCACGAGCGTGGTGTCGGTGGTCAGCCGGCTCAGCACTTCGCCGGTCTTGGTGGTCTCGAAGAACTCGGGGCTCTGGCGCAGCACGTGGGCATAGACGGCATTGCGCAGGTCGGCGGTGATGCGCTCGCCGAGCCAGCTGACGACGTAGAAGCGCGCCGCCGAGAAGATGCCCAGGGCCGCAGCCACGCCGAAGAGCGCGAGGAAGTGTTCGCGCAGCTGCATCACCCGCGCGCCGGGCTCTGCGGCCACCAGGCCCTGGTCCACCAGTACCTTCAGCGCCACGGGGAAGGCCAGGGTGCTCAACGCGGCCAGCACCAGGAACAGGCCGGCCAGCCCCACCTGCAGCCGGTAGGGGCGGATGAAGGGCAGCAGCCCCGAGAGCGATTTGGGGCTGGTGCCGGCTGGGCGCGGCGCGGTTTCTTCAGGCATGACAAGGAGTCTATGCGGCAGCCCTGCACGGCCCCCGCAGTCGAACGCCCTTCAGTCGGGGCCGGTTGTGGTCGAATACCGAGGCCAGTTGTCCGATGACGAAAGCCGCCTTGCCGACCCCACCCTCCGGGCCCCGCACCCGACCCCCTCCTGCCGCCCCGGCTGCGCCGCGGCCCATGGCTCCTGCCGCGTCGCAGCCGGGCGGGCTTGCGCCCGTGGCGACGGTGCCGCTGGGCCTGATGGCGCTGTTGCTGGGCTTGGCCGGTGTGCTGCTCGCGGCCGCCGTGGCCCTGCTGGTGGCGCCGCTCTTCGGCGATTGGGGTGGCCCGTGGGCCGCAGCGCTGGGTGCTGCCACGGGCGTGGCTGCTGCCGCCGTGCCGGTGGGCTGGCTGATGATGCGGCTGGCGCGTGAGCTGACCCCCGGTTCCGGCCGCGCCGATGCCGGCACCGCGCCGCCCGCCGGCATGCCGCGCGCGCTCTTCATGACCCTGGCCGAGCGCGAATTTGCGCGCGCCCGCCGTTATGGCACCGGCGCCGCCCTGGTGCTGGTGGACGTGGACCGCTACGCCCGCCTGTGCGAGGCGCGCGGCCCTGGTGCTGGCGACGCCGTGCTGACGCAGCTGCTGTGCCTGACGGCGCCTACGCTGCGCACGGCCGACGTGCTGACGCAGTTCGGCCCTGCGCAGATGGCGGTGTTTCTGGTGCATGCCGATGCCACCGGCGCCTTGGACGTGGCCGAACGCCTGCGCGAACGCAGCGAGCAGATGGAAGTGCCCTACCCGGCGGGCGGAGCCGCCAGCGAGGCACACAGCCTGCGCGTGACGGTCAGCACCGGCGTGGCGCACCTGCGCCCCGCGCACCTCAGCCTGCAAGCCCTGGTGGACGACGCACAAGACGCCCTCGCCGCGGCGCGCGCTGCCGGCGGCAACTGCGTGCGTGCGGCGCCGGTGGACCTGGGCGCGCCGGGCCAGCCCGGCCCCTGGCGCGAGCGCCGCGCGCAGCCCAAGCAGGGCGGCAACGCCTGAAACCCCGCGGCTGAGCTAGAGCTTCAGCGCGCCGGCATAGCCCGTCATCTCCAGATAACCCAGGCCGATGCGCCGGCCCTGGCTGTCCAGCAGTTCGCTCAGGCCTTCCCAGTACACGGTGCCGGTGCTGCCGCGGCTGTCGAGCTCTTGCGCATCGACGAGCGCGCGCACCGTGTGCCGGCCTGCGGGGCTGGTGACCTCCCACAGCACCGGGTAAGTCGCGCCCGTGGCCGGGCTGCGCCAGCGGGTGCCTGCGCCGAAGCGCACTTCCTCAGCGGCAAAGGCCCGTGCCTGCCCCGCGGGCGGGCGAAAGCTGCCACCCGCCCACATCGCGCTGCCGTCGGCGCGGCGCATCACGAAGGCCATCAGGGCGCTGCCATCGAAGAGGTTGATGCCGATCCAGTCCCAGCCCACGGCGCCTTCGGGCAGGTAGGCGTCGCTCCATTCGTGGTCCATCCAGGCGCGGCCGCGGCTGCCCGCTGTTGTCGTGGTGTCGCCCAGCGTCACGCGGCCTGCGGCCTGCAGTTGCACGTCGCTGTAGTAGTGGCTGGCCTGCTGTGGCTCCGGCCCCTTGCGTGAAAAGCCCGCGCGGCCCTGCAGCAGCAAGGGCTGGCTGCGGCCCAGGTTCAGTTCCAGTGCCAAGGCGCTGCCCGGTATGGGGCGGGCGGGGCCGTTGGCCGGCGCGGCCTGCACGTTGGCGCGCACGCGCCAGCCCTGGCCGTCGTCGTGCATGGTCCAGCCGGACAGTTGCACCGCGCCGCCCGCGGTGCTGGCGCTGCCGGTGGCATCGGTGGGGCTGCCGTTCCAGCGCTGCAGGCGCTGGTCATGGGCATGGCGGCGGGTGGCGATCTCCGTCACCGCGGCATGCGCAAACAGCAGATGGCGCGCCGCGAATCGACTCGCGTTGTCGGCGGCAAGGCCCGTGCGGCTGCGGAAGAAGGTGATCTGGAAGCCGTGCGTGGGTGCGGCCTCGCTGCCCAGCCAGCCGGTGGCGTACCACCACTCGGTGCGTGCTTGCAGGTGCGCGCCGTGGTCGGCCGGAAATTCCAGCACGCGGCCGTCCTCCACGACGCGGCTGCCGCTGGCATCGGCCTTCTCCGCTGCGCGAGCCAATGCGGGTGCCGCAGACACCGCCGCCATGGTCTGCAGCCAGCGCCGCCGTCGCATTTGCAGCAAGAAGCTCACTACCAATCCTCCTTCACGCTCAGCACCGCGGCCCGCCCGGCGGCCCGCCGCGCGCTGAAGGCCGCTGTCGCCGTGCCGGCCAGCAGCACCGCGCCGGCCAGCGCGGCCAGACGGCCCCAGGGCAGCACCAGGTCCATGGTCCAGTGGAAGCTCTGCGGGTTGACGACAAACACCAGCACCATGCTCACCGCCACGCCCAGCACCAGGCCCACCAAGGTGCCGGCGGCCACCCAGGCACCGGCTTCGCCGGCCACGATGGCCACGACCTGCCGGCGCGTCAGGCCCAGGTGGGCGAGCAGGCCGAATTCCTTGCGCCGCGCCAGCACCTGCGCTGACAAGCTGGCGGCAATGCCGATCAGCCCGATCGCAATGGCCACCGCCTGCAGGTAGTAGGTGACGGCAAAGCTGCGGTCGAAGATGCGCAGGGAGAGCTGCCGCAGTTCACCGGCGCTGGCGAATTCCAGCATCTGCGGGTCGGGCAGCAGCGCGCGCAGGCTGCTCTGCACGTCGGCGGGGCTGGCACCGGGTGCCAGCCAGAGTGCCAGGTCGTTGAGGCGGTCGTCGTTGGTGAGGCGGCGGTAGTCGGTCTCGTCCATCACCACGGCGCCGAACTGGCGGGCGTAGTCGCGCCAGACGCCGCGCACGCGGACCGTCACCTGGGCGCCGGCCAGCGGCAGCGTGAGGCGGCTGCCGAGTTCGGCGCCGTAGAGCGAGACCATGGCCTCGCTGACGAAGACGCCCACCTCGCCGGCCTGCACCCTGCTTGCCGGCAGCGGCGCCTGCAGCAAAGGCAGCGCATCTTGCGGGGCCGGCAGCGGGCGTGAGATCAGGCTCACGCCGGGGCGGTCGGGCGCCAGCTGCAGCGTGCGCGTGCGCGAGGCCAGCACGCGTTCGACGCCCGGCGCGGCGGCCGCGCGCGCCGCAAAGTCGGGCGGCAGCCAGGCCTGCTCGGCCGTGCTGCCGCTGCCGGCGCTGCGGGCGTAGAGGTCGGCCGGCAGCACGCTGGCCAGCCATTGCGTTACGCCTTCGCGGAAGCTGGCCACCATCACCGTCAGCGCCACGCTGAGTGCCAGGCTGGCCACCACGCCGGCCACCGCGGCAGTGGCCGTGCGACGCTGGAACCGTGCGCGTTGCAAGGCCAGCAAAGGCAGCGCACCGAGCCGCGCGCGCTGCGCCGCCGACACCAGCGACAGCAGGCCGTGCACCACTGCCGGCACCAGCGCCACGCCGCCCAGCAGCAGCGCCGCCACGCCGACATAAGCCGCTAGCGGCAGGCCGAACAGCGGCGGTGCAAAAGCCGCGGCGGTACCCAGCGCCAGCAGCGCCAGCCCTGGCCAGGCCGGTGGCGCGCTGCCGCCTGGCGTGCCCAGGCCCTTCAGCGCCAGCGCGGGCGACAAGGCCGCCGCCTGCCGCGCCGGCCACCACCCGCCCAGCACCGCCGAGGCCGTGCCCAGCAGCCCGAACACCAGCGTGCCGACGACGCCCACCTGCAGCGGCGGCACGATGCCGGGGAAGTAGCCACCGCCCAGATCGCCGGCCAGAAAACGCAGCGCCGCCGCCGCCATGCCGGCCCCGGCCAGCAGACCGAGCACGCTGCCCACCGCGCCAAGCAGCGCACATTCACCCAGCACCCACCGCTGGCGCTGGCGCGCGGTGAGGCCCAGCACGCCCAGCAGGGCAAACGCCGGCGTGCGCTGCGCCACGCCCAGGCTCACCACGCTGAAGACGAGGAAGGCGCCGACGAACAGCGCCACCAGCGCCAGCACCGTCAGGTTCACGCGGTAGGCGCGGCTGAGGTTGCTGACGCGCTGTTCGGCATCGGCGGCGGCGGTGGCCGCCACGCCCGGCGGCAGCTTCAGCTGGCGCAGCCATTCGGCACGGTCGACCCCCGGCTGCAAGCGCACGTCGATGCGCGACAGGCGGCCGAGTTTGTCGAAGGCCTGCTGCGCACCGGCGATGTCCATCACCACCAGCGGCGTGCCGCCCGCAGCCGTGGTGCCGGCGATGCGGAAGGGCAGCCAGGCGCTGCCTGCCTGCAGCTTCAGCGTGCCACCCTCGGGCGCCCCCAGCAGGCTGCGCGCACCGGGGTTGGGGAAGGCCGCGCCGGGGTCGAGGAAGACAAGCCGGTCTTCGCCCGCGGCGGGCTTGGGCATCAGCGCGGGCGCGAGCGGCGCGGCGCGCAGCAGGTCCAGCCCGAGCACGCGCACGGCCACGCGTTGGCCGCCTTTCGAGGCATCGGCCTGGCCGTAGGTGTCGACCTCCAGCACCGGGCTGGCCAGGGCCACGCCGGGTTCGGCGGCAACGAGGTCGAAGACGGCTTCGTCGAAGCCCTCGCGCGCGCCGCGCAGCGTCAGGTCAGGCTCGCCATTCGCGGTGCGCACGGCGGCGCTGAACTCGGCCAGCGCGCTCTGGTTGATGAGGTGCACCGAGTAGGCCAGCGCCACGCCCAGGGCCACCGCCAGCAGTGCGACGCCGTGGCGCCAGGGGTGGTGGCGCCACTCGCGTTGCAGCAGCAGCGTGAAGAGGCCCGTCATGAAACGTTCACGCGCGGCTCATGCGGTTCAGGCGGCTCAAGCGGCTCATGCGGCGCCGATGCCGCTGGCGGTGAGCCGCAGCACGCGGTCGGCGCGCGCCGCGGCGGCTTCGCTGTGTGTCACCAGCAGGCAGGCGGCGCCGGTGTCCTGCACCTCGGCGCGCAGCACGTCCAGCACGAGGCGGGCGGTGTCGGGGTCGAGGTTGCCGGTGGGCTCGTCGGCGAGGATCAGCCCTGGCGCATGCACCACCGCGCGGGCGATGGCCACACGCTGCAGCTGCCCGCCCGAGAGCTGCGCCGGCAGTCTTTCGCCCAGGCCCTGCAAGCCCACCGCGGCCAGCAGCGTGGCCACGCGAGCCGGGCCGGTCGGCTCAGCATGCCGGCCCTGCAGGCGCAGTGGCAGGCTGACGTTCTCGGCCACCGTCAGGTGCGGCAGCACATGGAAGGCCTGGAAGACGAAGCCCAGCTGTTCGCGGCGCAGGCGGGCGCAGCCGTCGTCGTTCAGCGCAGCAAGGTCGGTGCCGGCGATGTGCACGCTGCCGCTGTCGGCGCGGTCCAGGCCCGCGATGCAGTTCAGCAGCGTGCTCTTGCCGACGCCGGATTCACCGAGCAGCGCCACGAACTCGCCGCGCGGCAGTTGCAGGGTGACATCGTGGAAGACGGGGGTGTCGCCGAAGCGCTTGCTCAGGGAGGTGACGGTCAGCATGAAGGCATCGGCATGGGGCATCGGCGGCAAGCGGCTGCATGATGCCGCATGCGCCTTGGCCTTCGTGGGCTGCGTGCTATCGTGAAACTCGCTCATTTGAGACGTTGAGGAGAGGCTTCAGACCATGGCCTATCAGATCGATTTGTCCGGCCGCGTGGCCTTCATCACCGGCGCTTCCAGCGGCCTCGGTGCGCAGTTCGCCAAGACCCTGGCGGCTGCCGGCGCTGGCGTGGTGCTGGCCGCGCGCCGCGTGGAGCGCCTGAAGACCTTGCGCGCCGAGATCGAGGCCGAAGGCGGCGATGCCCACGTCGTCGGCCTGGACGTGACCGACCCGGTCAGCATCCGCGCCGCCGTGGCGCATGCCGAGACCGAGATGGGGGCCATCGACATCCTCGTCAACAACTCGGGCGTGGGCAGCACGCAGAAGCTCACCGACGTCACGCCCGAGAGCTACGACGAGGTGATGGCGGTCAACACGCGCGGCGCCTTCTTCGTGGCGCAGGAGGTGGCCAAACGCATGATCGCGCGCTGCAAGGGCGAAGCGCCCGGCACCTACACCGGCGGGCGCATCGTCAACGTGGCCTCGATGGCTGCGCTGCAGGTGATGGCACAGCTTGGCGTCTACTGCATGAGCAAGGCCGCCGTGGTGCACATGACGCGCGCGATGGCGCTGGAGTGGGGCCGCTACGGCATCAACGTCAATGCGCTCTGCCCGGGCTACATCGACACCGAGATCAACCATCACGTCTGGCAGACCGAGCCCGGCCAGAAAATGGTGAAGAGCTTCCCGCGCCAGCGTGTGGGGCAGCCGCAAGACCTGAACGCGGTGCTGATGATGCTGTGCGCCAACGAGAGCCACTTCATCAACGGCGCGGTGATTTCCGCCGACGACGGCCAGGGCCTCTGAGCGCATGCGGACGCTGTCGCCGCTGGAGGCGCGTGTGCTGGGCGTGCTGGTCGAGAAGCAGGCCACCGTGCCCGACACCTACCCGCTGAGCCTGAATGCGCTGGTGGCCGGCTGCAACCAGAAGACGGCGCGCAACCCCGTCATCGAGGCCACCGAGTCCGAGGTTCTGGTGGCGCTGGAGGGGTTGAAGAGCCTGAGCCTGGTGTTCGAAGGCAGCAGCAGCCGCGTCGTGAAGTTCGAGCACAACAGCGCGCGTGTGCTGCAGGTGCCGGGCGCGGCCGTGGCCTTGCTGGCGGTGCTGATGCTGCGCGGCCCGCAGACGGCCGCCGAGCTGCGGCTGAACACCGAACGCCTGCACCGCTTTGCCGACATCTCGTCGGTGGAAGGTTTTCTCGACGAACTCGCCGGCAAGGCCACGCCGATAGTGGTGAAGCTGAACCGCGCGCCGGGCGAGCGTGAAGCACGCTGGGCGCAGCTGCTGTGTGGCGAGGTGGCGCAGCCGGTGGGCAGCATCGCGCGCACGGCGACTGACGATGCTGGCGCGGGCGTGAGTGCCGGCGAACTGTCTGCCCTGCGTGCCGAGCAGACCCGCTTGGCCGCCGAGGTGGCCGAACTGAAGGCGCTGGTGCAACGCCTGGCCAGCGAACTCGGCGTGGAGTGAAGGCCGATGCGGTTTGAGTTGCCTGCCGAGAAGAAGCTCGTCCACGCGATGACCATGCCGCTGCGCTGGGGCGACATGGACGCGATGGGCCACATCAACAACACGCTCTACTTCCGCTACATGGAAGTCTGCCGGCTCGACTGGATCTTCAAACAAGGCGCGAGCACCAGCCTCAGCGGCCAGGGCCCGATCGTCATCAACGCCTTCTGCAACTTCCTGCGCCAGCTGGAGTTTCCCGGCGACATCGCCGTGACGATGTTCGTGGCCAACCCGGGCCGCAGCAGCTTCGAGACCTACCACACCATCGAACGCTGCGACGAGCCCGGCGTGGTCTACGCCGAAGGCGGCGCGCGCACGGTGTGGACGGACTACGCGGCGAGGAAGTCGGCGGCCCTGCCCGACTGGTTCCGCGCCCGGTTGGTTTGAAAAGTCAGCCCGGCACGGCCCGGTAGGGCCCGCCCTGCGCCAGCGCGCGCTGGTAGGCCGGGCGCGCGTGGATGCGCTGCAGCCAGGCCGCAATGTGCGGGTGGCTGCTGCCCAGACCGACGCGCTCCGACGCTGCTTCCAGCGGGTAGCTCATCTGCACGTCCGCGGCGGTGAAATCAGGCCCGGCAAACCACGGCTGAGCGGCCAGCGTGCCTTCGATGAACGCCAACTGCTGCGTGATGTTGGGCATCAGGAAGCTCTGCGTCACCTTGTCGGCGATGCCCTTGACGATGGGCTTGATGAAGAACGGCACCGGCGCGTTGCGCACCTGGTCGAAGACGAGCTTCATCACCAGGTAGGGCATGGCGCTGCCCTCGGCAAAGTGCAGCCAGTAGCTGAAGTGGCGCCGCTCGGGCGTGCCCGCGGCGGGCCGCAGGCGGCCTTGCGCCGGGGCGTGCGCGTGGGCATCGAGCAGGTACTCGATGATGGCGCCCGACTCGGCCACCGTGATGTCGCCGTCGGTGAGTACCGGGCTCTTGCCCAGGGCGTGCACCCGCTGGAGTTCGGGCGGCGCCAGCAGGGTCTTGCGGTCGCGCGCGTAGCGCTTCACCTCGTAAGGCAGGCCCAACTCTTCCAGCAGCCACAACAAGCGCTGCGAGCGTGAATTTTCAAGGTGGTGAACGGTGATCATGGTCGCGTCATTGAAGGGAAGGGGTTGCCTGCGCGGCTTCGTTGCGCACGTCCTGCCAGCTCAGGGCGCGCTCGGGGGTGTCGAGAAAGGCGGCCTCGGCCATCAGGAAGGCGGGGTCGATTTCCAGTGCACCGAGGAAGGCCGCCCGTGCCTCGGCAAAGCGGTTGTCGGCCAGCAGCCGCAGCCCGCGCGCAAAACGCGCGTAGGCCTCCCAGCTGCGCGTGTGGATGGTGTCCACCGCAGCCGGACGGTCGCGCACGTCCAGCGTGTCGAGAATGCCGTGAACGATGCGCTTTTGCAGCACGAAGAACTCGGCCTGTTTGCCCTCGGCCTCGTTCTGCCCGACAAGGCGGCTGCGGGCGACATCGCTGACGGCAGCGTTCAAGCGATAGCGCCCCGAGCCCGGCCCGGCCGGCCCGGGCTCGTTGTAGACGGCGCCCGCCACCACGGTGCCGGCGCCCAGCAGCCGCCCGGGGCGCGCTGCAGTGGCGGGGTCGACCAGGGTGCTGTCACCGAGCTTGAGTTCCTGTGCCAGCAGCTCGACCTTGTCGCGCTCCAGCAGCGTCAGCGACGGCACCTTGCCGAGGTCGACCATGATCATCGCCGCCACTGCGCGGTTGAAGGCCGCAGCGCCGGCTGGCGCCGCAGCCGCAGCGCCGGGGGCGCGGCTGTTGAACGGCAGCACCGCTACATGCAAACGATCGGGCAGCCGGTCGCTGGCCCGCGCAGGCCCGTTCCTTTCGTCGGCAGCGACACGCTGGACGAAGCGCCTTGCGGCCTCGCGGTCCAGCAGGGTGAGGTGGCCGCGCAGCGTGCGTGACAGCGGCAGCGTGGGCGGCGCCAGGGCCACGAAGTTGCGCCAGGCTGCCACGCTGGCGTCGATGTCGTTGGCCAGCAAGGCGCGCGCGCCACGTTGGTAGTGGCCGTCCAGCGCCTGCTGCTGGGCCGCGCTCAGCACCGGCGCGGGTGCGGGCACCAGGCCCAGGCGCTGCAGCACGTTCCGCAGGCCGAGCTGGTCGGCCAGCCGCGCGCCGAAACCGCCGCAGCCCGGCAGCAGGACAACGGCCGCCGTGCCCGCAGCCGCAGCCAGCAGCGTGCGCCGCGTGGCCCGAGGCTGCAGCACCGCCGGCCCTGGCGCTGGCTTCACAGCAGCGCGCAGGTGCTGGTGGCGTGCGCGGCCAGTTCATCGGCGGCGCTGATCACCTGCATCTCGCCGAAGACCAGGCTCTTGCCCATGCGCAGCACCCGCGCCACCACGCGCACGGCGCCGCTGCCGCCCGACACCGGGCGCAGAAAGCTCGTCTGCAGCTGCACCGTGGTCATGGGCTTGAACCCACCTAGCTTGGTCATCACGGCCAGCACCATCGCGGTGTCGCAGGCGGCCATCATGGTCTGGCCGCAGAGCACGCCGCCTTCGTGCACATGTTTATCGGTGACGGGCAGCGCCAGCGTCACTTCGCCGGCACGCGCTTCCAGCACACGCAGGTCCAGTTCACGCACCCAGGGCGCAAAGACATGGCCCAAGGCGCTGTTGAGCATCTCCATGTCGGCGAACGAGGCGTGCGGGTCGGGTTTCGACATCGGTTCAGCTCCTGCGCCGGCTTGGTCAGATCGGCCGCACAGATTGTATGAAGCCGGGTCCGCGCCAAAGCCCGGCGGCGGCCGTAGTACGCTTCCCGCTTTCAACGCCACCGCCGGAAAGAGAAGAGCGCATGAACAAGATCTACCCCAGTGCCGCCGCGGCTCTGGAAGGCATCACCAAGGACGGCATGCTGATTGCCGTGGGTGGCTTTGGCCTCTGCGGCATTCCCGAGGCCCTGACCGATGCGCTGTGCGCCACCGGGGTGAAGAACATCACCGCCATCAGCAACAACGCTGGCACTGACGGCCACGGTTTGGGCAAGCTGCTCACCACGCGGCAGATCAAGAAGATGATCAGCAGCTATGTCGGCGAGAACAAGGAGTTCGAGCGTCAATACCTCGCCGGTGAACTCGAACTCGAATTCACGCCGCAGGGAACGCTGGCCGAGAAGCTGCGTGCGGGCGGCGCCGGCATCCCGGCCTTCTACACGCGCACCGGCGTCGGCACGCTGGTGGCCGAGGGCAAGGAAGCGCGCGAGTTCGACGGCCACACCTACATCATGGAACGCTCGCTCGTGCCCGACGTGAGCTTCGTCAAAGCGTGGAAGGCCGATCATTCCGGCAACCTCGTCTTCCGCCTCACGGCGCGCAACTTCAACCCAGCGGTGGCCATGGCCGGCAAGGTGACGGTGGTGGAGGTGGAGCACCTCGTGCCCACCGGAAGCATCGCTCCCGACGACGTGCACCTGCCGGGCATCTACGTGCACCGCATCGTGCACAACCCGAACGGCGTGAAGTACATCGAAAAACGCACCATCACCGAGAAAGCCGGAGTCTGACCATGCCCTGGACCCACGACCAGATGGCGGCGCGTGCCGCCAAGGAACTGCAGGACGGCTACTACGTCAACCTCGGCATCGGCCTGCCCACGCTGGTGGCCAACTTCGTCGACCCCGCCATCGAGGTGTGGTTGCAAAGCGAAAACGGCATGCTCGGCATCGGCCCCTTTCCCACCGAAGACGAGGTCGACGCCGACCTCATCAACGCGGGCAAGCAGACCGTCACCACCCTCCCCGGCAGCAGCATCTTCGGCAGCCACGACAGCTTTGCGATGATCCGCGGCGGCAAGGTCAACCTGTCGATCCTGGGCGCGATGCAGGTCAGCGTGAAGGGCGACCTCGCGAACTGGATGATCCCCGGCAAGATGGTCAAGGGCATGGGCGGCGCGATGGACCTGGTGGCCGGCGTGGCGCGGGTGCTGGTGCTGATGGAGCACGTGGCGCGACGCAAGGACGGCGGCCACGACCTGAAGATCCTGCCGCAGTGCACGCTGCCGCTGACGGGCGTGGGCGTGGTCAGCCGCATCATCACCGACCTGGCGGTGATGGACGTCACCCCGCAAGGCTTGAAGCTGGTGGAGCTGGCGCCGGGCGTGACGCACGAAGAACTGCAGGCCAAGACCGGCGTGCCCTTGCTGTGAGCCGCCGCGCTGCAGCCAGCGCACTGTTTTTCATCTGGGCACTGGTCGGCTGCGCGCAGCCGCCGGGGCCCGGGTCGTCCGCCACGCCGCCCAGCGTGGCCGACATGCAGCCCGAGCGCCCCTCGGGCTGGGTCGACAAGCCCGGTTGGACGGCGCGCCACCAGATGGTGGCCGCCGCCAACCCGCTGGCCACCGAGGCCGGCCACCGGATGCTGCGCGCCGGCGGCTCGGCGCTGGATGCCGCCATCGCCGCGCAGATGGTGCTGACACTGGTGGAGCCGCAGAGCAGCGGCATCGGTGGCGGTGCCTTGTTGATGCACTTCGACGGCCGCCGTAGCGAAGCCTGGGACGGCCGCGAGACGGCGCCGGCGGCCGCCGACGAGAAGATGTTCCTCGGCCCCGAGGGTCAGGCGCCGGCCTATGGCGATGCCGTCTTCGGTGGCCGCGCCGTGGCCACGCCGGGCGTGGTGAAGATGCTGGAGGCCGCGCACCGTGTGCACGGCCAGCTGCCCTGGGCGCGCTTGTTCGAACCCGCCATCGCGCTGGCCGAGCAGGGTTTTGCCATCAGCCCGCGCCTGCACGGCCTGCTGCAGGCCGACCGCCTGCTGCGCCGCGACGCGCTGGCCCGCGCGCACTACTACGCGGCCGACAGCACGGCGCTGCCGGTGGGCCACGTGCTGCGCAACCCGGCGCTGGCCACGGTGCTGCGCGCCGTCGCCGCGCAAGGCAGTGCCGGCCTCTACGCCGGGCCGGTGGCCGCCGACATGCTGGCGCGCGTGAATACGCACAGCGTGCCCGGCCGCCTGGCTGCCGCCGACCTGGCCGGCTACACGCCAGTCAAGCGTGAGCCGCTGTGCACGCTGTGGCGCACGGTCTACCGCGTCTGCGGTTTCCCGCCGCCATCGTCGGGCCACCTGGCGATGCTGCAGGTGCTGGGCATGATGGAGGCCGGCGCGCCGGCGCGCTTGCAGCAGGGTGTGCCCGATGTCGAATGGCTGCATCGCTACATCGAGGCCACGCGCCTGGCTTACGCCGACCGTGCGCTGTATGTCGCCGACCCGGCCTTCGTCGCGGCGCCTGGGTCGGGTTGGGGCAGCCTGCTGCAGCCGGCCTACCTGGCCGAGCGCGCCGCACTGATCGGCCCGCAACGCGCCGCGCAGGTGCAGGCAGGCCGGCCCCCCGGTGCGGCACCCGTGGCCTGGGCACCGATGCCGCAGCAGGCGGAAACCGGCACCAGCCACGTCAGCGTGGTCGATGCCCAGGGCCGTGCGGTGGCGTTGACGAGCAGCGTCGAGTCGGCCTTCGGCGCGCGGGTGATGAGCGACGGCGGCACCGGCTTGCCCGGCGGCTTCCTGCTCAACAACCACATGACCGATTTTTCGATGCAGCCTGCCGACGCGCAGGGCCAGCCCGTGGCCAACCGCATCCAGCCCGGCAAGCGGCCGCGTTCGAGCATGAGCCCGACCCTGGTCTTCGATGCCAAGAGTGGCGGGTTCCTGATGAGCCTGGGCTCGCCGGGCGGCAGCTTCATCATGCACTTCACCGGCCGCACGCTGTTGGGCGCGCTGGCCTGGGGCCTGGACGTTCAGCAGGCCATCGACCTGCCGCACTTCGGCAGCACGGGCGGGCCGGTGTTCCTGGAGAAAGGCCGCTTTCCGCCGGCCACGGTGCAGGCGCTGCGCGAGCGCGGCCACACGGTGAACGAGGTGGACCTGACCAGTGGCCTGCAGGTGATACAGCGCTCGCCGCAAGGCTGGTTTGGCGGCGCCGACCCGCGCCGCGAAGGCATCGTGATGGGCGACTGAAGGCGCGGCCGGCACGGCGCGCCTTCAACGCGCCTTCAACGCCCCTTCAGTGCGTTCGCCGCTTCGTTCACGAGCTCGGGCCCGCGGTAGATCAAGCCGGTGTAGATCTGCACCAGGTCAGCGCCGGCCTCGCGCTTGCTGCGGGCATCCGCGCCGCTCATCACGCCGCCCACGCCAATGATGGGGTAGCCCACGCCCAGCGCCGTGCGCAGCTGGCGGATGACGCGGTTGCTGGCCTCCAGAACCGGGCCGCCGCTCAGGCCGCCGGTTTCTTGTGCATGCGGCAGACCCTGCACGGCGTCACGCGCGATGGTGGTGTTGGTGGCAATCACGCCGTCGATGCCGTTCTTCTGCAGCGTGGCGGCAATCACCCCCACCTGCGCTTCGTCCAGGTCGGGTGCGATCTTCACGAACATCGGCACTTGTTTGCCGTGTTGCTGCGCCAGTTGCTGCCGGCGCGCCTGCAGTGCCGAGAGCAAGGCGTCCAGCGCGGCATCGCTCTGCAGCGCACGCAGGTTCTGCGTGTTGGGGCTGCTGATGTTGACGGTGATGTAGTCGGCGTGGGCGTAGACGCCGTCCAGCCCGAGCAGGTAGTCGTCCACCGCGCGCTCGATGGGCGTGGCGGCGTTCTTGCCGATGTTCAGGCCGAGCAGGCCGCCGGCGGCGCGAAAACTCCGCGCGCGCTGCACGTTGGCCAGAAAGGCCGGCAGGCCCTGGTTGTTGAAGCCCAGGCGGTTGATCAGCGCCTGCTTCTCGGGGATGCGGAACATGCGCGGCTTGGCGTTGCCCGGCTGCGCCAGCGGCGTGACGGTGCCCACCTCGATGAAGCCGAAACCCATGGCGCCGAGGCCGTCGATGCACTCGCCGTTCTTGTCGAGCCCAGCGGCCAGACCGATGCGGTTGGGGAATCTCAGCCCCGCCACGGTGACGGGGTCGGCCACGCGCGGCTGGCGCCACAGGCACATGGCCGGCGTGTTCTGCAGCCGGGCCAGGCTGGCCATCGTCAGGTCGTGGGCGGCTTCGGGGTCGAGGCCGAAGAGGAAGGGGCGGGTGAGGGCGTAGGGCACGAGCGACATGACGTGGATTCTCTCAGGCGGCTGCGGATAATCGCCCGCATGACACAAGACGAACTCAAGGCCCTGGTGGCGCGCGCCGCCCTGGAATACGTGGTGCCCGGCGCTTGGGTGGGCGTGGGCACCGGCAGCACCGTGAACCACTTCATCGACGCGCTGGCCACGATGAAGGACTGCTTTGCCGGCGCCGTCAGCAGCAGCCAGGCGAGCACCGCGCGGCTGCTGGCGCATGGCATCCCGGTGCGCGACGCCAGCGAGGTGGAGAGCCTGCCGGTCTATGTGGACGGCGCCGACGAAATCGACGGCAGCGGCTGCATGATCAAGGGCGGTGGCGCAGCGCTGACACGCGAGAAGATCGTCGCCGACCTCGCCGCACGCTTCGTCTGCATTGCCGACGCCAGCAAGCAGGTGGCGGTGTTGGGCCAGTTCCCGCTGCCGGTGGAGGTGATTGCGATGGCGGCTCCGCAGCTGGCACGGCGCTTCGACGCCATCGGCGGCACCGCGACGCTGCGCCTGCAGCCGAGCGGCCAGGCGCTGCTCACCGACAACGGCCACCCGCTGCTCGATGTGCGCGGCTTGCAGATCACCGACCCACTGGCGCTGGAAGCTGAAATCAACCAGTGGCCGGGGGTCGTCACCGTGGGCCTGTTTGCGCGCCACCGAGCCAGCATTTGCCTGCTCGGCACCACGGCGGGTGTGCAGAAGCTGGTGTTCTAATCGGGGCACATATTCGTCACCCAAGGATTTGCTTTGGCCAAACCCAACTATTCGTTCGAGAAGCGCCAACGCGAGCTGGCCAAGAAGAAGAAGAAAGAAGAGAAAGACAAGGAAAAGGCCGCGCGCAAGGCCGCGGGCCTGCCGCCGATTGCCGACGACGGCGATGAAGCCGATGGTGCCGACGGCGACGATGCCGCCCCGGCCGATCAGCCCGGTACGAACGCCGGCTAGTCGGCCCGACGTTCGGGGTCGGCCTGTCCGGCCGGCCCGGCCGCCACAGCGTGAACGGCCCCGTGGCGTGCCGCGCGCACCAGCCAGCGGCCCGGGTCGATGGCATCGGCCAGGTCCTGCTCCAAGGGCCACGGCATGCCGCTGGCCATGGCTGCCAGCAGCTGCCCCAGCAGCGGTGCCAGGGTGATGCCCCGCGCGCCCAGCGCCGTCAACACAAACAAGCCCGGTTCTCTTGGCAGCAGCTTGGCCGGCTCCAGGCGCTGGCCTGCGGGTATCCGGGGTAGCGGCACGGCGCCGGCGATGGGCAGGCGGTCGTCGCTGTGCAGACGCCAGCCTGTGCGGCCTTGCCACAGGGTTGCGTCCGTGGGGCCTTGCAAGCCCGTCAAGCTGAGCAGACGCCGCAGGTTGTGGCGATGGTCTTCATCGCGCAGCGTGGTGTCGCCCGGCACACCGGCTTCCCGCGTCGCGCCACACAGCACGGCGCCGGGCAGCGGGATGGCGTAGCCGTCGCCGGCCAGCGGCAGGCGCAGGCCCGCGTGGGCGACATCGAACTGCGTGACCTGGCCGCGCGTGTGGCGCAGGGGAAAGGGCGCGTGCCCCAGCGCTGACAACAGCTGCTGTGCCGACGCGGCATTGGCCAGGACAACCGTGGCGGCAGCTGCCAGCACCTCGCCGGAGGCGCCGCGCAGCACCCAGGTGCCGCCTTCGCGCTGCATGCCTTGCACATCAGCGCCGGTGACCAGCGTGACGCCGGGCGTGTCCAGCGCATGCCGCACCCAGGCCGCGGGTGCGACCCAACCGCCACCTGGGTAGAACCACGCCGGCGCGGCCAAGGCCAGGCCCGCTGCCGCCGAGGCGTCTGCAGCCGAGAGCACCTGCACATAGCCCGCAGGCAGGCCACAGCGCTGCGCCATCCACTGCATGGCAGGCAGGCCGCCGGCGCGCGTGTCCAGCCGCAGCAGGCCTTCGACGGCACCCGGCACACCTTGTGCGGTGGCCGCGCCGTAGACGCTTTGCGCGTGCAAGGCGGCGGCGCGGAAGAGGCGGGCGTAGGGCCCGTCATCGGCATTCACCGTGCCGTGGAACAGCCCGGCCGGGTTGCCCGAAGTTTCCGAAGCGGGCGCGGCGTGGCGCTCCAGCACCGTCACCTGCCAGCCGGCCTGGGCCAGCGCCTGCGCCGCTGCCGCGCCCGCCAGGCCCGCGCCCACCACCACGGCCCGGCGCTCAGGCATGGCGAGCGCCGGCGGGCGCCGCGCATGGTGGCGCGGCGCCCAGTCGGCTGCTGTGAGATCGGGCCGCGTATCGCTGCTGCGTGCGACGAAACCGGCACTGCGCAGCTGTTCCTGCAGATCTTGTGTGGCGCCCAGGCTGACCAGCGTGGCACCGGGCGCCGCCAGTGCGGCCAGGCCTTTCACGGTGCGTGCCTGCTGATGCAGCGCGCCGCCGTCGTGTGCCAGCTCGTGCATGCAGAGGGCGTCCGCAGACAGCCGCAGCTTCGGCAGCACCGTGGCCGCGTCGCCCATGGCCAGCAGCAGCTGCAGGTGGCCGTGCTCGAAGCCGAGGCAGTGCAGGTTGGGTGTCAGCGGCGGCCACGCCCGCACGAGGGCCTGGGCCAGACCGGCCCAGGGCGAGCCTTCGTGCGCACGCAGCAGGTCATCGGCCGTGACCGGACGCGGCTCGACCGCGACGAAGAACAAGCGCTTGCAGCGTGCTGGGTCTTGCCGCCATGCCTGCCAGCAAGCCAGGAAGTGATGGCCGAGGCCAAAGCCCGTTTCCAGCACCACGAACTGCGCGCGTCCGGCCCAGCGCCCGGGCAGGCCGTGGCCGTGGAGCACGGCGTGGTGCCAGTGCGGCTGCGCGGTCACGTGCGGCGCCTGCTCAGGCCGTGGCCCGCGCCTGCTCGGCCAACCAGGCAAGCAGCGGCGCCCGCACGCTGCCCAGGCTGCGGTAGGCGAGCACGGCTTCGCTCATGCTCGCCACCGCGTCGTGCAGCGCCTGCGCGCGGGCCGGGCTGCCCAGCACCGCCGCCAATGGCCGCACCTGCACATGGATGGTGAACACCGCCTGCGCGGCCGCCGGCAAGGGGATGAAGGTCTGGCGCTCGCTGCGGAACCACGCCGACGCCACCGGCGTGTGCAGCCACCGCTGCGCCTCCACATGCGCCGGGTGCGCATGCAGGCGCGGGTGGTCGCTGATGTTCCAGACAAAGCGCTCCCAGCGCTCGGGCCCGGTCACCACGCGCATCAGGCCCTCCGTGGCTTTCAGCAGCAGGGTGTTGTCGGCCACCGGCGCGTGCACCTCGGTGAAGTGGCGACCCAGCTTTTCCTCGGGCGCCCAGTGGCTGGGCAGGCACACCACCAGCCAGGGGATGTGGCCGCTCTGGCCATCGACAATGGCGAAGTCTTCGGCAAACGCCAGTGCCGCCAGCCCGGCTTGGCGCCAGGCCGGCGGCAGGCCGCTCAGGCAGCGTGCCACTTCGTCGCCGAGGCCGAACTCGCCCGGCTGCCGCTGCAGCACTTCGCCGCTGGACGTCACCGCCGTGGCCAGCCACAAGGCCTCGGCCAGCTCACCGTTCCAGGCCCAGGCGCCAGGGTGTTCGGAGGCGGCATGGCTGAACAGCGCGTGCAGGGCCGGCGTGGCGTCGAAGCCGCTCTGGTGGCAGAGGGCCTGCGGCCAGAAGGCCGTCAGCACTGCCAGCTTCTCGCGCTGGTGGCGTGAACCGGGCTGCAGCGGCGTCAGCTGGGTGCTGCCCGCAGGCAGGCGGCGCAGGCCGGGCTGCATGCGAAAGGGCGAGGTGACCGCAGCCTCGAAATCGAAGTGCGAAGCGAATGGGGAGGCGAAGGGCGAGACAGGGCTCATGGCGGTGATGATGGCGCATGAAAAAGGCACCCCGCAGGGTGCCTGGTTCGCGAGAGCAACAGGCTCAGACGCGCTTCTTGTACTCGTGCGTGCGGGTGTCGATCTCGATCTTGTCGCCGTTCTCCACGAAGATCGGCACGCTGATCACGAAGCCCGTGCCCACCAGCTTGGCCGGCTTCAGCACCTTGCCCGAGGTGTCGCCCTTGACGGCGGGGTCGGTCTCGATCTCGCGCACCACGGTGGTGGGCAGTTCCACGCTGATGGCCTTGCCGTCGTAGAACACCACTTCGACAGCCATGTTGTCTTCGAGGTAGCTGATGGCGTCGCCCATGTTCTCGGCTTCCACCTCGAACTGGTTGTATTCGGCGTCCATGAAGACGTACATCGGATCGGCGAAGTAGGTGTAGGTGCACTCCTTCTTGTCCAGCACGATCTGGTCCATCTTGTCGTCGGCCTTGAAGACGACTTCGGCGCCGGAACCGTTCAGCAGGTTCTTCATCTTCATGCGCACGGTGGCGGCGTTGCGGCCCCCGCGGCTGTACTCGGTGCGCAGCACGACCATCGGGTCCTTGCCCTGCATGATGACGTTGCCGGCCCGGATTTCTTGAGCAATCTTCATAGCGGTTTCCGTGGGTGGGGTCGCGTGGATTCGCGATGCGCAAAGCCCTTGATTCTAGCAGGCAGCCGCACGCCGGGCTGCCACGAACGCGAGCAGCTGGCTGGCGAGATCGGCCTGCTCGCGCAGCGCGCAGCTCGCCGTCAAGGCTGAAGCTTGCCATGCGCGCCACGCCGGCGGCAGCGTGGGCAGGCCGGGCCATGGGCCGTGCAGACCGTTCCAGGCACGCCAGAGATCCGCCACTTCGCGAGGCAACTGCAAATGCTCCACCAGTGCCTGCAGCTTGGTCCCATGTGCGCCGTCGTGCTGCGGGTAGGCCTGCCAGACAAACGGCGTGCCGGCCCACAAGGCGCGTACCAGCGAATCCTCGCCACGCACGAAGTTCAGGTCGGCTGCCCACATGAGTTCATCGAAGCCGGCCTGCGTCAGCCACGGCAGGCGGTGCAGGCGCACGCCGGGCGGGGCACTGCCCACCTGCTGCTGCGCCGGGCCGGGCGTCAGCAGCAGCAAGGTGGGCTGTGTGGCCAGGCTGTGCAGCAGCGCGGGCAGGGCCGGGTTGTCGTAGCAGAACAGCGTGACCACACGCTCACCGTCTTGCAGCGCCAGGCCTTGTGCCTGCAGCCAGGCGGGCCGGTCGAAGGCCCGCTGCCGGTCTTGCAGGCCCGCCTCGCGCAGCAGGCCGCCCGTGCGCGGCGTGAAGCCAGGGTAGAAGAACCACTTGCGCAAGCCCTTGCCTTGCGGCGAAGGCAGTTGGTGTGATCGCTCGACATAGGCCTCGGCGCTGAGGTATTCCAGATTCAGCCACACGGGTGGCAGCGCCTGCCGCGCCATCGCGGCTTCGGTCGCCGGGGTCAGGTGGCAGCCGAAGGCTTCGATGACGACCTGGCCCGGTTCCAGTGCCTCGTGTGGGCGTGGCCACGGCAGGACTTCCACCCCTTCGGCTCCCTCGGGCGCCATGAAGGCCAGCGGCGAGGCGTCGTCGATGAACAGGCGCACACGTTGCCCGCGCTGCGCCAGGTCGGCGGCCAGGCGCCAGCAGACGCCCGCGTCGCCGAGGTTGTCGATGACGCGGCAGTAGACATCCCACAACAAGGCTGACATCGCGCGATTATCGAAGCGGAGACAATCGCCGCCGATGACCGCATCTGCCCCCCAGACACCGCCAGACGCCGCCGCAGGGCGTGAACGCCTGCTGGCCGAAGTGGCCGCGCTGCCGGCTCTGCCTGGCGTTTACCGCTGGTACGACGCAGCCGGCGGCCTGCTTTACGTGGGCAAGGCGCGCAACCTGAAGAAGCGCGTCAGCAGCTACCTGCAGAAAGACCACGACGGCACGCGCATCGGCCACATGGTCAGCCGCATCGCGCGGCTGGAAACCACCGTCGTGCGCAGCGAGGCCGAGGCCCTGCTGCTCGAGAACAACCTGATCAAGACGCTGGACCCCAAGTTCAACATCCTGTTCCGGGACGACAAGAGCTACCCCTACCTGAAGCTCGTCTCGCACCCCTTTCCGCGCATGAGTTACTTCCGCGGCGCAGTGGACAAGAAACACCGTTATTTCGGGCCCTACCCCAACGCCTGGGCGGTGAAGCAGACCATCCAGCTGATGCAGAAGGTGTTCCGGCTGCGCACCTGCGAAGACACGGTCTACAACCACCGCAGCCGGCCGTGCCTGCTGTACCAGATCCAGCGCTGCACGGCACCCTGCGTCGGCTTCATCACGCCCGGGGACTACGCGCGGGATGTGCGTGACGCCGAACGTTTTCTGCTCGGCGACACGCAGGAGGTCATCAACGACCTGCAGGCAAACATGATGGTGCACGCCGAGGCGCTGGAGTTCGAAAAGGCCGCCGCGCTGCGCGACCGCATCGGTTCGCTCTCCAAGGTGCTGCACCAGCAGAGCATGGACGCCAGCAGCCTGTCGGCCTCGGACAAGGATGTCGACATCCTGGCCGTGAAGGTGGCCGGCGGCCGCGCGTGCGTGAACCTGGCCATGGTGCGCGGCAGCCGCCACCTCGGCGACCGCGCCTACTTCCCGCAGCATGTGGACGACGGTGCCGCGCTCAGTGCCGACGAGGCCGAAGCCCGTTTCGAAGAAGAGCTGGCCGGCCCCGAGAATGCCCGCGCCATGAACAACTCGCCCGAGGCCGCGGTGCTGGAAGCCTTCATCGCGCAGCACTACATCGGCCAGCCGGTGCCGCCGCTGCTGGTGACCAGCCATGCGGTCGACCCCGCGCTGCTGGATGCCTTGAGCGAGACCACGGGCGTGCGTGTGCGCGCCCAGCACCAGCCGCGCGAGCAGCGCCGCATCTGGCTGGAGATGGCGGCCAAGGGCGCTGAACTTTCGCTGGCGCGCCTGCTGGCCGAAGAGGGCTCGGCGCAGCAGCGCACGCGCGCCTTGATCGAGGCGCTGGACCTCGACATCGAAGACCCGGCTGCGCTGCGTGTGGAATGTTTCGACATCAGCCACACCGCGGGCGAAGCCACGCAGGCCAGTTGCGTGGTCTTTGAGGCGCACGGCATGCAGAGCGCGCAGTACCGGCGCTTCAACATCGAAGGCATCACCGGTGGCGACGATTACGCGGCCATGCGGCAGGTGTTGACGCGGCGTTATGCGCGGCTGGCCGAGGCGCTCTCGGCGGAGAAGGCCGGCAACGAACTTGACGCCGCCGCGCAGCCCGTGAACGCGCCCGCAGGCACAGCCGACAGCGAATCCCGACCCGCCAAGGCCCGCCGTGGCCCCGCGCGCCTGCCTGACCTGGTGCTGGTGGACGGCGGACGCGGCCAGGTGACGATGGCGCGCGAGGTCTTCCAGGAACTCGGGCTGGATCTGGGCCTCATCGTCGGCGTCGAAAAAGGCGAGGGCCGCAAAGTCGGCCTGGAAGAACTCGTGTTCGCCGACGGCCGCGACAAGGTCTATCTCGGGCATGACTCGGCGGCGTTGATGCTGGTGGCACAGATACGTGACGAAGCGCACCGCTTCGCCATCACCGGCATGCGCGCCAAGCGCGCCAGCGTGCGCACCGGGGGCAGCAAGCTCGAAGACATCGCCGGCGTCGGCCCGCGCAAACGCGCGCGCCTGCTGCAGCGCTTCGGCGGGCTGCGCGGTGTTGCATCTGCCGGCGTCGAAGACCTGGCCAGCGTGGAAGGCATATCCAGAGATTTGGCAGAGGAGATCTACCGTGCGCTGCATTGAACCCTTGCGCGTGCGCATCACGGCACTGGCTGTGGTTGCCATGTTGGCCGGCTGCGCGCCTGCGCCGCCGTTGCCGGCGCCGCCTGTGGCCGAAGCCGCTGCTGTGCGCATGGCGGCGGCGGAAGCCGAGGCAGCGGCCTCGGCCTCGGCGGCTGCATCGGCGGCGGCTTTCGCAGCTTCTGCGTCTGCGGCCGCATCTGCATCTGCAGCCGCGTCGGCGGCAGAAATCGACCCCGCAGAGACAGGCCTGGCCACCATCGACCGCGGGCCGATACCAGCCAATCCGCGCTACGTGAAGCTGGCACCGCCACCGGCGCCGCGGTCTGAGGCTGCGCTGCAGGTGCAGTTCGCCCGGCGCCTGGTCCAGTCCCACCCCGATAGCAGCTACACGACACGGCCGCCAGACCGCCTGCTGGCCATTCCGGTGCTGGAGATCCAGCTCAATGCCGACGGCAGCGTGCGCGATGTCAAAGTGCTGCGCAAACCCACCACCGGCAACGAGGCCACCGTGCTGGCCATCGCCGCGGTCAAGCGCGCTGCGCCGTATGGCGATGTGTCGGGCTTGCCCAAGCCCTGGCGCGTGGTCGAGACCTTTCTGTTCGACGACCACCTGCGCTTCAAGCCGCGCACGCTGGACACCGAGTGAAGCCCGGCTTGTGCCGCTGGCACAGGCTGCACAATCCGAGGATGTTCTTCACCATTCCCACGCTGCTGACCTGGGCGCGCATTGCGGCCATTCCGCTCATCATCGGCGTGTACTACCTGTCGTGGGCGGAGCCGACGAAGAACCTCGTGGCCACGGCGATGTTCGTGCTGTTTGCGCTCACCGACTGGCTCGATGGCTGGCTGGCGCGCAAGCTCAACCAGACTTCGGCCTTCGGTGCTTTCCTCGACCCCGTCGCCGACAAATTTCTGGTCTGTGCCTGTCTGCTCGTGTTGCTGGAGCACGGCCGCGTCGATTCCATCGTGGCGTTGATCATCGTTGGGCGCGAGATCGCGATTTCTGCGCTGCGTGAATGGATGGCGCAGATCGGCGCCTCACGCAGCGTGGCGGTGCACATGCTCGGCAAGTTGAAGACCACGTCGCAGATGGTCGCCATTCCCTTTCTGCTGTACGACGGCACGCTCTTTCGCTGGGTCGACACGCGGCTCTGGGGCACGGTGTTGGTCTGGGTGTCCGCGGTGCTGACCGTCTGGTCGATGGCCTACTACCTGCGCAAGGCCATCCCGGAAATCCGCGCCAAGGTGCCCAAGCCTTGATTCCGGCTGCGCTGCAGCGCGCAGTGCCGTTGATCTTCGTGCTGATCTGGAGCACCGGTTTCGTGGTGGCGCGCTATGGCATGCCCCACGCCGGGCCGATGGACTTTCTGGCGCTGCGCTTTCTCTGCTCGGCCCTGCTCTTCATCGGCTGGGTGAAATGGTCCGGCGCGCGCTGGCCACAGGGCCGCGCGCAGTGGGCCCACCTGGCTGTGACGGGCCTGCTGATGCACGCGGGCTACCTGGGTGGCGTGTGGATGGCGGTGAAGCTGGGGCTGGGTGCCGGCATGGCCTCCCTCATCGTCGGCCTGCAGCCGGTGCTCACCGCGCTGTGGCTCAGCGCGCTGGCGGGCAGCGAGGGCAGTCACGGCAAGGTGCGGGCCTTGCAATGGCTCGGGTTGGCGCTGGGTCTCGCCGGGCTGGTGCTGGTGGTGTGGCACAAGCTGCATCTCGGACAGGCCGCACCGAACAACGTCGCCATGGCCGTGCTGGCGCTGGCCAGCATCACCGCCGGCACGCTGTACCAGAAACGCTGGGTCGCGCCCTGCGATGTGCGCAGCGCGAGTGCCGTGCAGCTGTTGGCAGCCCTGGCCGTCACCACGCCGCTGGCGCTGCTGGAGACCTATCCCTTCGAGTGGCATCCCGAGCTGGTGGGGGCGTTGGTGTGGTCGGTGCTGGTGCTGACGCTGGGCGGAAGTTCGCTGCTGTATGTGCTGATTCAGCGCGGCGCGGCCACCGCCGTCACGAGCCTGATGTACCTGGTGCCGCCCTGCACGGCGGTGCTGGCCTGGTGGCTCTTCGACGAATTGCTGACGCCACTCAGCCTGCTGGGCCTGGCCTGCACGGCTGTGGGCGTGGCTTTGGTGGTGCGAGAGCCGCGGCGGCGCACTTGAGGTTGCGTTTGATGCGGCGTGTCAAGCGTGCAAGCACGTGTTTTCACGGCGCGCTCCGACCGGCCGGTGGCTGCAGGCTGGGCCTAGAATCGCGCCCTCGCTTGACACTCTCGAATCGAGCGGGATGTAATGAATTGGCAGCCGCGGTGAGCACCCAGTGAGCACCGAGTGAGCCACACCAGGCAGACGACGCCACCGAACAGCCAAGACACCTGAAGAGGGGAACCGCGACGTGAACAAGAGTGAACTGATCGAGCACATCGCCAAGCAGGCCGACATCTCCAAGGCTGCCGCTGGCCGCTCGCTTGAGGCCCTCATCGGCGCCGTCAAGACCACGCTGAAAAAGGGTGGCAGTGTCACCGTCACGGGCTTCGGTACTTTCACCGCGCCCAAGCGGGCCGCGCGCACGGGGCGCAACCCACGCACGGGCGCTGCCATCAAGATCAAGGCCGCGAAGGTGCCCAAGTTTCGCCCGGGCAAGGCCCTGAAAGACGGCCTCAACGGCGTCAAGTAAGGCAAGCACACCGGGTGCTTAGCTCAGCCGGTAGAGCGGCGCCCTTACAAGGCGTAGGTCGGCGGTTCGAACCCGTCAGCACCCACCAGACCCTTCGGTAGAATTCGGCCCCTCGCATGCTCGGGGCGGCGATATGGCGCGTCGGGTTGATGCGGGCTCCACGTGCCTTCTTCGAACCTGAGCTGGCCCTGCGTGGGCCGCACTGCAGCGCTTCCCGCGTGAACTCACTCGCGCGTCACCAGGATCCTTCTCGATGTTCGATTTCATCCGCGACCACACCCGCCTGGTGCTGGGTTTCCTGCTGCTGCTGATCATTCCCTCGTTCATCTTCTTCGGCGTCGAGGGCTACTCCAGCTTCAATGACGCGGGCAACGAGGCGGTGGCCAAGGTGGATGGCCAGAAGATCTCGCGCGCTGAATGGGACGAAGCGCACAAGCGTTTCATCGACAACCAGCGCCGCCAGGCACCGACCCGGGACACCGCTGCGCTGGACACGCCCGAGCGCCGCCTCGACACGCTGGACGCGCTCGTGCGTGAACGCGTGCTGATGACCGCGGCCACGAAGCTGAACCTCTTCCCGACCGACGCGCGCATGGCACGTCTGTTCGACAACGACCCGCAGTACGCTGGCTTTCGCGGCCCCGATGGCCGCATCAGCCGCGAAGCGCTGGTGGGCCAGGGCCTGACCCCTGCGCTCTTCGACCAGCGCCTGCGCCAGGAGCTGGGCCTGCGCCAGGTGGTGGCCGGCGTGCTGCAGACCGCACCCGCCAGCGCCGTGCCGGCGACCGCAGCGCTCGATGCCTTCATGCAGCGCCGTGCCGTGCAACTGCAGCGCTTCGACCCCGCCGCCTACCGCGACAAGGTGCAGCTCACCGATGCCGAGATCGAGACCTATTACGCCGCCAACGGCGCGCAGTTCCAGGCACCCGAGCAGGCGCGCATCGAGTACGTGCTGCTCGACATCAACCAGCTGGCGCAGAGTCAGACCTTCACCGATGAAGAGCTGCGCAAGGCCTATACCGACGGCATTGCACGCTTCTCCACACCCGAAGAGCGCCGAGCCAGCCACATCCTGGTGAAGGCCGAAGCCAGCGCCACGGCCGACGAACGCGCCAAGGCCAAGGCCAAGGCCGAGGGGCTGCTGGCCGAGGTGCGCAAGAACCCGGCGGGGTTTGCTGACCTGGCGCGCAAGAACTCCGATGACACCGGCTCGGCCACCCAAGGCGGCGACCTCGACTTCTTCGGCCGCGGCCAGATGGTGAAGCCGTTCGAAGATGCCGCCTTCGCGTTGAAGCAAGGCGAAACCAGCGGCATCGTCGAGAGCGACTTCGGCTTCCACATCATCACCGTCACGGGTGTGCGCGGCGGCCAGACCAAAGCCTTCGAGGCCGTGCGTGCCGAGGTCGAGGCCGAACTGCGCAAGAGCGCGGGCCAGAAGCGCTGGGCCGAGGCCGCCGAGGTTTTCACCAACACGGTCTACGAACAGAGCGACAGCCTCAAGCCCGTGGCCGACAAGCTGAAGCTGAGCACGATGACGGCCACCGTCACGCGCACGCCGGCACCGGGTGCCACTGGCCCGCTGGCATCGGCCAAGTTGCTGGGTGCGGTGTTCGGTGCCGAGACGCTGCGCAACAAGCGCAACACGGACGCCGTGGATGTCGGCACCAACCAGCTCGTGTCGGCGCGTGTCGTCGACTACACGCCGGCGCGTGCCCTGCCGCTGGCCGAAGTGAAGGACCGCGTGCGCCAGCGCCTCGTCGACGAGCGCAGCGCCGTGCTGGCGCGACAGGAAGGTGAGGCCCGCGTGGCTGCACTGAAGGCCGGCACCAGCAACGAGCCGCTGCCCATTGTGTTGACGGTTTCGCGCGCGACCGCCCAAGGCATGCCGCGCCTGCTGATGGATGCCGCGCTGCGCGCCGACGCCACGAAGCTGCCGCAGGTCACCGGGGTCGACCTGGGCGCCGAGGGTTACTTCGTGATGCGTGTGATGCAGGTGCTGCCGCGCGAAATGCCGCCCGGTGGCGAAGCACCGCTGCGTGCCCAGTACGCGCAGGCCTGGGCTGCGGCCGAGACCGACGCTTATCTGGCTGCGTTGAAGAAGCGCTATAAGGCCAACGTGACCGCCGCCGCTGCCGCGCCCGCCGCGGCGGCCTCTGGTGCGCGCCCGTAGGCTTGGGCGGCGCGGGCCGCTATAATTTGAAGTCTCTGCGGTGGCTGTAGCTCAGTTGGTAGAGTCCCAGATTGTGATTCTGGTCGTCGTGGGTTCGAGTCCCATCAGCCACCCCACTGCAGATGTTCACACGGCCCGTCAAGGCCGTTGTTGTCGATACGGCCCTTCGGGGCCGTTGTTGTTTCAGGGGCTGGCGTCCGTCGTGAGCGCCTGAAGGGCCTGCATTGGAGAAGATCGATGCGCTGGTGATCGGTGCTGGCGTGGTGGGTCTGGCAGTCGGCCGGGCGCTGGCCATGTCGGGGTTGGAGACCATCGTCACCGAGGCCGAGGCGGGTATAGGCCGCGGCGTCAGCTCACGCAACAGCGAGGTCATCCACGCCGGCCTTTACTACACACCGGGCTCGCTGAAGGCCCGACTGTGCGTGCGCGGCAAGGCTTTGCTCTACGCCTTGTGTGAGGCGCACGGCGTGCCGCACCGCGCCTGCGGCAAGCTGGTGGTCGCCACCGCGCCGGAGCAGCATGCAGCGCTGCTGGCGCTGGCGCAGCGGGCGGCAGCCAATGGGGTACCGGCCGAACTGTGGAGTGCCCAACAAGCTATCGCGCTGGAGCCCGAACTGGCCTGCACGTCTGCGCTGTGGTCGCCCAGCACCGGCATCGTCGACAGCCATGGCCTGATGCTGGCGCTGCAGGGTGACATGGAGGCAGCGGGCGGTGCACTGGCGCTGCGATCAAAAGCACTCGCGGCGCAGTTCCGCGCCGGGCGGCCGGCGCTGGTGCAGCTGCGCACGGCCGATGGCGAAGACTTCGAGATAGAAGCCCACCGCGTCATCAACGCCGCCGGGCTGCACGCCTGTGCGCTGGCGCGGCGCTTCGAAGGCTTGTCAGCCGAGCACGTGCCGCAGCCGCATTTCGCCAAGGGCAGCTACTTCACGCTGGCGGGCAAGACGCCGTTCGAACACCTGATCTACCCAGCGCCCGTCGATGCCTGGCTGGGCGTGCACGTCACACTGGATCTGGCCGGACAAGCGCGGTTCGGGCCCGATCTGGAATGGCTGGACGCTCTAGACCTGACGGGCATCGACTACGCAGTCGACCCTGCGCGCGCGCAGGCTTTCGAGCAGGCGATCCGTCGGTACTGGCCCGGCTTGCCCGACTGCGCATTGCAGCCGGCCTACAGCGGCGTGCGGCCAAAGATTCACGGGCCTGGCGAGCCTGCGCCGGATTTCCGCATCGACGGGCCGGCCCGCCACGGCGTGGGCGGGCTGGTGAACCTCTTCGGCATCGAATCGCCGGGGCTCACGTCGTCGCTGGCCATCGGCGAGCACGTGGCCCAGCTGTTGGAGCGGGCCTGACGCCAAAACAAAAAACGGCCCCGCAGGGCCGTTTTGCAAGATCGAGGAACAGTCCTCAGGCCTTCTTGGCCCAGGCGCTGCACCAGCCCCCGCCAGCAACTTGCTTGCCGGCAAACAGCGGGCAGCCGCCGGCTGCGTCCGTGGCCTTGCCCTGGTACAGAGCGCAGTTGTTGCACTTCTGGTCCTTGGTGTGCTTGGGGTACTTCTTGGCGTCTACCTTCGTGGTGTCGGCCGCGTAGCCCAGGCCCACGGCCTGCGGGTCCTTTTCATCGAGCTTGGCCTGGGCACGTGCCTGGGTCGTGGCCAGAGCGGTGCCTGCGACCGCGACTTGCAGCAGGAAGGTGCGACGGTTGTTTTGCGACATGGAACGGAATCTCCGTGGTTGGGGATGGAAGCTGGATAACGCTTCAGGGCGCCGGAACGGTGACACCCAAGCAAGTATTACAACGGCCGAGGCCGCGCAGCCGAGGATCGGGCTTGCCATCGCCGGTCTTGAAATTGGCGTGGCAGCGTATGCACACGTACATCTTCGAACTCGACATCATCGGCCGCACGCCAGGCTCGGCGTTGGGCCGTGCAGCGGTGTACTCGGCCTGGGTCTGGCGAAGCTTGGGCCCGCTAGGGGTTTCAGGGGCAGGGGGCGTGCGGCGAGTGGTCATAGCAGATGTTGGCCGGGGTGTGCAGCCCCGATCGTCGCGAAGCGCGTATTGTCCCTCGAAAACGCCGCGCCTTGCACTCTGACCTGCCATGGCTGACTGCGACGCTGGCCCTTCGTTCGCGGTGGGTGTTCGTCGCTTCCGTTCGACGGCGCGGAAGGCCTCTGCTGAACTCAGGGCCTCGCCAGGAAATCGGGCACGCGGACGATGCAGACGATGCCGCGCGGCTGGTTCTCACCCCAGGCCACTTCACCGCCCAGCAGCTTCACGCGCTTGCGCACCCCGCCCAGGCCCAGGCCGTGGGCCCAGCCTTCCGGGGCACGGCCCTCGCCGTCGTCGGCCACCTGCAGGCGCAGCAGCGGGCCGTCGAGGCGGAAGTTCACCTCCACGTGCGTGGCGTGGCCGTGGTACAGCGCATTGCTGACCAGTTCGCGCAGCACGCGCGTCAGGGCCGACCATTGCACCACCGTGAGCCGGCGGTCCTGATCGACCTGGAAGACCCAATCCAGCGTGGCCTGGGCCACGTTCAGGCGCTGCGTCAGGTCGGCCTTCCACTCGCCAGCCGCATGCGACAGCCGGTGATCGGCCGCAGCCAGCCCGCGGGTCAGCGTCTTCAGGTCTTGCAGCGTATGGCGGATGTAGTCTTCCATTTCGCGGCTTTGCGCCTGATACATCAGCGTCAGCAGCCGCGCGCCGATGTCGTCGTGCAGGTCCTGCGCGATGCGCTGGCGCTCCTCGAAGCGTCCGCGCTCCACGGCGGCGTCGTAGGCCACGGCGCGGCGGAGTTGGTCGACCACGCGGTCGGCCAGGCGCGCATCCTCCACCGTGAACAGGCGTTGGCCCCGCTGCGCATGGCGCAGCACGAGCGCGCGGCTGGGCACGGCGGCGGCAGGGGCGTCGTCGTCACTCTGCCGCATCGGCAGCACCAGGGCCGAGCCCCCGCCCAGCAGGCGCGCGCGCACCGGTACACGGTCGACGGCCTGCACCTCCAGCGGGTCGAACAACTCGCGCATCAGCTGCGCCAGCAGCTGCGGGTATCGCTGCGGATGGACCTGCAGCTCGCGTGCGGCGCGGTAGAGATGGTCGAAGGTGCGTTCGGTGCTGAGCACGCTGGTGCCGATGAGGTGCTGCAGCGCCCACTGCCGCGCGGCCGCGTAGAGGCCCAGGCCGATGAACACCGCCACTGCGAGCGAGGTGAAGGCGCTGAGCGAGAACACGGCCACGAACAGCAGGTCGAGCGAGGTAACGATGGTGCTGACGCCGGCCAGCAATGCGAATTCACGCAACAGCTGGCGCCGACGCGCAAGAAAAGGCGTGAGCAGCAGCAGCGACGCCAGGAAAAGGTACCAAGTGGCCGAGGCCGCCGCGGCCACCGCAGCTCCGGCACCAGCGGCACCAACGGCACCAACCGCACCAACCGCACCAATGGCACCACTGAAACCGGAGACACCGCCGGAACGACCGGCACCGGCGGCCAGGGCCACGGCCAGCGTCACAAGTGCCAAGGTTGCCAGTGCCGCCGTGGCCATGCGGCTCAGCAGCAGACCGTGGGCGTCGGGGTGCAGACGTTGGCTGCGGTGCGCCACGGCCAGTGCGGTGGCGCCCAAGGCCAGGCAAGCGCTTTGCGCCAGCCACCACAGCGGCAGTGCGACATGCAGGGTATTGCCCACGGCCACTGCCAGCCACCACAAGGGCAGTGCGGCCCAGGCCAGCAAGGCGACGCGGGGAAAGTTCGGCATGCCGGCCATGCCTTCCGGGCGCAAGGCGAAGGCATGCACGGCCGCGGCGGCGGTGCAGATGTCGAGCGTGACGCGCACCGGCAGGTCGCTGGCCAGCGTGCCAGCGGGCAGGCCCAGGCCGTGCACGCTCTCCAGCGCGATGAAGAGCAGGTTGCCGGCCTGGCTCAGTGTCATCACGATGAACAGCGCGTTGCGCGGCTGTGGCCGCGACAGCAACAGCACGACGGCGAACAAGTACATCGCCAAGGCCAGGCTGGTGAGGGGCCAGAACATCCAGCCCAGGCCTGTGTACCCGCGTGCGCTGACCGTGGCCTCGCGCAGCGTGCCATCGGCCAGATGCAGCAGCACGCGGCCCTCACCTCGTGCCAGCATGGCCGCCAGGGCTTCGTGCTGCTGCAACTGGCGCGCGCGCAGGCCATCGTTCACCTGCCAGCGTGGCCAACGGTGCAGCAGCAGCGCATCCACGGCCACGGGCGTTTCGCCGCGCTGGCCGATGGCCAAGACCGTCAGAGATCGGCCGGTGCCGGTGCGCGCCGGCTCCTGCAGCACCAGCGCTCCGCCTGGGCCGGCGAGCCAATCACCACCCAGTTGGGGCGCAGCGGCCAGCCAGCGCGCCAGCACGAACACGGCCAGACAGCCCAGCACGGCGGCCATGACCAAGGCCTGCCGCCGCCAGGCGAAGGCTCGAGCGTCGAGGGTGTCTGTGCTGCGCTCGAAGGCGCTGGCTTCGAAGAACGAATCCCGCGCTGCACGCCGGGTGTTCGGGGTGGCCGGCTCGCCCATCGGCGCGTGGAAGCGAGAGGAGCTGCGCTCAGCGCACGAAGATCTCGGAGGCCAGCATGTTCACACCAAGCCTTGTTTGCTGGCCAGCACGGCCGCTTCGGCGCGGCTGCTGACGTTGAGTTTCTTGTAGATCGACTTGATGTGGTCGTTGACCGTGAACCACTTGATGCCCATCAGGCTGGCGATTTCCTTGATCGTGAAGCCCTTGCTCAGGTAGGTGAGCACCTCGCTCTCGCGCGGTGTCAGGCGCTCATGATCGGGGGCCTTCTCGATGGGCACCGGCCGGCTGGTGGTGAAGGGCGTGGCCATGAAGCCCGAGTCGGGCGCTGAGCTGTCACCGCCGCCGGGGCGAAAGTGCGTGAGCAGCCGGCGCGCGATGGCTGGCGACAGCGGTGGTTGGCCGCGCACGATCTTCTGCAGCTCTTCCACCAGCACCTCGAACCGGTCTTCCTTCAGCAGGTAGCCGTCGGCGCCGCATTGCAGTGCCGGGAAGAGGTGGTCGTCGTCGCTGTACAGCGTGGTGACAATCTTGGTGGCCGGGTAATGGGTCAGCTCGGCCAGCAGCTCCATGCCGTTGCCGTCGGGCAACTCGAGATCGACCATGAACAGCTTGAAAGGGTCAACGCCGTGCAGGCCCTGCGAGCCGCCCGTCAGGCTGATGTGGCGTCGCGCGGTTTCCAGGTCGCCGGCTTCGGTGATGGTGATGGCGTCACTGAAGCTTTCGCGCACCACGCGGCAGAGAAAGCTGCGTGCCACCGGGTTGTCTTCGAGGATCAACACCTTGACGGCCATCTTGTTTCTCCCTGCGTGGCAAGCCTGGAATGCTAGCGCCGAAAGTGCGCTGTGCCTGGCATTTGTGATCCCCCTTACGGGTTGACCAGCAGCAGTTTGCCGAGCACCTGGCGCGAACCCATGCGCGCGTAGGCGGCCTTCAGTTCGCTCATCGGCAAGGTCTGGTCGATCACGGGCTTGAGCTTGCCCTCGGCGTACCAGCCGGCGAGTTGCTGCAACGCCATCTGGCTGGCCTTGGGTTCGCGGCGCACGAAGTCGCCCCAGAACACGCCCATCACCGAAGCCCCTTTGAGCAGCGCCAGGTTCCAGGGCAGGGCGGGAATGGCCCCGCCAGCGAAGCCCACCACGAGGTAGCGTCCGCGCCAGGCAATGCTGCGGAACACAGGCTCGGCAAGCTCGCCGCCCACCGGGTCGTAGACGACGTCGGGGCCTTTGCCGGCGGTCAGCTCTTTCAAGGTGTCGCGCAGCTGGGCGAGCTTGTCGCCGCCGTAGTTCAGCGTCGCGTCGGCGCCCAGTTCGGCCAGGCGCGCGCACTTTTCAGCGCTGGACGCGGCAGCGATGACCTTCGCCCCTGCGGCCTTGGCTATCTGCAGTGCTGCCGTGCCCACACCACCGCCCGCGCCGAGCACGAGCACGGTCTCGCCGGCGTGCAGCTGCGCACGATCGATCAGCGCGTGGTGCGAGGTGCCGTAGGTGAAGGCGAAGGCCGCGCCGTCGTCGATGGCAAAATCCGCCGGCAGCGGAATGACGCTCGCGGCCGGCACCACCGCATGCGTGGCAAAGCCGCCGTGGCTGCCGATGGCCGCCACCTGCATGCCGGGCCTCAGATGCGTCACGCCTTCACCCACCGCTTCCACCGTGCCGGCGAACTCAGAGCCGGGCGCAAAAGGCAGCGGCGGCTTGACCTGGTACTTGCCTTGAACCGTCAGCAGATCGGGGAAGTTCAGGCTGGCAGCGCGGATGGCGATGCGCACTTCGCCGGCTTTCGGCTCGGGGGTGGGCAGTTCCTGCCAGGTCAGCGCGTCGACGCCGTCAAGGGTGGTGCAGAGCCAGGCGTGCATGGGCGGTTCTCCGGAGTGGGCCCGGGCGAGTTGCCGCGGGCGCTCGCATCATAGGCAGCCGGCCCAACCCCCCACGTCGCCGGCGCGACGCTGCGGCACGCGGAGAACGGCCGCCTACAGCCCCTGGCGCTGCAGGGGCGCGGCCAGCGCCTGGCGCAGCGTGTCGATGCTGTCGGCCAGGTGGATGCCGGTGTCGCTGTCGGCACGCACGCCGCGTGCTTGCGCCGCTTCCAGGCGCTGCAGCAGCCGGCGCGTATGCACCCGGGTCAGCCCGCGCGCATCGGCACGCGCCGACGGCGACGTGCGCAGCAGCGCCACCGCGAGGCGGTTGATGTGGCTGCGCTGCAGTTCCCGGCGTTCGGGGCGGATGCTGCCGCCCTGCACGCTGCCTTTGCCGAGTTCGCTCCAGATGTCGTCGCTGAGCCGCTGGTAGAGCTCGGCCAGCTGGAAGGCCTCGGCGGGCTTGTCCACCTTGGTCGCGCTGTCCAGCACGCGTGCGGCCAGGCCGTCGCTCATCAGGAAACTCAGCAGCGCCTGCTGCAGCCCGAGCAGGCGCTGCGGCAGCGCGAAATCGGTGGGTTCACCGACAAATTCGGCGCGGTCCAGGTAGTCCGGCGCCAGACGGCGCTGCAGCGCCGGCGTGAGGTTCAGGCCATCCGCAGACAGTACCGCCTTGGACATCAGGTCCAGCGACTGCCGCTGCACCGTGGCACTCACCGGCAGCAGCGGCTCGCGCCCGCTGCCGGGGAAGTCGCGCAACGTGCGCACGCCGCCGATCTGCCGCGCCAGGACGCCGACCGCACGCGCCACGTCGCCGATCGCAAAGCCCAGTGAGCGGCGCAGCACGGCGTAGTCGCTGTCGGGCGGCAGGGTGCGGGTTTCCTGGCGCTTGAACAGGTCGCGGGCGATGGCCAGGCGCTTGGCGGCGAAGGCCAGCGGGTCGGCGCCAAGGTCGCCCTGGATGATCTCGGGGTCGAGGCCGAAGAAGATGTCTTCGTCGGTGCCGAAGGCCAGCTGCGGCTCCTTGCCGCGCTCGGCGATCTTCTGCAGCTCGGCCTTCATCTCTTCGGGTTTCGCGCCCACGGCCATGGGCTTGTAGGCGTACTCCACGGCCCAGTAGTCGTAGGGCCCGAGTGTGGTCTGGAAGGGAACGCCGCCGGTCTTACCCGGGCTCGCCAGGTTCACCGCGTTGTATTCCATCACCGAGCCCGTGGTGCCGTAGGCGCGCGTGAATTCGGGGTCGGAGAGCTGTGCCTCGGTGTACGCACGCGAAGCGCGGAAGTTGTGGCGCAGGCCCAAGGCGTGGCCCACCTCGTGCATCAGCGCTTCTTTGACGTAGTCCTGCACGAACTGCTGTGCCACCGGGCTGTCGGGTTCGAGTTCGCCGCGCGCCTCCAGCACGTCCATCGCGTAGCTCACCTGCTCGGCCATGAAGCTGGCGTGGCTGCAGCGCGCCAGCTCGGGCGGCAGCACACCCTGTGCGGCGAGCTCAGCCAGTTCTGCCGGTGGCTCGAAGACACGGGCAAAACTCTGGGCCGATGTCATCGCGCCGTGGCCGGCAGAGGCCACGCGGGGCGCCCCCAGCACCTGGGCGCGCAGGCCGCGCACGCCGCGCGTGGTGATGCCCTCGAAGGCGATGTCGGCGTCGAGGATTTCGCCCGTGCGCGGGTCGATGTGAGAAGGCCCGATGGCGCCGAAGCTGGGCTCGGCGTTCATCATCCAGCGCACCGAGGCGTAGCCGTAATCCAGCGTGTCGAACTTCGCATCGTCCGGCTGCTGTTCCACCTGCAATGCGCCGCGGATGCCCACCTTCTCGAAGGCCTTGTTCCACTCCAGCACCGCCGCGCGCACTGTTTCGCGGTAGGCCAGCGGCACGTTGCGGTCGATCCAGAAAGTGATGGGCTTGACGGGGTCGGACAGCGCCTCGGCCGGGTCCTTCTTTTCCAGCCGCCAGCGTGTGATGTAGCGCTGGCGCGGCGTGCGCGCGAGCTCGTCGCTGAAGTCGAGCACGGTGGTGGTGAACAGGCCCACGCGCGGGTCGGCACGGCGCACGGCCATCGGTGTTTCAGGCAGCGGTGCGAGCGAGAAGCTCAAACCCACCAGCAGGCTGCGCGCATCGGGCAGAAAACGCGGGATCGCCGGCACCGGCGCGCCGGGTGGCCCACCCAGGCCGGGCACGGAGACACCGCCGGTGAAAAAGTGCGCCTGCGTTTCCAGCGTGGTGGCCACCGGCGAGCCGCGCACCGCGGTGATGACCGAGTTGTTGCGGTCCAGCGCATAACCCTGGCGCAGGCCACGCTGCAACATCATGCCAATGCCCAGCATGTCGCCGAGGAAGATGCCGTTGGCTTCCACCAGCACGCTCTTGCGGTCAGGGTGCGGCGCGCTGGCCACTGGCACCGAAGCCAGCAGGCTGTTGGAATAACTGTCGGCCACCGCGCGCGCTTCGGGCGTGCCGGCAGCGGCCCTCACCTCGGTGTTGCGCGCCTGCAGCCGCACCTGGTTGTTGACGCGCACGAACTCCACCACCTGCGCGCCGCCGGCGCCGTTGATGGGCAGGGCCATCAGCCCGCCCAGCACCCAGGCTTCGCTGATGCCGCTCTTGATCTTGGGCGACAGCAGAAAGGGCTGGCCGAGTTGCGCCGGCAGCAGCTCGATCCAGGCCTTGTCGTCCTTCTGCCACATCACCAGCGGGCCATCGATGCGGCGCGCGTCCTTGATGACCGCAGCAAAGGGCGGCGGGCCGCCGGGAGGGCCCCCGGCGGTGGCGGCTGCTGGGGTGGCCGTGCCGGGGCGCGCCCCTGTGGCCGCAGCCGCTGCCGCCGAGCCCATCGGGCCTGAGGCGCCCGACGCTGCGCCCGCAGGGCCGGCGGGTGAAGCCACCGGCGCCGAGGCGGCAACAGACGGCGTCGCGGCGGCCGCCTTGTTCGTGGCTGCGGGCTTGGCCGCTTCGTCCTTGGGCAGCTGCGCGCAGGCGCCCAGCAGCACGGTGGTGGCGGCGGTCAGCGCCGCGCGACGGGTGTTGGGGCGTATGCGCATGGCATGCACTAGCGCCGGGCGCCAGGAAAGTGATGGCGCATTCTCGGCCAAAGCCCGCCTTCCTGCTGCCCAGCTGCCGCCGACCCGCTGCCGCATCAGCGGCAGCCCTGCACGCCGCAGGCTGCGTTGTCGCCTACCGGATCGGCTTGAAGCGCACGCGCTTGGGCCGCGCGCCTTCTTCACCCAGGCGCTTCTTCTTGTCGGCTTCGTACTCCTGGTAGTTGCCGTTGTAGAAGAACCATTGCGAGTCGCCCTCGCAGGCCAGGATGTGGGTGCAGATGCGGTCGAGGAACCAGCGGTCGTGGCTGATGACCATCGCGCTGCCAGCGAATTCGAGCAGCGCTTCTTCCAGCGCGCGCAGGGTTTCGACGTCGAGGTCGTTGGACGGCTCGTCCAGCATCAGCACGTTGCCGCCCTTGGCGAGGGTCTTGGCCAGGTGCAGGCGGCCGCGCTCACCGCCGGACAGGCTGCCGACGCGCTTCTGCTGGTCGTTGCCCTTGAAGTTGAAGCGGCCGAGGTAAGCGCGGCTGGGCATCACGAACTTGCCGACGATGATGTTGTCCAGGCCGCCTGAGACGTCTTCCCACACCGTCTTCTCGCCGTCCAGGCTTTCGCGGCTCTGGTCGACGAAGGCCAGCTGCGCGGTCTTGCCGATCTTGACTTCACCGCTGTCGGGCTTCTCGATGCCCTGCAGCATGCGGAACAGCGTCGACTTACCCGCGCCGTTGGGGCCGATGATGCCCACCAGCGCGCCCGCGGGCACCTTGAAGCTGACCTTGTCCATCAGCAGGCGGTCGCCGAAGCTCTTGCTGACGTCGACGAACTCGATGACCTCATTGCCCAGGCGCTCGGCCACGGGAATGAAGATCTCGTTGGTGACGTTGCGCTGCTGGTACTCGACGTCGCTCAGTTCCTCGAAGCGCGCCAGGCGCGCCTTGCTCTTGGTCTGCCGCGCCTTGGCGTTGGAGCGCACCCATTTGAGCTCCTCCTTCATCGCCTTCATGCGCGCGTCTTCGGTCTTCTGTTCCTGCTCGAGGCGCGTTTCCTTCTGGTCCAGCCAGTCGGAATAGTTGCCCTTCCACGGGATGCCGGCGCCGCGGTCGAGTTCGAGAATCCACTCGGCCGCGTTGTCAAGGAAGTAACGATCGTGGGTGATCGCGACCACGGTGCCCGGGAAGCGCTGCAGGAAGTGTTCGAGCCACTCCACGCTCTCGGCGTCCAGGTGGTTGGTGGGCTCGTCGAGCAGCAGCATGTCGGGCTTGCTGAGCAGCAGCCGGCACAGCGCGACGCGGCGTTTTTCACCGCCCGACAGCAGGCCGATCTTGGCGTCCCAGGGCGGCAGGCGCAGGGCGTCGGCGGCCAGTTCCAGCTGCAGGTCGGTGTTCTCGCTGCCGGCCGCCGCGATGATGGCTTCCAGTTCGGCCTGCTCGGCGGCGAGCTTGTCGAAATCGGCGTTTTCGTCGGCGTACTCGGCGTAGACCTCGTCCAGGCGCTTCTTCGCAGCGAGCACGCCGCCGATGCCCTGTTCCACGCACTCACGCACGGTGTCGTCGGGCGGCAGCAGCGGCTCCTGCGGCAGGTAGCCGATGTTCAGGCCCGGCATCGGCGTGGCCTCGCCTTCGATCTCCTTGTCGAGGCCGGCCATGATCTTGAGCAGCGTGCTCTTGCCGCTGCCGTTGACGCCCAGCACGCCGATCTTGGCGCCGGGGAAAAAGGACAGGTTGATGTTCTTCAGGATCTGCCGCTTGGGCGGCACGATCTTGCCGACGCGGTTCATGGTGAAGACGTACTGGGCCATGGATGGGCTCTCGATTCGGCTGCGGGGGAAACCGCGAATTATCCGTGAGAGGGCCGGCAAGGCCCGAACAGCGGGCCGTTTGCGGCCTTGCCGAACCGCTTCATGCTGCGGCGCAGCGTAGAATCTGCACATCGCCGCGGCATCCAGTCATCGCGGCGGGGTCGTTCCGACTTCCCTACCCATCCCTCGCGCCTACCCGACTGGTGCGCCCGCCACGGGCGACAGCAGGCCGCGAACCCCAAGCCCGCCACGGGCTTCAAACTCACATGCTGTTTACTGAACTCGGCCTTGCTGAGCCGCTGCTGCGCGCCGTTGCCGAACAGGGCTACGACACGCCCACCCCGATCCAGGCGCAAGCCATTCCCCAGGTGCTGAAGGGCGGCGACCTGCTGGCCGGTGCCCAGACCGGCACCGGCAAGACGGCCGGCTTCGTGCTGCCCATGCTGCACCGCCTGATGCTGCAGCCGCAGAAGAAGGACGCACGCGGCCGCGTCGCCATCCGCTGCCTGATCCTGACGCCCACGCGTGAACTTGCCGCGCAGGTGGAAGAAAGCGTGCGCACCTACGGCAAGCACGTGCCGCTCACCAGCATGGTGATGTTCGGCGGCGTCGGCATGCAGCCGCAGGTGGACCGTCTGCGCAAGGGCGTCGACATCCTGGTGGCCACGCCCGGCCGCCTGCTCGACCACCACCAGAACCGCACGCTGGACCTGAGCCACGTCGAGATCTTCGTGCTGGATGAGGCCGACCGCATGCTCGACATGGGTTTCATCCACGACATCAAGAAGGTGCTGGCCATCGTGCCGGAGAAGAAGCAGAGCCTGCTCTTCAGCGCCACCTTCAGCGACGAGATCAAGGCCCTGGCCGACAAGCTGCTCAACGCGCCCGCGCTCATCGAGGTGGCGCGCCGCAACCAGACCGCAGAGACCATCGCGCAGAAGCTGCACCCGGTGGGCCGCGAACGCAAGAAGGAACTGCTGGCGCACCTGATCAAGAGCGGCGACTGGCACCAGGTGCTGGTCTTCACGCGCATGAAACACGGTGCCAACCGCCTGACCGAGTACCTGAACGAGCAGGGCATCAGCGCGATGGCCATCCACGGCAACAAGAGCCAGACCGCGCGCACCAAGGCGCTGGCCGACTTCAAGGCCGGTGAGCTGGCCGTGCTGGTGGCCACCGACATCGCCGCGCGCGGCATCGACATCGACCAGCTGCCGCACGTGGTGAACTTCGAGCTGCCCAACGTGCCGGAAGACTACGTGCACCGCATCGGCCGCACTGGCCGTGCCGGCGCCCTGGGCGAGGCGATCTCGCTGGTGTGCGTGGACGAGGAGATCTTCCTCAAGGACATCGAGCGCCTCATCAAGCGCAGCATTCCGCGCGAAGAAGTGCCCGGCTTCGGGCCGCCGGCCAACGAGAAGGCCGAGCCCATCGTGCTCGGCCGCATGACCATCGGCATCGGCGGTACCAAGCGCAATGCGGGTGGTGGCGGTGGTGGCCGCGGCGGCTACGCGGGTGGTGGTGGCGGGGGTGGTGGTGGTGGCCGCAGCGGTAGCGGCGGTGGTGGCGGAGGCCGACCCGGCGCCGGCCGACCTGGTGGCGGCGGTGGATCCGCCGGACGGGCGGGCGCGCCTGCTGGTGGCCGCTCGGGCGGGGGTGGCGGCGGCGGTGGCCGTCCGCCGACTTCGCGCGGCGGACCGCCCAAGCGCTGACTTCGCCGCGACTTCAGCCCTTGTCGCCCCACAGCTGTTTCAGTCGCGCATCGCGGCCACAGCTCAGGCGGTAGTAGTTGTAGCGCACCGGGTTCTTCTTGTAGTAGTCCTGGTGGTAGCCCTCGGCCTCGTAGAACGGCCCGGCCGTCTCGATGGTGGTCACGATGGGCTCCTTGAAGGGCTTGCTCTTCTCCAGCGCTGCCAGTGAGGCCCTGGCAGCCGCAGCCTGGGCCGTATCGTGCGTGTAGATGGCGCTGCGGTAAGGGCTGCCGCTGTCGCAGAACTGGCGGTCTTTCGTGGTGGGGTCGATGCTGTGCCAGTACTTCTGCAGCAGCGTCTCGTAGCTCACGAGCTTGGGGTCGAATACGATGCGCACCACCTCGGCGTGGCCCGTGCTCTTCGACGACACCTGCTCGTAGCTGGGGTTGGCCACCGTGCCGCCGGTGTAGCCCGAGGTGGTGGAGATGACGCCCGGCACCTTGTCGAAATCGGCCTCCACGCACCAGAAACAGCCGCCGGCGAAGGTGGCCACCGCCGTGCCCGGCGCGGCTGCAGGTGCTGTTGCGCCGCCCTGCGCGCCCGCCAACATCGCGGCGCCGCCCAAGGCCGTCGCCGCCAACAAGCCGCCCAGCCAGCCGGCGCTCAAACGCGGAAACTTCATGCGGCCTCCGCGACGAAACGCAGCGCCACACCGTTGTTGCAGTAGCGCTTGCCGCTGGGCTTCGGGCCGTCGTTGAAGACATGGCCCTGGTGGCCGCCGCAGCGCGCGCAGTGGTACTCAGTGCGCGGCAGGATGAGCTTGAAATCGGTGCTGGTGCCCAAGGCATCAGGCAGCGGGGTGTGGAAGCTGGGCCAGCCGGTGCCGCTGTCGAACTTGCCGGCGTGGCTGAACAGCGGCAGCGCACAGCCGGCGCATTGGTAGCTGCCGGCGCGCTTCTCTTCGTTCAGCGCGCTCGTGAAGGGGCGCTCGGTACCTTCGTTGCGCAGCACGTCGAACTGCGCTGGCGTGAGGCGCTTGCGCCATTCGGCCTCGGCGAGTTCCACGCGGTCGGCGCGCGTGGGCTTGGAGGCGGCCAGGGCATCGGTGGCTGTGGTAGCGGCGGCGGCACCGCCGACGCCGAAGAGCGACAGCAGGTTCATGAGTTGACGGCGGGTCATGGCAAGTCCTTCGTTGGGCGATGCATCGAGGTCGGCTGCGGGGCCAAGATCTTTCACGGCGTCACTGCGGGCTGGCAAGCACCAGGTTCTGTTTGCGGCTGCGGCCCTCGCGCCACACCGTCAAGGCCACGGTCTCACCGGGCTGGCGGTTTTCCAGCAGCGTCAGCATGTCGTCGAAATCGTTCACCGGCTCACCGTTGATGGCGGTGATGACGTCGCCGGCCAGCACTTCGCCGCTGTTGCCGCGCCGGAAGGGCAGCAAGCCGGCACGGGCGGCCGGCGAGCCGTTGCCCACCTGCACGATGGCCACGCCCTTGGGCAGGTTCAGTGCGCGTTGCAGGTTGGGCGGCCCGGCCGACACGCCGATGGCCGGCCGCACGAAGCGCCCGTCGCGGATCAGGCGCGGCACGATGCGGTTGACTTCGTCCACGGGAATGGCGAAGCCGATGCCGGCGCTGGCGCCACTGGGGCTGGCGATCTGCGTGTTGACGCCGATCAGCCGGCCCGCCGAATCGAGCAGCGGGCCGCCGGAGTTGCCGGGGTTGATGGCGGCGTCGGTCTGCACCACGCCGCGGATGCTGCGACCGTTGAAACTTTCGATCTCGCGGTTCAGCGCGCTGATGACGCCGATGGTCAGCGTCTGGTCCAGCCCGAAAGGGTTGCCGATGGCGTAGACGCGCTGGCCGACGAGCAGGTCGCGGCTGGCGCCCACCGCAATCGGCGGCAGCTTGTCCTTGGGCGCCTCGATGCGCAGCACGGCCAGGTCACGGTCGGGAAACTGGCCCACCAGCTTGGCGTCGTAGCTGCTCTGGTCGGCCAGCGTCACCCGCGCAGCGTTGGCGCCCTGGATGACGTGGAAGTTGGTGACGATGTGGCCATCACCGTCCCAGACGAAGCCGGTGCCGGTGCCGCGTGGCACCTGCTGCACGTTCATGCTGAACATGTCGCGCTGCACGCCCAGGCTGGTGATGTGCACGACGCTGGGGGAGGTCTTCTTGAACAGGTCGACGTTGGCGAGTTCGTCCGCGGCCAGCGGCCCGCGCGGCGTCACGGCGCGCGGCAACACATCGGCCTTGCTCTGCACCAGCGCGGGCACGGCCAGAAACGCCACCGCGGCGCCGGCCAGCGCGGCGGCGGCCAAGGAAACGAAGCGAGAAGGCGACAGCTTGCTCATTGGGTGGCGGGGTTACGACGGGAGGATGCTGCCAGATGGGGGCTGCCCGCCGTGCTGCAAGGGCAGCCGCGGCCCTGGCGGTGCAAGGCCACGTCAAGCACTGTGAAGTTGCGTCAGGCCGGTTTCGGCAACTCGAAGACCAGGCAGGTGGTGGTGGCGTGGGCATAGAGCTTGCCGCTGGCATCGACGATGCGGCCCTCGGCGGTGGCCAGCTGGCGGCCGCAGTGCAGCACTTGCCCGATGGCGCGCAGCGGCTCGCCGTTGGGCACCGCGCCGCGAACCAGGTTCACGCTGAGCTCGGCGGTGGTGTAGCCGCGGCCCACCGGCATCATGGTGTGCACGGCGCAGCCCACCGCGCTGTCCAGCAGCGTGGCGTACCAGCCGCCGTGCACGGTGCCCATGGGGTTGAGATGCTTGCTCTGCGGCACGCCCTGGAACACGGCGCGGCCGGGGGCGATGTCGACGAGGCAGAAGTCCATCGTGTGCGCAATGGGTGCGAAGGCCAGCTCGCCCTGCAAGGCGGCCTGCATCACCTGCAGGCCCGTGAGGCCGGCTACCTGCTCGCGGCGTGCCACGCCGGCACCCGGCCCGTGGCGCTGGCGCGCACGCACTGCGGCTTCCTGCTCGAGCCAGGCGGCTGCGCTGTCCAGGGGGGAGTGGTAGCTCATACCAATACCAAGTAGTTGCAGATGCAATGATTGTAGATACACTTGCGTGAATGCCAAACACACAGCGCAGCAAGAGCACGCCGGCTGAGATGGGCCCGCGCGGTTGCACCAACCTGAAACTGCGGCGCCTGAGCCGTGCGGTGTCACGTTGGTACGACGACGACGTGCGCAGCCTGGGCTTGAAAGGCTCGCAGTATTCGCTGCTCTCGCACGTGGTGAAGCTGGCGCCCATCCAGCCGGGCGCCTTGGCGCGCGCAATGGGGCTGGATGCCTCCACGCTGACACGCAACCTGCGCCCGCTGCTCGACGCGGGCTGGGTGGCCATGCAGCCCGGGCCCGACGCGCGCAGCCGCCTGGTGGTGGCCACGCCCGAGGGCGTGGCGCTGCGTGAGCAGGCGCAGCGCCGCTGGCGCGCATCACAAGAGCGCATCAACCAGACGCTGGGCCCAGCCCGCGTGGTGGCGCTGCATGCCCTGATGGACGAATGCACGGCCCTGCTGCTGGCCGCCGACGACGACGCCGAATCTGGAGCTCCCCGATGAACACCGAACCCCGCTGGCAACCGGGCGTGGCCCTGGTGCTGCTGGCCGCCGCCGGCACCTTTGCGCTGACCATGGGCACGCGCCAGAGCATGGGCCTGTTCCTGGGCGACATGAACACCGCCACGGGCCTCGGCATCGCCAGCATCAGCCTGGCGTTTGCGTTCGGCCAGCTGTGGTGGGGCCTGACGCAACCCTTCGCCGGCGCGCTGGCCGACAAACACGGCGCCACGCCCGTGCTGCTGGTGGGCTGCTGCCTCGTGGCGCTGGGCACCTTTCTCACGCCGCTGATGACGACCACGGGCGGCCTCATCCTGGCCATCGGCGTGTTGAGCGCGGGCGGCGCCGGCATGGCCGGGCCCTCGGTGCTGATGGCCGCCACCACGCGCCTGGTGCCGGCCGACAAACGCGGGCTGGCGACAGGCGTGGTCAACGCCGGCGGCTCATTCGGGCAGTTTGCGCTGGCGCCCATCGCTGCGCTGATGATGGCCAGCCTGGGCTGGATGAACGCCATGCAGGTGATGGGCCTGCTGGTGCTGCTGGCACTGCCCGCGGCGTTTGTCCTGCGCGGCACGAAGTCGCCGGCCGGCTCGGCCCCGGTGGCGCTGCCGCTGCCAGTGCGCCAGGCCTTGCGCCAGGCGCTCGCGCTGCCCAGCTTCCGCCTGCTGGCGGCGGGCTTCTTCGTCTGCGGTTTCCACGTCGCCTTCCTGGCCACGCACCTGCCGGGGCTGGTGGCGCAGTGCGGCCTGTCCACGCAGGTGGCGGCGTGGTCGCTGGCCTTGTTGGGGCTCTTCAACATCGTCGGCAGCCTGGGCATGGGCTGGGCGGTGGGGCGCTGGCGCATGAAGACGCTGCTGTCGCTGGTCTACACGGTGCGCGGTGTGGCGCTGGTGCTCTTTCTGCTGGCGCCGAAAACGGCCGCGGTGATGCTGGTGTTCGCCGCGGTGATGGGCGTCACCTTTCTCAGCACCGTGCCGCCCACGGCCGGCCTGGTGGCGAAGTTCTTCGGACCCGCCAACATGGCCATGCTCTTCGGCGTGGTGATGCTGACGCACCAGATCGGCGGCTTTCTCGGCGCCTGGCTGGGCGGACAGGTGTTCGCGGCGACGCAGGCCTACGACATCGTGCTCTACATCGACGTGGCGCTGGCCTTCGCCGCGGCCTTGATCCACCTGCCGATACAGGAAGCGCCGCCGCGGCGTGCCGTGGCCGCTGCGGCAGCCTGAGGCCGGCTCAAGACTGCGCGGCCGCCAGGCCGAGGTGTGCACGCGTTTCCGCCGGGCTGGCGACCTCGCGCCCGGCCCGCCGCGCGCAGGCCGCCAGCGCCTCGATCATCACGCCGTTGCCGCTGGCCTTCTCGCCGCACGGCAGGTAGAAGCTGTCTTCCAGGCCGGAGCGCAGCATGCCGCCGAGCTCGGCCGTTTTCTGGTGCACCGGCCAGATTTCGCTGCGGCCGATGAGGGTGCTCTGCCACACCGCACCCGCCGGCGCGTACTTCGGCAACAAGGCCAACAGTTCGGCATCACAAGGCATGCCGCTGGCCACGCCCATCACGAAGTTGAGTTCGGGCACGCCGGTGAAGAGGCCGGCCTTCAAATACATGCCGACACTGCGCACGATGCCGACGTCGAAACACTCGAACTCGGGGTGGATGTGCAGCTCGTTCATCACCGCGAGAAAGGCTTCGATCTTGGCCACCGGGTTGTCGAAGACCATCGGCGGCCAGGCCCATTCGCCGCTGTCCTTGATCTTCAGGTAGTTCAGGCTGCCGGCGTTGCAGGCCGCGGCCTCGGGCTTGACGCGGCGCAGGCAGGCCAGGGGCCCGCTGATGTCCTTGCCGATGACGCCGGTGGTGAGGTTGATGACGACGCCGGGGCAGGCCTCGCGGATGGCGTTGCAGACGGACTCCGCGACGTCCGGATCCCAGCTCGGCATGTGGCCGTAGCCGGGTTCCTGCGAGCGCAGGTGCACATGCATGATGCTGGCGCCGGCGTTGTAGGCGTCGCGCGCCTCGGCCGCCATCTGCGCGGGCGTGACGGGCACCGGGTGCTGCTGCGGGTTGGTGAGCACGCCGGTCAGCGCGCAGGTGAGGATGGCTTTGTCCTTGTTCATGGCACGCTCGATTCGCTGAGCTCGATTTCCACCAGCACGGCGCCTGCGGCCACCGCGTCCCTGGGCTTCACGTGCAGCGCACGCACGGTGCCGGTGGCGCCGGCGTGCAGCCACATCTCCATCTTCATCGCCTCCACGCAGACCAGCGGCTGGCCCGTGGTGACCGCATCGCCCACGGCCACGTTCAACTGCGACACCACGCCGGCCACCGGTGCGAGCGCACAGCGTGGGTCCGTGCCTGCCTCTGCCTTGGGCCACGGCGAGACTGCGGTGAAGACGAAGACGGCGCCGTCCATTGCGATGTGCAAGCTGTCGCCGTCTTGCGCCACGCGGAAGCGGCGCAGCACGCCGTCGATGCGGCAGCGCTGCTCGCCATCCGCCATGCCCAGCAGTTCCACGCCCTCGGGCGGGGCGCGCAGCGTGCGGGTTTCGCCCTGGCAGTGCAGCAGCACATCGCGCTGCGCCACGCTGGCGGGCCGCGTGCCGCAGGCCGGCGCTTGCAGCGCTGCGGCCAGGCGCCATGCAACTTCTGGCGGGGCAGGGCGCTGCAACAGCGGCGCGCCGGCCTGCGCCCAGTCGTCCAGCGAGGTGGTGTGCATCTGCGCTGCCACAAAGGCCGGGTGCTGCAGCAGGCTGGCGAGGAAGTGCGCGTTGTGGGCCACGCCCAGCAGCGGCACATCCTGCAGCGCGCGCAGCAGCCGGCGGACCGCGTCGTCGCGGCTGCGGCCATGGGCGATGAACTTGGCCACCATCGCGTCGTACCAGGGCGAGATCTCATCGCCTTCGGCCAGGCCGTGGTCCACGCGCAGCAGCGCCTGCTCGGGGCGCCAGCCCAGCACGCGGCCGGTCTGTGGCTTCCAGCCGTCGTGCGGGTCTTCGGCAACCAGACGCACTTCGATGGCATGGCCTTCGAACTTCACCTGCTCCTGCGTCAAGGGCAGCGGCTCGCCCCGCGCCACGCGCAGCTGCCATTCGACGAGGTCGAGGCCCGTGATGCACGCGGTGACCGGGTGCTCCACCTGCAGCCGCGTGTTCATCTCCAGAAAGTGGTGCTGCAGCCCGGCGTCGACGATGAACTCCACCGTGCCGGCACCGACGTAGCCGACGGCCACGGTGGCCGCGACGGCATCGCGGCCCAGCGCCTCCCGCATCGCCGGGCTGACGACGGGTGACGGCGCTTCCTCGATGAGCTTCTGGCGGCGGCGCTGCGCGGTGCAGTCACGCTCACCAAGGTGGATGCAGTGGCCGTGCTGATCGGCAAACACCTGCACTTCGATGTGGCGGCCGTGTTCGATCAGGCCCTCCAGCATCAGGCGGCCATCGCCGAAAGCGCTCAAGGCTTCGCGCCGTGCACCGGCCAGCGCCGCGGGCAGTTCGCCGAAGTCACGCACCAGCCGCATGCCGCGCCCGCCGCCGCCGGCGGTGGCTTTCACCAGCAAGGGCAGGCCCACGCGCTGCGCTTCGCGGGCGAAGCTCTCATCGCCCTGGTCTTCGCCGAGGTAGCCCCGTGCGCAGGGCACGCCCGCGGCCTGCATGCGGCGCTTGGCCGCGGCCTTGTCGCCCATGGCGCGGATGGCGGCCGGCGGTGGCCCGATGAAGACCAGGCCGGCATCGGCGCAGGCCTGCGCAAAGTCGGCTCGCTCGCTGAGGAAGCCATAACCGGGGTGCACGGCGTCGGCGCCGGTGGCGCGTGCGGCGGCCAGGATGGCCGCGATATTCAGATAACTCTCGGCCGCCGGAGCGGGGCCGATGTGCACGGCCTCGTCGGCCTGCCGCACATGCAGTGCGCCCGCATCGGCATCGCTGTACACCGCCACCGTGCGGTAGCCCAGGCGGTGCGCGGTGCGCATCACGCGGCAGGCGATCTCGCCGCGGTTGGCGATCAGGATCTTGCTGAAGCTCAATTCGGCACCCAGGCCGCCTTGCGCTTGTGCAGAAAGGCCAAAGTGCCTTCCGTGCCTTCGGGGCCGAGTGCGGCTTTGGAGAACACCTCGGCGGCGTGCTGCACCATCGAACTCGGCGCGTGAAATCGCGCTTGCGCCATCAGTGCCTTGGTGGCGGCGATGGCGCCGGGGGCGCAGCGCAGGATGTCGGCGAGCGTTTCCTGCAGTGCGCGGTCCAGCGCACCGGCGGCATGCATGGCGTGCACCAGGCGCAGTTCCAGCGCCGCGCGGGCATCGAGCTGCCCGCCGGTGACGGCCAGGCGCTTGGCCTCGGCGTAACCCAGGCGCTCCACCAGAAATGGCGCCACCTGCGCCGGCACCACGCCCAGGCCGGTCTCGGGCAGGCGGAAAACCGCACTGGTGCCGGCCAGTGCCACGTCCACCACGCAGGCCAGACCGAGGCCCCCGCCCATCACGGTGCCTTCCAGCACCGCCACGGTCGCGAGGCCCGTGTTGGCGAAGGCCACGCAAAGGTCACCGAATGCCGCGTTCACCTTGACGATGGCGTCGGGGTCTTGTTCCAGCTGCGCGCGGGCGCTGGCCATGTCCTTCAAGTCGGCGCCGGCACAGAAATGGCCGCCGGCACCGCGCAGCACCAGCACGCGCGTCTGGCCGTCGGCTTCGGCCTCTGCCAGGGCCTGGCGCATTTCCAGCACCATCGCCAGCGACATCGCATTGCGCATTTCGGGCCGGTTCAGCGTCAGGTGCAGCACGCCACCGTCGCGGTGGCTCAACAGCGTGGCCGTGGTGTTCATCAGCGAGCCCCCTTGCCCGGCAAGGTGCCTTCGAGCTTGCAGATGATGCCGAGCATGATCTCGTCGGCGCCGCCGCCGATGCTGATGAGCCGCCCGTCGCGGTAAGCCTGGCTGATGGGGTTGTCGGCGGTGTAGCCCATGCCGCCCCAGTACTGCAGGCAGCTGTCGGCCACCTCGCGCGAAAGCCGGCCGCATTTCAGCTTGGCCATGCTGGCGAGCTGGGTGACGTCCTTGCCGCCGACGTACAGCTCCACCGCGCGGTAGGTGAGGGCGCGCAGCGCCTCCACCTCGGTGCGCAGCTCGGCCAGGCGGAAGTGCACCACCTGGTTGTCGAGGATGCTCTTGCCGAAGGCCTGGCGCTGGCGCGTGTACTCGATGGTCTGGTCAATCAGCCGGTCCAGCGTGCGCAGGCTGCCGGCGGCGGCCCACAAGCGCTCTTCCTGGAATTGCAGCATCTGGAAGGTGAAGCCCAGGCCTTCCTGGCCGATGAGATTTCTTTTCGGCACACGCACGTTGTCGAAGAAGAGCTGCGCGGTGTCGCTGCTGTGCATGCCGATCTTGTGGATCTTCTGCCGCGTGATGCCTGCTGCATCCATGGGCACGATGATCAGGCTCTTGTTCTTGTGCGGCGGTGTTTCCGCAGAAGCGTCGCTCGTGTTCGCCAGCAGGCAGCACCAGTCGGCCTGCATGCCGTTCGTGATCCACATCTTGGTGCCGTTGATGACGTAGTCGCCGCCCTCGCTGCGCGCCGAGGTCTTGACGGCGGCCACGTCGCTGCCGCCGCCGGGCTCGCTCACGCCCAGGCAGCCCACCCTCTCGCCGGCGATGCTGGGCGCGAGGAATTCGCGGCGCAGCTCGTCGTTGCCGAAGCGCGCCAGTGCCGGTGTGCACATGTCGGTGTGCACGCCGATGGCCATGGGCACGCCGCCGCAGTTGGCCTGGCCCAGCGCTTCGGCCATCACCATGCTGTAGCTGAAATCGAGCCCGGCGCCGCCGAACTCTTCCGGGTACTTCAGCCCCAGCAGGCCGAGATCGCCCAGCTTCTTGAAGAGCCGGTGCGCCGGAAACTGGCCCGCGGCTTCCCACTCGGCGACAAACGGGTTGATCTCCTTGTCGCAGAACTTGATGACGGTGTCTTCGAGTTGCCGATGTTCGGTGGTGAATTTCAAGCCTGTCTCCTAGAAGCGCGCGACGCCGTAAGTGCTGGGCCGCAATGTTCGTTGTGCCGCGTCGCGGGCCATGTCGAGGCACAGGCCCAGGAGGTGCCGCGTCTGGCGCGGGTCGATGATGCCGTCGTCCCACAGCCGCGCGGTGCCGAAGAGCGCCGTGCTCTCGGCATCCAGGCGCAGGCGCAAGGCGTCGCTCATCGCGGCCAGGGCTTCGTCGTTGGCTGGCAGGCCCAGCTTGCCGAGCTTGTTGCGGTTGACGATGTCCATCACCTTCGCGGCCTGCGCGCCACCCATCACCGCGGTGCGTGCGCTGGGCCAGGCGAAGATGAAGCGCGGGTCGAAACCGCGGCCGCACATGCCGTAGTTGCCAGCGCCGAAGCTGCCGCCCAGCACCACGGTGAACTTCGGCACGCGCGCATTGGCCACGGCCTGGATCATCTTGGCACCGTGCTTGATGGCGCCGGCCTGCTCGGCCGCCTTGCCCACCATGTAGCCGGTGGTGTTCTGCAGAAAGACGAGCGGGGTGCCGCTCTGGTCGCACGCTTGGATGAATTGCGCGGCCTTGGTGCTGCCTGTCGGCTGAATGGGCCCGTTGTTGCCGATCAGGCCCACCGCATGGCCGCGCAGGCGGGCATGGCCGCAGACCGTGTCGGCGGCGAGGCTGGCCTTGAATTCGAGGAAGTCGCTGCCATCCACCAGGCGTGCGATGACCTCGCGCACGTCGTAGGGCTCACGCTCATCGGCAGGCACCACACCCAGCAGGTCTTCGGTGGCGTGGAGGGGCTCGGGCGCGGCCGCCGCTGCGGGCAGCACGTCCCATGGCAGCTTGTCGATGAGGTCGCGCACCAAGGCGATGGCGTGGGCGTCGTTGTCGGCCAGGTATTCACCCAGGCCCGTGATCTCGGCATGCATCTGTGCGCCGCCCAGCTCTTCGTCGCTGGCGTCTTCGCCAATGGCGGCCTTCACCAGCGGGGGGCCGGCCAGGTAGATGCTGCTGCGGCCTTTCACCAGCACCACGTAGTCGCTCAAGCCTGGCAGGTAGGCGCCGCCCGCGGTGGATGCGCCATGCACCACCGCGATCTGCGGAATGCCCGCCGCCGACAAACGCGCCTGGTTGGCAAAGCTGCGCCCACCGTCGACGAAGATCTCGGCTTGGTACATCAGGTTGGCACCGCCGCTTTCCACCAGCGCAATCAAGGGCAGCTTGTTCTCCCGCGCCAGTTCCTGCGCGCGCAGCGCCTTCTTCAGCCCCATGGGCGCGACGGTGCCGCCTTTCACCGCGCTGTCGCTGGCGCTCACCATCACCCGTTTGCCGGCGACGACGCCGATGCCGACGATGCTGCCGCCCCCCTGCACGCTCTTCTTGCCGTCGTCGTCGTGCATGGAGAGACCCGCGAGCGCGCTGAGCTCGAGGAAATCGCTGCCGGGGTCGATGAGGCGGGCCACGCGTTCACGCGGCAGCAGTTGGCCGCGTGTCTCGAACTTCGCGCGTTTGCTGTCGCTTTCACTCACCACCTGGGCCTGAAGGGCCAGCACTTCGGCCAGGCGTTGGGCCATGCGGTGGGCATTGGCGGCAAAGGCTGCCGAGCGCGGGTCAAGCCGGGTGCCGAGCTGGGGCATGGTGTCAGCGGCTCATTTCAGAACGTCTGGCGTGACGGCACGATGGAAACCGTTGAAGGGCTTCGACGTGGACTCCGCGCCCAACGGAAAGATCTCGCTGCCCAGCGAAGTCGCGCCGTCGATCTGCAGCGTGACGCCGGTGATGAAAGCCGCAGCCGGTGACAGCAGAAACACGATGGCCGCCGAGACCTCGGCTTCCACGCCCATGCGCCGCAAAGGCACATGCTGCTTGAGCTTGGGGATGAGCGCCTTCATCGCGCCGCCGTAGGTGTCCATGCCTGAACTCGCGATCCAGCCCGGCGCCACCGCGTTGACGCGCACGTTCGCATGGGCCCACTCGAAGGCCGCTGTGGCCGTGAGGTTGGACATGCCGGCGCGCGCCGCGCCGCTGTGGCCCATGCCGGGCATGCCGTTGCGGAAGTCGGCCGTCATGTTGACGATGGCGCCGCCGTGCTGCTGCATGCATTGGTTGAAGAGCTCGCGCATCATCAGGAAGCCGCCGGTCAGGTTGTTGGCCACCACGGCGTCGAAGCCCTTTTTGCTGATGGCCAGCAGCGGCGCGGGAAACTGACCGCCGGCGTTGTTCACGAGGCCGGCCACCGGGCCGTGCTTGTTGATCGCGGCTGCGACGCCGGCCTTCACCGCCTCTTCGTCGCGGATGTCGAAGGCCGCGGTGGCGCAGCGCCCGCCGTCCTCGGCAATCTCGGCGGCCACGCGGTCCAGCTTCTCCTGTGTGCGGCCGCTGATCAGCACCGTGGCCCCCAGCGACGCCAGTTCATGCGCCACGCAGCGGCCGATGCCGCTGCCGCCACCCGTGACCCACACCACCTGGCCGGCGAAGAGGTCGGGCCGGAAAACGCTGCCGTAACGGGCCTGGGTGCGAGTGGGCGTGTTCATCAGCGCTGCATTAGGCGTGAGGGTGCCGTTAACGTCAACCAAGTGCCTGATAGGTGATTACGCGGATGCCCGCGCCAAGGTCGCCACCTAGCATCGAAGACATCGTCACGACACCGCTGCCCGCCCCATGGACATGAACGCCTGCACCGAAGCCCTGCGCGCCAAAGTGGGGGCTGCCAGCGGCCTGAACGCCACGCTGAAGTTCGACTGCGGCGCCGACGGGGTGGTCGTCATCGATGGCAAGAGCGTGCCGAACACGGTGAGCCGCGACAACCGGGACACCGACTGCACCGTCGCCATCACGCTGGACAACCTGGCGGCGCTGCTGACGGGTGAACTCGAGCCCGCCACCGGCTTCATGATGGGCAAGTTCAAGGTCAGCGGCGACATGAGCGTGGCGATGAAGCTGCAGCGCGTGGTCTGAACGTGGCCGAGGCGTCGGTGGCACAGCGCAGGGCCCGGGCCTCGGCGCAGGAGGTGGTGGATGCGCACCGTGAAGACGCCGGCAGCGAGCTCTTCGGCATCGCCGAGCTCTGCCGCGAGTTCGGCATCACGCTGCGCAGCATCCGCTTCTACGAGGACAAGGGCTTGCTGGCGCCGCGCCGTGTGGGCGGCGTGCGTGTCTACACGCGGCGTGACCGCGCGCGGCTGGCGCTGATCCTGCGCAGCAAGGCCATCGGCGCGAGCCTGGCCGAGATCAAGCACTACCTCGATCTGTATGGCGCGCACGGTGAGGGCCGCACGCAGCAGATGAAGTTCGTGCTGGCCCGCACCGACGCGGCCATCGCCGAACTCGAGACCAAGCGTGCGCACATTGACGCCACGCTGGCCGAGCTGCGCGTCATCAACACCACCGTGCGCCGCCAGCTGCAAGGCTGACGCGCAGCCAGGAGACCGCCGTCATGAGTGACGCTTTCATCTACGACCACGTGCGCACGCCGCGCGGCAAAGGCAAGAAGGACGGCCGCCTGCACCAGGCCACGCCGGTGTGGCTGCTGAGCACCTTGCTGCGCGCGCTGCAGCAGCGCCTGCAGCTCGACACCGCGCTGGTCGACGACGTGGTGATGGGCTGCGTGACGCCGGTGGGCGAGCAAGGCGCCGACATCGCCCGCACCGCGGTGCTGGATGCCGACTGGGCGCAAAGCGTGGCCGGCGTGACGCAAAGCCGCTTTTGTGCGTCGGGCCTGGAAAGCGTGAACCTGGCCGCGGCCAAGGTGGCCAGCGGTTTCGAAGACTTGGTGGTGGCCGGCGGCGTGGAAAGCATGAGCCGCTGGGCCATGGGCAGCGACGGCGGCGCCTGGTTCATGGACCCGCGCATCAACCAGAAGCTGGGCTTCGTGCCGCAGGGTGTGGGTGCCGACCTCATCGCCACGCTGGAAGGCTGGGGCCGCGCCGATGTGGATGCGTATGCCCTGAACTCGCATCGCAAGGCCGCAGCGGCGCGCGCGGCCGGCCACTTCAACAGGAGCGTGGTGCCGGTGCGCGACATCGCCGGGCTGCTGATGCTGGACCAGGACGAAACGATCCGTCCCATCGTCGACGAACGCGCCAGTGCGGAAGCAATAGCCAAGCTCGACGCCAGCTTCGAGATGATGGGCCGCATGGGCTTCGATGCGACGGCCTTGCGCAAGTACACGACGCTGGAGCGCATCACGCACATGCACCACGCGGGCAACAGCAGCGGCATCGTCGATGGCGCGGCGCTGATGCTGGTGGGCAGCCGCGAAGGCGGCGCGAAGACGGGGTTGAAGGCGCGAGCGCGCATCCGTGCTGCAGCCGTCATCGGCAGCGAGCCCACCATCATGTTGACCGGCCCCACGCCCGCC
>JANMMD010000135.1:0-6559 GCA_031372905.1 Betaproteobacteria bacterium
AGGGCCCGGTTCTCGCCGGGCCCTTTTGCTTTGGTCTCCAGGTCAGGCCTTCGGTGGCCGGGGCACCCTGCCCATCAGATAGAACTCGTCGTTGGGGCGCATCGCCGTGAGGTTGGCCATGCGGTTGCTCAGGCCGAAGAAGGCGGTGATGGCACCGATGTCCCAGATGTCTTCATCGTCGAAGCCGTGCGCGCGCAAGGCTTCGAAGTCGGCTTCATCCACTGTGTGTGATGCGGTGCAGACCTTCATCGCGAAGTCGAGCATGGCTTTCTGGCGCGGCGTGACGTCGGCCTTGCGATGGTTCACCGCCAGCTGGTCGGCCACGAGAGGTTTTTTCTCGTAAACGCGCAGGATGGCGCCATGCGCCACCACGCAATACAGGCAGTGGTTCGCCGCCGACGTGGCGACGATGATCATCTCGCGCTCGCCCTTCGTGAGGCTGCCCGTGTCCTTCAGCAGCAGCGCGTCATGGTAGGCAATGAAGGCGCGCCACTCGGCGGGGCGGTGCGCCAGCGCCAGAAACACGTTCGGCACGAAGCCCGCCTTCTGCTGCACCTCGAGCATGCGCGTGCGCAGGTCTTCGGGCAGGTCCTGCAGCTCGGGCACCGGGTAGCGTGAGATCGGGGCAGGGGCGTTCATCGCGGGGTCCTTTCAGCTTCTGAACTGCATCGCATGCAGCCTTGCATACAAGCCGCCGCTGGCCAGCAGTTCGGCATGCGTGCCTTGTTCCACCAGACGCCCGCCTTCCATCGCGAGCACGCGGTCGGCCTTCTCGATGGTGGACAGGCGGTGGGCGATGACGATGGTGGTGCGGCCCTGCATCAGCGTATCCAGCGCAGCCTGCACGGCACGTTCGCTCTCGCTGTCCAGCGCCGACGTGGCCTCGTCCAGGATCAGCACCGGCGCGTCTTTTGCGATGGCGCGTGCGATGGCCAACCGCTGGCGCTGGCCGCCCGAGAACTGGTTGCCGTTGTGGCCCACGGGCGTGTCCAGACCCTGCGGCAGGCCATCGACGAAATCGAGCAGGTGCGCGGCTTTCAGGGCCGCACGGATCTGCTCGCGACTCATCGCGGCGCCGAGCGCGACGTTGGCGGCCACGGTGTCGTTGAACAGCACCACGTCCTGGCTCACCAGCGCAAACTGCCGGCGCAGCGCCAGCACGTTCCACTGCGCCAGCGGCACGCCGTCCAGCGTGATCTGCCCGGCCGTGGGTTCGATGAAGCGCGGCAGCAGGTTGGCCAGCGTGGTCTTGCCGGCACCCGAGGGCCCGACCAGCGCCACCGTTTCGCCGGCGTGCAGCCGCAGGTTCAGGCCCTCCACGGCGGGCGGGCTGTCGTCGCGGTAGCGCAGGCTCACGGCCGCAAAGCCGATTTCGCCGCGCGCACGGCCGCCATCGAAGCTGCCGCCTTGCTCCACCGGGCTGTGCTCGATGAGGTCGAGGCCGCGCTCCACCGCCGCCAAGCCGCGTGTCAGCGGTGCCATCACATCGGACAGGTGCTTGATCGGCGCGATGAGCTGCAGCATCGCCATCACGAAGGCGACGAAGCTGCCCACGGTGGCGCCGCCGCTGCTGCTTTGCCACAAGGCCACGGTGATCACGCCCGACAGCGCAAAGGCCGCCAGCATCTGTGTCACCGGCGTCATCGTGCCGCCGGCCACCACGGCCTTCATCATGAGACGGCGCACGGCATCGGCGCGCTGGCGGAAGCGGCTGCCCTGGTGGGCTTGCGCGCCATGCAGGCGCACGATGCGCCAGGCCAGCATGTTCTCCTCCACCACGTAGGCCAGCTCGTCGGTGGCCTTCTGGCCCTCGACGGTGACGCGGTGCAGGCGCTTGCCCAACGCTCGCATCACCAGGCCCACGGCCGGGAACAGCAAGCCCACCACCAGCGTGAGCTGCCAGTTCAGCCACAGCAGGTAAGCCAGCAGCGCCACGAGCGTGAGCGAGTCGCGCACCAGCGTCAGCATCGAGTTGACGAGGATGGTGACGCCGGCCTGCGCTTCGTAGACCAGGGTGTTGGTCATGCCGCTGGCCGTCTGCTGGCTGAACAGCATGGGCTGGCTGGCGAGCAGGCGCGTGAACATGCCGTCGCGCAGCGAGAGCACGGCGCGGTTGGCCGTCCAGGCCAGGCCGTATTGCGCGATGAAGCCCGAGATGCTGCGCAGCGCAAAGAGGCCGATGATGGCCGCCGGCACCATCCACAGCGGCAGGTTGTTCTTGGCGAAGCCCTGGTCGAGCAGGCGGTTCATCAGTGCCGGAATCAAAGGCTCGGTGGCCGCAGTGACCAAGGCACCGGCCACGGCGGCCATCAGCCCGGCGCGGCTGTGGCGGACATAGGGCCAGAGCCGCTTCAGGCGCTGTAGGAGAGTCGGCATCGGGCCGCGATTATCACGGCGAGTTTTCGTGCTCGCGGTTTGTTGCCTGGGGCACGGTGAGATGGCCCGAGGTGCTGCCTACAATGAAACCATGCCTTTCCGCACCGCTTGCCCGTTGTGAAGCCTGTCCTTGACCCCGCGCGCCGCGCCTTCGTCACCAGCGGCCTGCTGGCGGCCTCCTGGCCTGCGCTGGCGCAGTTTCGTGTCGAGATCTCCGGCATCGGCGCCACGCAGGTGCCGCTGGCCGCCGCGGTCTTTCGCGGGGAAGGCGACAGCGGTGTGGCGGTCTCGCGCATCGTGCGCGCCGACCTCGAACGCAGCGGCCTCGTCCGCACGGTCGACGTGGAGCAGGCGCTGGACGAACGCAGCACCGTCGACCTGCCGCAGTGGCGCGGGCGCGGTGTCGATGCCTTGATGGCCGGCTCCGTCACGCGCCTGGCCGATGGCCGCTTCGATGTGCGCTACAAGCTCTGGGACGCGGTGAAGAACCAGGAGCTGCTGGGCCAGAGCAAGGTGGTGCTGGCCGCAGACCTGCGCCTGGCTGCACACCGCGTGGCCGATGAGATCCACGAAAAGCTCACCGGCGAACGCGGCGTCAACGCCACGCGCATTGCCTACGTCGTGCGTGCCGGCCGGCGCTTCACGCTGCATGTGACGGATGCCGACGGCGAAGGCGGGCAGGTGGCACTGGCCAGCCCCGAGCCCATCATCTCGCCGGCCTGGAGCCCCGATGGCAAGCGCCTGGCCTACGTGTCCTTTGAAACGCAGAAGGCCGTGATCTGGGTGCAGGACCTCACCACCGGCCAGCGCAGCATGGTGGCCAGCTTCCGCGGCAGCAACAGCGCGCCGGCCTGGAGCCCCGACAGCCGCCAGCTGGCAGTGGCCTTGTCGCAAGACGGCCTGACGCAGCTTTACCTGATGCCTGCGGGCGGCGGCACGCCGCAGCGCCTGACACGCAGCAATGGCATCGACACCGAGCCGGTGTTCGCGCCCGACGGCCGCAGCCTCTTCTTCGTCAGCGACCGCGGCGGCGGCCCGCAGGTCTACCGCGTGGGCCTGGACGGCGGCACGCCGCAGCGCATCACCTTCAACGGCAGCTACAACATCAGCCCCGCCGTCAGCCCCGACGGCACGCAGCTGGCGTTCATCACGCGCCAGGGTTCGGGCTACCGTTTGATGCTGCAGGACCTGAACGACGGAACTGTGCGGCCCTTGTCAGACACACAGGATGACGAGAGCCCCAGCTTTGCGCCCAACGGCCGCTTGATCGTGTACGCCTCACGCGTGCAGGGCAGCGACGTGTTGATGACCACCACGCTTGATGGCAAGATAAAAACACGCCTTCTCAGCATCAGTGGTGGCGCCGACATGCGTGAACCCGCCTGGGGTCCCTTCGGTCGCTGATGCACCGGGCAACGCCCGGTTCGAAGCCCAATCCACCTTGCCAAGGAGAAGCTCATGAAGACACGCCGGTTCTTTTCAAGTCTGTCCCGTCCTTCCCAGGCCCTCGCGGCCTTCGCCTCTGTTGCCCTGCTGGCCGCCTGCGGCACCACCCGCCTGCCCGAAGACCAGAACACCGCCAGCGTGGCCACGGCCACGCCCGTGAGCGCGGCCACCCCCACCGCGCGTTCGGCCGGCGCGCAGTCGGCGGGCACGCCGCAAAGCAGCGTCGCCACGGTGAACCTGGGCGGTGATGCGGCCGCGGGCAGTGCTGCAAATGCCGCTGCCGCCGCGTTGCTGGCGCTGCCCACCCAGCGCATCGTCTACTTCGATTTCGACAGCTTCGCGATCAAGGACGACTTCAAGCCGCTGCTGGACGGCTACGCCCGCGTGCTGTCCACCAACAAGGCCAAGAAGTTGATGATCGAAGGCCATACCGACGAGCGCGGTGGCCGCGAGTACAACCTGGCGCTGGGCCAGAAACGCGCTGCGGCCGTGGTGAGTTCGCTGAAACTGCTGGGTGTGAACGAGGCGCAGGTCGAAGCCGTGAGCTTCGGCGAAGAGCGGCCCTCGGTGCAGGGCAACGACGAAGCCGCGTGGGCCAAGAACCGCCGCGCCGAACTGAAGGACCGTTGAGATGCCAAGGCCTGTGCAGGTGATGCGGACCGCCGTCACCACCCTGATCCTGGGCTGCGCCGTGAGCGCAGCGCAGGCCTTCTTCAACGACGACGAAGCGCGCAAGGCCATCGTCGACCTGCGCAACCGCGTCACGGCGGTGGAAGACGCCGGCAAGACCAAAACCGCCGAGCTCACGGCCGCCAATGCCCAGCTGCTGGAGCAGCTGACGGCCCTGCGTCGCAGCCTGCTCGACCTGAACAACCAGCTCGAGTCGATGCGCGGCGACCTGGCCAAGCTGCGCGGCAACGACGAGCAGGTGATGCGCGAGCTGGCCGAGCTGCAGACGCGGCAGAAAGACGTGAGCCAGACGCTGGACGACAGGCTGCGCAAGATCGAGCCCGTGAAGGTGGCCATCGATGGCCGCGAAGCGGTGGTGGAGCAGGAAGAAAAGCGCGCCTTCGAGGAAGCCATCGCGGCCATACGTGGCGGCGACTTCGACAAGTCGGTGACCCTGCTCTCGACCTTCCAACGCCGCTTCGTCGGCAGCGCCTACACCGACTCGGCGCGCTTCTGGCTGGGCAATGCGTTCTATGGCAAGCGCGACTACAAGGAAGCCATCACCGCCTTCCGGGCCTTCGTCGCTGGCGCGGCGGAGCACCCGCGTGCGCCCGAGGCGCTGCTGGCGCTGGCCAACAGCCAGGCCGAGATGAAGAACCCGGCGGCCGCGCGCAAGACCATCGAAGAGCTGATGAAGGCCTACCCGACCTCAGAGGCTGCGGTGGCTGGCAAGGAACGGCTGGCGTCCATCAAGTGATGCCGGTGCCGGCCGAGCTGGCCGCGGCCGATCTGGAGCGCCGTTTCGGCGGCCTGCGACGCCTCTACGGCGACAGCGGCTACCAGCGCCTGCGCTCGGCCAGCGTCGCCGTGGTGGGGCTGGGCGGTGTGGGTTCATGGGCAGCCGAGGCGCTGGCACGCTGCGGTGTGGCGCAACTGGTGTTGTTCGATCTCGACCATGTGTCCGAGTCGAACATCAACCGCCAGGTGCAGGCCAGCGGTGCCACCGTGGGCGCACACAAGGGGCAGGCGCTGCGCGAACGCATCGCCGACATCCACCCGGGCTGTGATGTCCGGGTCGTCGATGCCTTCGTCGATGCCGGCAACTGGCCCGCGCTGTTGACCGTGCCCGTGCACGCGCTTGTCGACGCTTGCGACCAGGTGCGCGCGAAGCTCACGCTGGCGAGTTGGGCCTTGCAGGCGCAGGTGCCACTGGTGTGTGTCGGTGCCGCCGGTGGAAAGCTTGAGGCGCAGCGTGTGGAAGTGGCCGACCTGGCCGACTCGACGCACGACCCGCTGCTGGCCAGCCTGCGCCAGCGCTTGCGCAAGGAAGGGGGCGCGCCTCGCAGCGGTGCCATGGGCTTGCGCTGCGTGTTTTCGCGCGAGCCTGTGCGGGCGCCGGCCGATGTCTGCGGCACCGAGACTGGCAGCGACGGCAGCCTGAACTGCCACGGCTATGGTTCCACGGTGACGGTGACGGCCACGTTCGGCATGGTCGCGGCCGGCGAGGCCATCCAGTTGCTGCTGGCTGCTGGCACCCGCTAGCGGCCCTGTTTTTCTGGCTATAATTTCGGGCTTTGCTGACGGGTCGTTAGCTCAGTCGGTAGAGCAGCGGACTTTTAATCCGTTGGTCGCGTGTTCGAGTCACGCACGACCCACCACCTGACTGCCACCGCAGTCGTTGGCGCAGCAGTTCAGCAGTGAATGAGGGCTCCTAGCTCAGTTGGTAGAGCAGCGGACTCTTAATCCGTTGGTCGACAGTTCGAATCTGTCGGGGCCCACCAACATCTATAAGGGTTAGTAGCGAAGTGGCTACTAACCCTTTTTGATTTTTGGGCTCCCGGTAGCCGTTCGGTAGCCACTCGCGCGGACATACACGCCAAAACCATCGCCGAGCGCGCCACGCGGCCCGCGACGCCCGCGTTGTCGGCTACAACACTGTCCACCCAGCGATGCAGGCCATGTCGGATCGCTGGGCGCGCCGCTGATCGGACCCCGCCGAGCGGTCGTTCACGCCCGCAGTGGTGCGCTGGCGGTACCCAGCATCACCTGTGTCAGCCTCATCAGAACG
>JANMMD010000136.1:0-18681 GCA_031372905.1 Betaproteobacteria bacterium
CGCCGTGCTGCCCATCCTGTGCGCCACGCTGCTGACGCGCGAGCCGGTGCGCCTGCTCGGCATCCCAGAGATCACCGATGTGCGCAAGATCCTGGAGATCTTCCGCATGCTGGGCAGCGAGGTCAGCGTCGACTACGCCACTGGCGTGCTGGACGTGAAGCACGAGAAGACGCACTTCGACCCCAAGGTGCATCACCTGCCCGAGGAGATGCGTTCCAGCGTGATGCTGGTGCCGCCGCTCTTGGCGCGCTTCGGCGTGGCGCGCATCGAAAACGACGTCCAGGGCTGCACCCTGGGCGTGCGCGAGATCGACCCCCACGTGGAGGTGATGGAGCGCTTCGGCTGCCATGTCGAGCGCAGCCGCAGCCACCTGCTGATCGAAGCCGACGGCGGCTTGAAGGCCAACCACCACTGGCTGGACTACGCCAGCGTCACCACCACGGAGAACTTCGTGCTCTGCGCGGCGCTTGCACACGGCACCAGCACCCTGATGAACGCGGCCAGCGAGCCGCATGTGCAGGAGTTCTGCAGCTTCATGGCCATGCTGGGCGCGCAGATCGAGGGCATCGGCACGAGCCGGCTCACGGTGCACGGCGTGGCGGCCTTGAAGGGCGGTGAGTTCCGTTTTGCCGAAGATTTCCACGAGGCCGTGACCTTCATGGCCCTGGGCGCCATCACCGGCGGCTGCATCACGGTGAAGAACTCGGCGCCCGAGCAGTTTCCGCTGATCGACCGCACCTTCGCCAAGTTCGGCGTGCAGGTGGTGCACGAGAACGGCTGGAGCCACACCGTCGTCGACGGCCCGCTGAAGGTGCGCGAGCCCTTCACGAAGAACATCCTGCAGAAGATCGAGGCTGCGCCCTGGCCCTACCTGCCGGTGGACCTGCTACCCATCTTCGTGGCTCTGGGCGTGCGCGCCGAGGGCAGCGTGATGTACTGGAACAAGGTCTACGAAGGCGCAATGGGCTGGACGAGTGAACTCAGCAAGTTCGGCGGCCACGCCTTTCAGAGCGACCCGCACCGCATCATCACCTTCGGCGGTAAGCCGCTGCAGCCGGCCGAGGTGGAAAGCCCCTACATCATCCGCGTGGCCATCGCGCTCCTGATGCTGGCCGCCAGCATCCCGGGCAAGAGCGTGATCCGCAACGCCACGCCGGTGCGGCGTGCGCATCCGCGCTTCGCGGAAAACATCCGCGACCTCGGCGCGCAGATCGAGTGGGTGGAAGGCGACTGAGCGGAGCTGCTTCGCGATGGCGAAGAAGGAAAAGCACGTCAGCGAGACACCGGCCACGCAGGTGCTCAAGGCTGCCGGTGTGGTCTACAGCGAGCACCCTTATGACTACGTGGAGCACGGCGGCACGGCAGAAAGCGCCAAGCAGCTGGGCGTCGACGAACACTCCGTCATCAAGACCCTGGTGATGCAGGACGACAAGGCGCAGCCGCTCATCGTGCTGATGCATGGCGACCGTTCGGTCAGCACCAAGAACCTGGCGCGCGAGATCGGCGCCAAGAGCGTGGAGTCCTGCAAACCTGAGGTGGCGCAACGCCACAGCGGCTATCTGGTTGGCGGCACCTCGCCTTTCGGCTTGAAGAAGGCGCTGCCGGTGTACGTCGAGGCGAGCGTGCTGGCGCTGCCGCGCATCTGCATCAACGGCGGGCGGCGCGGCTACCTGGTGGGCATCCAGCCGCAGGTGCTGGTTGACCTGCTGAGCGCACGTGCCGTGCACTGCGCGTTGACCTGAAGGCGCCTCAGACCTGCGCGCGGTGGCGCAGTTCACGCAGGCGGCACGCGCATCCAGCGCCGCACCGTGTGCAGCAACTCGGCGGGATTCACGGGTTTGCTGACATGGTCGTTCATGCCCGCGTCCAGGCAGCGCTGGCGGTCTTCGTCGAAGGCGAAGGCGCTCAGCGCGACGATGGGCAGGCCCTGTCCCGCATCGGTGGCGCGCAGCGCGCGCGTGGCGGCCAGGCCGTCGAGTTCGGGCATCTGCAGGTCCATCAGCACCAGGGCGTAGGGGTTGGCCGTGGCCAGGCGCAGGGCCTGCACGCCGTTTTCGGCCACGTCCACCACCAGCCCGGCTCGTTCCAGGATGCCCACCGCCACCAGCTGATTGACGGCCTCGTCCTCGGCCAGCAGCACACGTTCGCCCGTGAACTGCGGCAGCGGGGCGTCAGGCGGCACGGCCGGTGGCGGGTGGGTCTCTGCCGCCAGCACGGCGCCGCCACCGGCTTCGCGCCGCGCCCGTTCGAGAACCTCGTTGATGAGCTTCAGAAGCTGCTGTGCCGCCGTGGTGACCTGGCCGAGGCGGCGCTGCTGCGGGCCGGGCGCCACGTCGGCTTGCGCCAGGTAGGTCAGGCCGAGGATGGCATTCAGCGGCGTGCGCATCTCATGGCTGACGCTCTGCAGGAAGGCCGTCTTGGCGCGGTTGGCGGCCTCTGCGGCGGCGCTGGCCGCCGCCAGTTCACGCGTGCGCGCCTGCACGCGCTCTTCGAGTTCGGCGCGCGTGGCTTCGAGCTCGGCGGTGCGCGCCGCCACGGCGGTTTCCAGCGCACGGCGCTGGCCGCGCAGGCGCCGCGTGCGCCACTGCAGCAGCGCCCACAGGAGCATCAGGCCGAGCAGGACCGCCAGCGCCTTGCTTGCCGGGCGCTGCCACCAGGCCGGGTGCACCTGCACGTCCAGCGTGAGCTCGTCGGAGCGCCAGGCGCCGTTGCGCGTGCCGGCGCGCACGCGCAGCGTGTAGCGGCCTGGCTGAAGCTGGCTGTAGGCGGCGGTGCGCAGGTCGGCGTCGCTGTCGAGCCAGTCGGTATCGACGCCTTCCAGCCGGTAGGCGTAGCGAAAGCGTCCGGGGTCGGCGTAGTCGAGCACTGCAAACTGCACCGCCAGGCTGCGTTGCTCGCTGGCCAGTTCCAGCGCCGCAGCTGGCTGCGTCAGCGGCTGGCGCTGGCCATCGATGCGCAGGTCGGTCAGACGCAGCGGCGCGGTGTGCTGCGGCGCGAGGAAGCGCTCGGGCTGCACCACCAGCAGGCCCCGGCTGCCACCAAAGAACAGCCGGCCATCAGGGGCCTGCGCCTGGGCCAGGAACCAGCCGGTGCCGAAGCTCACGCCGTCGGCGGCGGTCAGCGTGAGCAGGGTGTCGTCGCGCGGGTCGTAGACGTGAATGTGGCTCCAGATGCGGCCCTGAGCGTCGGCCTGCAGGTTGGCGCCGAAGGGGCGGCTTTGCATGCCGTGGCGAAGGCTGATGCGGTCGAAGCGCGCACGTCGGCCGTCCCAGGCCTGCATGCGATGCAGGCCGGCGGCGCCGGTGTCCACCCACAGCTGCTGCTGGCGGTCGAACAACAGGCCGGCGATCACCTGGCTGCCCAGCGCGGTGTCGGCACTCTCGGCCAACACGGGCTGCAGCACCGTCTGGCCGGGTTCGATGCGGAACAGCCCGTTGACGCTGCCCACCCACAGCGAGCCGTCGGGGGCCAATGCGGTGACGAAGACCACGCCTTCCAGCGCGCTGCCATCGGCGCGCACTACGCGCTGCGGCGCGGTGCCGTTCGGCGCCACGCGGTACAGGCCATCGTCGGTGCACAGCCACAAGCTGCCGTCGGTGGTGCTGCGCAGCTGGTAAGTCGTGCCGCCCGGGTGGCGCAGGTCTTGCTGCACCTGGCCACGGCGGTTCACGCGCAGCACGGCGCCATGCCCGCCCAGCCAGAGATCGCCCCCGGCGCCCTCGTGCAAGGCGGTGATGCGCAGCGGCTCGCCGTCCACGACGTAGGGCGGCAGCACGGTGCTCAAGGCCAGGCGGCCGTCCATCTGCAGCAATCGGCCTGCGTGGTCGGCAGCCCACAAGCTGCCGTCGCTGTGCTGCAGCAGACTGCGCAGGTCGGCACTGGCCGCGCGCCCCGCCGCAGCCGGCAGCGGCATGTGCACGTGGATGGCGTCGCGCTCGGGGTCGTGGCGCTGCAGCCCGATGCCGAAGCCGCCCACCCACATGGCACCGTCGCGGTCGCGCAGCAGCACCACCACTTCATGCCCGGCCAGGCCCTGCGGGCGCGCCAGGTCGTGGCGCAGCGCGCGCAGGGCGCGGCCGCTGGCAACATCGTGCAGGTCGATACCGGTGCTGCGGCCCACCCACATCACACCGCTGCCGTCTTCGGCCAGGCTGGTGACAGCGCCTGCTGCTGCGCTGCTCGCCCGGGTGGCGGCATCCGCCGGCGCCGGCACCGCCTTCACGCTGCCGTCGGTCGGCTCGACGATGAACAGCCGCCCCTGCTGGGTGCCGATCCAGACGCGGCCGTCACTGGCTTGCGCGAGGGCCTGCACCACGCCCGAGACCGTCCCGGTGCCCGTGGCAGGCCACGCGTCAAAGCGCGCCCCATTCGGCACCCGCCGCGCCAGCCCGCCATCGTGGCCGACCCAGAGCGTGCCGTCGCGTGCCACCAGCAGCGCACGCACACGGTCGTCGGGCAGGCTGCCTGGCTCCTTGCTTTGCCGGTAGCGCCGGTGTTGCCTGGTTTGCGGGTGGTAGTGCTGCAAGCCGGCACCTACGGTGCCTGCCCAGATGCCGCCGTCGGCGTCCTCGGCCAGCGCGGTAATGGTGGGTGAGGGCGCAGCGCCCAGCGCCGGATCCTTGGCGTCGATGAGGGTGTCGGTGGCGGGGTCGTGCGCCACCAGCCCATCGACCTCGCTGCCCATCCAGACGCGGCCGTCGCGCGTGGCCAGCATGGCGCGCATCCAGCCGAGGTTGCGTCGCGCGGGGTCGGCACTGGCCCGTTCCTGCGGCATGAAGCGGTGGCCGTCGTAACGCACCACGCCGTCACCGGTGGCCACCCACAGGAAGCCGGCGCGGTCTTGCGCCAGTGCCGGCACCACGCCGCGCGGTATGGCGGCAGCCCCCACCGTATGCAGCCGGGGCTCGGGCGGCAGGCTGTGGCTGCCGAATCTCGTCGGTGGAGCTGTCGGCGGCGTCGCCGCTGGGGCCGCTGGGGCCGCTGCTCCCGCTGCCGCCTGCAAGGCCCCGAACAGGACCGCGCACCACCCCACCGCCAGCAGGCGTTGCCACTGGCGCATTTTCAGGAATCCCAACTGTTCTCCTCGGCGGCCGTCAGGGCCCGCGTGGCCGATGAGCGGGCTCGCGGATGTTCGATACCGCACACAGCCTGCCGAGCCGAATTGTTCCCGGGCCCGGGGGGTGCGCGCATCCCGCAAAGGGTGGAACCGGCTCAACGAAGTTGGGATGAGGCAGCCAGTGGCCAGGCGATGCCCCGATGCGCAGCGCTTAAACTCCGCCGCCCATGCATGCCCTGACCCTTGCCGCTGTGCTGGTGGCCGCCTATCTCGTCGGCTCCTTGTCCTTCGCCGTCATCATCAGCCGGCTGATGGGCCTGGCCGACCCGCGCAGCTACGGCAGCAAGAACCCCGGTGCCACCAACGTGCTGCGCTCGGGCAACAAGGCCGCGGCGCTGACGACGCTGGCCTTCGATGCCTTGAAGGGCTACGTGCCGGTGCTGCTGGTGCTGATTTACGGCGGCGCGCACGGCCTGGGCGAGACGGCGGCGGCGTATGTCGGCCTGGCCTCCTTCATCGGCCACCTGTGGCCGGTGTTCTTTCGCTTCCAGGGCGGCAAGGGCGTGGCCACCGCGGCGGGCGTGCTGATGGCGCTGAACCCGCTGCTCGGGCTGGCCACATTGCTGAGCTTTGCGTTGATCCTCGCGTTCTCACGCTATGTCTCGCTGGCGGCGATGGTCGCTGCGATGTTCGCGCCGTTCTATCAGGCGCTGATCTGGGGCCCCGAGCCCTTCATCCTGCCGCTGGCGGTGATGAGCCTGCTGCTGGTGTGGCGGCATGAAGGCAACATCCGCAAGCTGCTGGCTGGCACTGAAAGCAAGCTCGGTCAGAAGGCCGCCGCAAGCCCGTCAACGGCGGCTTCGGCGGGCCGCCACCACGCCAAACACAAGAAGGGACACTGAGATGGTTCAGAGATTCGACGTCGGCACGCGGCTTTCAGAGATGGCCGTGCACAACGGCGTGGCCTACCTGGCAGGCCAGGTTCCGGCCGATGGCAGCCAGGACATCACCGGGCAGACCCAGCAGGTGCTGGCCGCCATCGACGCGCTGCTGGCGCGCGCCGGCACCGACAAGCGCCGGCTGCTGCGCGTGGAGATCTTCCTCAAGGACCTGGCCGACTTTCCCGGCATGAACGCGGTGTGGGAAGCCTGGCTGCCGGCCGGCCACGCACCGCCGCGCGCCACGGTGAAAGCGGAACTGGCCAAACCCGAGTGGCGGGTGGAGATGGTGGTCACGGCAGCGATCTGAGCATGCCGAACGCCCAGCCATGACGCTGAACCCGCAAGCGCGTTCATTGCTGGGCCTGGCGCTGCTGGTGTTGGGGGCGCTTTCGGCGCAAGCCTGGTGGGCGGCTCGCCTGCGTGCAGAAGTGGGCGCCGAAGTTGCGGCGCTCGCGCGGCCCGGTGACATCCGGATGCTGTCGTCCGACAGCTGTGCCGTCTGCGAGCAGGCGCGCCGCTGGTTCGTCGCGAACCGGGTGCCCTACAGCGAGTGCAGCATCGAGCGCGATGCCAGTTGTCGCGCCGCCTTCGAAGCGCGCATGGCGCCCGGCACACCGGTGCTGCTGGTGCGCGATCGCGCGCTGCTGGGCTTCAGCCCCGAAGCGTTGCGGTCGGCGCTTGCCGCAACGCGCTGATGACGACGATGAGGACGGCGGTAAAAAGGGGCCGTGGACAGCGCCGCCGCTCAGGCGTCCGTGGACAGCGCCTCGGGGCAATGCCAGGGCATCACGAGGTGGCCGTCGTCGCCGGGCAGGGCCTCGATGCTGATGCGCGGCGCCTGCGCGATGACGCTGCCGAAGATCGTGGCGAAGGCCACATCGGCGGCATCACGCCCGGTGCCCAGGCGCACGAAGCCCATGGGAATGGCGGTGCCCGAGGGGTCGAAGATGTACCAGCGCCCGCCCAGGTAGGCCTCGACATAGGCGTGGAAATCGGTGGGGCCCAATGCCGGGTCGGCGCCGTAGTCGATGCCGGTGGTGAAGCGCGCCGGCACGTTGATGGCGCGACACAGCGCAATCATCAGGTGCGCGAAATCGCGGCACACGCCCACCGTCTCCAGCAGCGTGTCCACCGCCGAGGTGTTGGAGTTGCTGGTGTTGGGCGTGAACGCCGTGCGCTGCAGCACCCAGTCGCGGATGCCCTGCACGCGTGCGTAGCTGGGCATCTGCTGGCCGAACTCGCGGTTGGCCAGGCGCAGCAGGCGGTCCGATTGACAGTACCGGCTGGGGTAGATGTAGCGCAGCACGTGCGTGGGCAGTTGCGCCACCGGCACTTCACCGATGCTGCCGGGCTGGTCGACGTGGTGGTTCAGGTTGACGGTGGCGTTGTAGCGCACACGCAGCGGCCCGGGCAACGCGCTCACGCGCAGATAACGGTTGAGTGTGACGGGGTCGGTATCGACACGCCACGGCACGCTCTGGTTCAGGTCGAGGTGTTCTTCCACCACCACCTGGCGTTCGGTGTGGGCGGCGTGGATGTTGAAGATGAAGTCGCTGCCGGGTTGCAGCACCTCGTAGTCCAGCTCCAGCGCGAGACGCAGGCGGATCATGCGGCCACCTGCTGCAGGCGGTGTGAGGGGTGGGTGTTTGGGCAGAGATTCATGCGCGCTCCATGGGCGCTTGAGCATGTGACCAGTGACGGTTCGCGTCTGTGCTGCGCCGCACCAAAGTACGGACGGCGCGGCTACAAGCCCAGCCTGGCCAGCTCGCCGCGGCCCTGGCGCAGCAGCAGGGGTTCGTCGCCGCTGAAGTCGATGACCGTCGTGGGCGACATGGGGCAGGCGCCGGCGTCCACCACCGCCTGCAGCACTTTCTGGAAACGCTCGCGGATCTCGCCGGCGTCGTTCAGCGGTTCGGATTCGCCCGGGGGTATCAGGGTGGTGGCCAGCAGCGGTTCACCGAACAGCGCGAGGAGCTCCTGCAGCACCTTGTGCTCGGGCACGCGCAGGCCGATGGTGCGCCGGCTGGGGTGGCTCAGCCGGCGTGGCACTTCCTTGGTGGCCTCCAGGATGAAGGTGTAGGGCCCGGGTGTGCCCAGCTTCAGCAGCCGGTACTGGCGGTTGTCGACGCGCGCAAAACGCGCCAGCTCGCTCAAGTCCCTGCACAGCAGCGTGAGGTGGTGCTTGTCGTCGACCTGGCGGATGCGGCGCAGTTGCTCGGCGGCCGTCTTGTCGTCGAGCCGGCACACCAGCGCATAGCTGCTGTCGGTGGGCACCGCGGCCACACCGCCGGCCTGCAGGATGGCCGCGGCCTGCTTCAGCAGGCGCGGCTGCGGATTCTGCGGGTGGACTTCGAAGAGCTGCGACACGGGTGGGGGTTCGGCCCTTCAGAGCACCGTCACGGGAATCTTCCCGATGCGCGCCTGCCATTCGGCCGGGCCGGTGTTGTGCACGCTGGTGCCGCGCGCGTCCACCGCCACCGTCACCGGCATGTCGACGACGTCGAACTCGTAGATGGCTTCCATGCCGAGGTCGGCAAAACCCACCACCTTGGCATGCTTGATCGCCTTGGCCACGAGGTAGGCCGCACCGCCCACGGCCATCAGGTAGGCACTCTTGTGTTTCTGGATGGCCGCGATGCCCGCAGGGCCGCGCTCGGCCTTGCCGATCATGCCGATGAGGCCGGTTTGCGCCAGCATCATCTCGGTGAACTTGTCCATGCGCGTGGCCGTGGTGGGGCCGGCCGGGCCCATCACTTCGTCACGCACCGGGTCGACCGGACCGACGTAGTAGATGACGCGGTTGCTGAAGTCCACCGGCAGCTTCTCACCCTTGGCCAGCATGTCCTGGATGCGCTTGTGCGCGGCGTCGCGCCCCGTCAGCATCTTGCCGTTCAGCAGCAGCGTTTCGCCGGGCTGCCAGGCCGCCACCTGTTCTCGCGTCAGCGTGTTGAGGTCGACCTTCTTCGAGCGCTGGTAATCGGGCGCCCAGTGCACGTCGGGCCACAGGCTCAGGCTGGGCGGGTCGAGGTAGACAGCGCCGCTGCCGTCCATCTGCACATGCGCGTGGCGCGTGGCGGCGCAGTTCGGAATCATCGCCACCGGCTTGCCCGCCGCGTGCGTGGGGTAGGTGGCGATCTTCACATCCAGCACCGTGGTCAGCCCGCCCAGGCCCTGCGCGCCGATGCCCAGGGCATTGACCTTTTCGTAAAGCTCGATGCGCAGTTCTTCCAGCTTATTGGCCGGCCCGCGCGCCAACAGGTCGAACATGTCGATGGGGTCCATCAGCGACTCTTTGGCCAGCAGCACCGCCTTCTCGGCCGTGCCGCCCACGCCGATGCCCAGCATGCCCGGTGGGCACCAGCCGGCGCCCATCGTCGGTACCGTCTTCAGCACCCAGTCGACGATGCTGTCGCTGGGGTTCATCATGATCAGCTTGCTCTTGTTCTCGCTGCCGCCGCCCTTGGCCGCCACGGTGACGTCGAGCTTGTTGCCCGGCACCACCTGCATGTGGATGACGGCCGGCGTGTTGTCCTTGGTGTTCTTGCGCTCGAAGATGGGGTCGGCCAGGATGCTGCCGCGCAAGGGGTTGTCGCTGTTGAGGTAGGCGCGGCGCACGCCCTCGTTGACGGCGTCTTCCACGCTGCCGGTGAAGCCCTCCCAGCGCACGTCCATGCCGATCTTCAGGAAGACGTTGATGATGCCGGTGTCCTGGCAGATGGGCCGGTGGCCGGTGGCGCACATGCGGCTGTTGGTGAGGATCTGCGCAATGGCGTCTTTCGCGGCCGGCGAGGCTTCCTTGTCGTAGGCGCGCGCCAGGTGCGAGATGTAGTCGGCCGGGTGGTAGTAGCTGATGTACTGCAGCGCGGCGGCCACGGTCTCGATGAGGTCGGCCTGCTTGATGGGCGTGGGTGTGGACATGGGGTGCTCCCGTTCGGCGCTGTCAGCGGAACCAGATGAAGGTCATGGCGATGAAGAGGGGCAGCAGGATGGCGCCGCTCCACAGCATGTAGCCAAAGAAGCTGGGCATTTTGATGCCGCGGTCTTCGGCGATGGCCTTGACCATGAAGTTCGGTGCGTTGCCGATATAGGTGTTGGCGCCCATGAACACCGAGCCCGCCGAGATGGCGGCCAGGGTCGGCGCCAGCGTGCTCATCAGCACCGCAGCGTCGCCGCCGGCGAGGTTGAAGAACACCAGGTAGGTGGGCGCGTTGTCGAGAAACGAACTGAGCAAGCCGCTGAACCAGAAATAAGCCCAGGGCAGCGGCTGGCCGTCGGGTCCGGTGACGGCACGGGCCACGACGGCCAGGTCACCGTTCACGCCCGCCTTGAGGATGGCCAGCACCGGCACCATCGTGAGAAAGATGCCGATGAAGAGCTTGCCCACCTCCTGCATGGGCGCCCACGAAAACTGGTTCGCTGTCCGCAAGCGTTTCGGCGTGAGCCAGAGCGACAGGCCCATCACCACCAAGAGCGCGCCGTCGCGCACCAGCTGCGGCAGGCCCACCTCGGTGCCCGCGATCATGAAGTGGATGTCGGGTTTCCAGGTGCCGCTCATCAGCACCAGGCCGACCACGGCCAGCAACAGCAGGAAGTTGATGCGGCCTTCGATACCGACGGTCGCGTCATCGGGGGTGGGGTCGCGCCGCACCACGCCCTCGCGGCGGTAGTACAGGGTGTCGATGGCGTAGAACAGTGCAAGCAAGGTGCCGACCACGAACAAGGTCTCGGGGAAGATGTGCTTGACCGTCCAGAAAAAGTCGACGCCCTTCAGGAAACCCAGAAAGAGGGGCGGGTCGCCCAGCGGTGTGAGCGAGCCGCCGGCATTGCTGACGATGAAGATGAAGAACACGATGACGTGCGCCACGTGCTTGCGGTCGTCGTTGGCGCGGATCAGCGGGCTGATCAGCAGCATCGAGGCGCCGGTGGTGCCCATGAAACTCGCCAGCACCGCGCCGACGGCCATCAGGCCGGTGTTCAACCCCGGGCTGCCATGAAGATTGCCGCGGATGTAGATGCCGCCGGCCACGGTGAACAAGGCGCTCAGCAGCACGATGAAAGGGATGTACTCGGCCATCAGCGTGTGCACCACCACGCCACCCACGGCGCCGGCCCCGGCGGTCAGCGCGTAGGGCACCAGGAAGAGCAGTGACCAGCCGGCGGCGATCTTGCCGAAATGCCGGTGCCAGATTTTCGGGATGGCCAGCGGCAGGATGGCGATCGACAGCAGCATGCCGGCGAAAGGCAGGCCCCACCAGGCCGACAGTGCAGCGCCGTCGATCTCGGCCGCGGCCGCCGGGCCGGCGGCCAGTGCAGCACCCAGCAGCGCCGCAGCCCTGGCGGCGTGCGCGTTCGCAGAACTCAATGCCCGTCCTTGACCGTGTGGGCCATCAGCTTGTCGGCGTAGGCAATGGCCAGCGCGCTGAACAGGAAGGCGATGTGGATCAGCGTCTGCCAGAGCAGCACCTTCTCGCTGTAGTTCTCGGCGTTGATGAAGGTCTTCAGCAGGTGGATGCTGCTGATGCCGATGATGGCCGTGGCCAGCTTGACCTTCAGCACGCTGGCATTGACGTGGCTCAGCCACTCGGGCTGGTCGGGGTGGTCTTCCAGGCCCATGCGCGAAACGAAGGTCTCGTAGCCGCCGACGATGACCATGATGAGCAGGTTGCTGATCATCACCACGTCGATCAGGCCCAGCACCACGAGCATGATCACCGTCTCGTTGAGCTTGGGCACCCAGTTGGCATCGGCCTTGTAGCCGATGCTCTTGACCAGGCTGTCCAGCGCGTCCTTGTTGCCGAACACGGCCTCGATGAGGTGGGTGAGCTCGACCCAGAAGTGGAAGACATAAACGCACTGGGCGACGATGAGGCCCAGGTACAGGGGCAACTGCAGCCACCGCGTGGCGAAGATGAAGCCGGGCAAGGTCCCCATGCGGGTTTTGTTGGTCTTTTGTACGTCGGCCATGAGACACCAGAAAAGGGAAGGTACCGAGGGGAACACCGGGGAAACCCGGCACGCAGAAATTGTAGGCTTGGCCACAAGGCAGGCCGCAGAGTAAGGCGTCCGTCAGAGCGCCTGATTACCTTGCCAGCAACGGTTCATTTCGAAACACCGACAGGAGACAAGACCATGTCCAGCGACCAGCCCACCGAGCTGAAGACCCACCAGCCACCCGCGGCCCTGGTGGCAAAGGCCCGCGTTTCTGGCATGACCGCTTACCACGCGCTGGCTGCCGAGGCCGAAGCCGACTACGAAGGTTACTGGGCGCGGCTGGCGCGTGAGTTCGTGAGCTGGAAGACGCCGTTCACGCAGGTGCTGGACAGCTCGCAGGCGCCGTTCTTCAAGTGGTTTGCCGACGGCACCTTGAACGTCAGCCACAACTGCCTGGACCGCAACATCGAGCGTGGTCTGGGCGACAAGACGGCCATCATCTTCGAGGCCGATGACGGTGCGGTGAAGCGCGTGAGCTACCGTGAGCTGCTGGCCCTCGTCAGCCGGTTTGCGAATGCGCTGAAGGCGCGCGGCGTGAAAAAGGGCGACCGCGTCGTCATCTACATGAGCATGAGCGTCGAGGGCGTGGCCGCGATGCAGGCCTGCGCGCGCATCGGTGCCATCCACTCGGTGGTCTTCGGGGGGTTCTCTGCGCAGAGCGTGCGTGACCGCGTGCAGGACGCCGGCGCCGTGATGGTGATCACCGCCGACGAACAGCTGCGCGGCGGCAAGCAGTTGCCGCTGAAGAGCATCGTCGACGACGCCATCGCCCTGGGCGGCTGCGAGACCGTCCAGAACGTCATCGTCTACCAGCGCACCGGCGGGCAGATCGCCTGGCATCCGGCGCGTGACCGCTGGCTGCACGAAGAACTGGCCGCCCAGCCCAGCACCTGCGAGCCCGAGTGGGTCAGCGCCGAGCACCCGCTCTTTTTGCTCTACACCAGCGGCAGCACCGGCAAGCCCAAGGGCGTGCAGCACAGCACCGGCGGCTACCTGCTGCACGCGGCACTGACCACCGCGTGGACCTTCGACCTCAAGCCCGACGACGTGTTCTGGTGCACCGCCGACATCGGCTGGGTCACCGGCCACAGCTACATCACCTACGGCCCGCTGGCCCTGGGCGGCACGGAAATCGTTTTCGAGGGTGTGCCCACCTTCCCGGCGGCCGACCGCTTCTGGAAGACCATCGAGAAGCACAAGGTCAGCATCTTCTACACCGCCCCCACGGCCATCCGCAGCCTCATCAAGGCCGCAGAAGGCAACGAGGCGGTGCATCCATCGAAGAGCGACCTGTCGTCCTTGCGCATCCTGGGTAGCGTGGGCGAGCCTATCAACCCTGCGGCGTGGGAGTGGTACTACAAGCACGTGGGCGGTGAACGCTGCCCCATCGTCGACACCTTCTGGCAGACCGAAACCGGCGGCCACGTGATCACGCCGCTGCCGGGTGCCACGCCCATGGTGCCGGGCTCGTGCACGCTGCCGTTTCCGGGCATCACCGCGGCCATCGTCGATGAAACCGGCAACGACGTGCCGAACGGGCAGGGCGGCATCCTCGTCATCAAGAAGCCCTGGCCGAGCATGATCCGCACGATCTGGGGCGACCCCGAGCGCTTCAAGAAGAGCTACTACCCGCCCGAGCTCAAGGGCTACTACCTCGCGGGCGACGGCGCCATCCGCGACAAGGACACGGGCTACTTCACCATCACCGGCCGCATCGACGACGTGCTCAACGTCAGCGGCCACCGCATGGGCACGATGGAGATCGAAAGCGCGCTGGTCAGCTGCACCGAGCTGGTGGCCGAAGCCGCGGTGGTGGGCCGACCCGACGACACCACTGGCGAGGCCATCTGCGCCTTCGTGGTGCTGAAGCGCTCGCGGCCCACCGGCGACGAAGCCAAGGCCATCGCCGCGCAATTGCGCAACTGGGTGGCCAAGGAAATCGGCCCCATCGCCAAGCCCAAGGACATCCGCTTCGGCGACAACCTGCCCAAGACGCGCAGCGGCAAGATCATGCGGCGCCTGTTGCGCAGCATCGCCAAGGGCGAGGCCATCACGCAGGACATCTCGACCTTGGAGAACCCGGCCATCCTCGATCAGCTGACACAAGCCAACTGATACCGCGTCTGCCCCGCTGCAGAAGGCAGTCGGTGGCGGGGCATGCGCTACAGTGCCCGGCAGGAGAATTGCCATGCCCTTGGTCGCCGTCGGTGTCTTGCTGCTGTTGGCCCACTGGCTGGACGTGGGGCCGTTTGGCGCGTGGCCCTGGTGGGCCATCGCGTTGCCGTTCGGACTGGCCGTGCTGTGGTGGCACTTTGCCGACACCAGCGGCTGGACCCAGCGCCGCGTGATGGACAAGATGGAGCGCAAGAAACTGGACAGGCGCGACAAGGCCATGGACGCCCTGGGCTTGACGACGCGCCGCGAGCGCCATGCCACGCGTTCACGCGCTGACGCGGCGCGCCGCACCACCCCCGAGAACACCAAGCACGACGAGCGCGCCAAGCCGCCGCGGGATCCCGTGCGGCGGGACCCCAAGCTCTAGCGGTTCAGCCGCTCAGTCCCCGTCCAGAACGGCGCCCAGGCTGGCGCTGGAGGCGTTCTTCGCAAACTTCGCCAGCACACCGCGCGTGTAGCGTGGCGCGGGCTGCGTCCACGCGGCGCGGCGACGGGCGATCTCGGCCTCGTCCACGTTCAACTGCAGCAGCAATTGGTGCGCGTCGATGGTGATGGTGTCGCCTTCCTGCACCAGCGCAATCAAGCCACCGGCATAGGCCTCCGGCGCCACGTGCCCGACCACCATGCCCCAGGTGCCACCGGAAAAGCGCCCGTCGGTGATGAGGCCCACGCTCTCGCCCAGCCCCTGGCCGATCAGCGCGCCAGTGGGCGCCAGCATCTCGGGCATGCCCGGGCCGCCCTTGGGGCCGAGGTAGCGCAGCACCATCACATCGCCGGCCATGATCTTCTTGGCCATGATGGCGGCCAGCGCGCTCTGCTCGTCGTCGAACACACGCGCCGGGCCGGTGATGACGGGGTTCTTCAGCCCGGTGATCTTGGCCACGCAGCCCTCGGGGCTGAGGTTGCCCTTGAGGATGGCGAGGTGGCCGTGTTCGTAGATGGGTTGCGACACCGGGCGGATGACATCCTGGTCGGCGCGCAGCGGCGGGATGTCCTTCAGGTTTTCTGCCACCGTCTTGCCGGTGATGGTCATGCAGTTGCCGTGCAGCAGGCCGGCGTCGAGCATCACCTTCATCACGGCCGGGATGCCGCCGGCGCGGTGCAGGTCGATGGCCAGGTACTTGCCGCTGGGCTTGAGGTCGCACAGCACGGGCGTCTTGCGGCGCACGCGCTCGAAGTCGTCGATGGTCCAGGGCACCTCGGCGGCATGCGCGATGGCCAGGAAGTGCAGCACGGCGTTGGTGCTGCCGCCGGTGGCCATGATCACCGCGACGGCGTTCTCGATGGCCTCCTTGGTGACGATGTCGCGTGGCTTCAGGTCCAGCTTCACCGCCTTCACCAGCGCCCGCGCAGCCTCTTGCGTGTGGGCGAGGATGGGGTCTTCGACGTTGGCCATCGTCGAGGCAAACGGCAGGCTCATGCCCAGCGCCTCGAACGATGAACTCATCGTGTTGGCCGTGTACATGCCGCCGCAGCTGCCGCTGCCGGGGATGGCGCGGCGCTCGATCTGGCAGAAGTCTTCTTCACTCATGTTGCCGGCGCTGAACTGGCCCACGGCCTCGAACACGCTGACGATGTTCAGGTCCTGCCCCTTGTAGCGGCCCGGCAGGATGGTGCCGCCGTAGACGTAGATGGCCGGCACGTTGGCGCGCAGCATGCCCATCATGCCGCCGGGCATGTTCTTGTCGCAGCCGCCGATGACGAGTACGCCGTCCATCCATTGGCCGCCAACGCAGGTTTCCACGCAATCGGCAATGACTTCGCGGCTGACGAGGCTGTACTTCATGCCCTCGGTACCCATCGCCATGCCGTCCGAGATCGTCGGCGTGCCGAAGATCTGCGGGTTGGCGCCGGCCTCCTTCAGTGCCACCACGGCGGCATCGGCCAGCTTCTGCAAACCGCTGTTGCACGGCGTGATGGTGCTGTGGCCGTTGGCCACACCGATCATGGGTTTGCCGAAGTCGCCTTCGGTGTAGCCCATGCCGTAGTACATGCTGCGGTTGGGCGCGCGCGCCACACCTTCGGTGATGTTCTTCGAGCGGCGGTTGATGCTCATGGGGCGGGTCTCCTTGGTTCAGCGCCGGATTATCGGCGGGTGTGCGCACGAGCCCGCCGGCCGGGCATGGACAATCGTGGCCTGCAGAAGAAGGACTTCAACGATGCTCGTGCATCCGCAATTCGACCCCATCGCCTTTTCCCTCGGTCCGCTGGCCATACGCTGGTACGGGCTGAGCTACCTGCTGGCCTTTGGCCTTTTCATGCTCCTGGCGGCGCGGCGCGTGCGGCGCCCTTGGTACGCCTCGCGCGGCTGGCAGCGGCGCGACGTGGAAGACATGCTGTTCTACGGTGTGCTCGGTGTCATCGTCGGCGGGCGGCTGGGCTACTGCTTTTTCTACAAGCCGGACTACTACCTGCAGCACCTGCCCGAGGTGCTGATGGTGTGGAAGGGCGGCATGGCCTTCCACGGCGGGCTGCTGGGCGTGATGATTGCGATGGCACTCTTCGCCAAGGCGCGCCGGCGTAGCTTCCTCGACGTGATGGACGTGGTCGCACCTTGCGTACCCATCGGCATTGCCGCGGTGCGCGTGGCCAATTTCATCAACGGCGAGCTCTGGGGCCGGCAGGCCGACCCGTCGCTGCCGTGGGCCATGGTCTTTCCGCAAAGCGGCGAGACCTTCGCGCGGCACCCGTCGCAGCTGTATCAGGCGCTGCTGGAAGGCTTGCTGCTTTTCATCCTGCTGCAGCTGTACGGCCGGCGTGAGCGCGCCACTGGGCAGGTGGCTGCAGCCTTCGTGATGGGCTACGGCGTGTTGCGCTTCACGGCCGAATATTTCCGTGAGCCGGACAGTTTCCTCGGCCTGCTGGCCTTGGGCATGAGCATGGGGCAGTGGCTCTGCGTGCCGATGATCGCGGGCGGTGCGGCCTTGTGGCTGTGGTGCGGCCGGCAGCCGCCGCGGGCGGCAGTGGAGACGGCGGTGGAGACGGCGGTGGAGCCTGGGGTCGGGCAGGCAGTGGGTAAAGGCAAGGGCAGGGCCGCATGAGACAGATTTTTCTCGACACCGAAACCACGGGCCTGGCCGCCGCCGACGGCGACCGCATCATCGAAATCGGCTGCATAGAACTGGACGAGCGCCGCCTGACCGGACGCACACTGCACCACTACGTCAACCCGCAGCGCAGCAGCCACCCGGACGCCGTGCGCATCCACGGCATCACCGACGACTTCTTGGCCGACAAGCCGCCCTTCGCCGCGATCGTCGACGAGCTGATGGAGTTCGTGAACGGCGCCGAGGTCATCATTCACAACGCGGCCTTCGACGTGGCCTTTCTCGACGCCGAACTGAAGCGTCTGGGCAAGCCGAAGTTCGCGGCGCAGGTGGCCAGGGTCAGCGACAGCCTCCTGATGGCGCGCGAGATGTTCCCCGGCAAGGCCAACAGCCTCGACGCACTGTGCAAGCGCCTGGAGGTGGACAACAGCCAGCGCGAGCTGCACGGCGCCCTGCTCGACGCCGGGCTGCTGGCCGAGGTTTACCTGCGCATGACGCGCGGCCAGGGCAGCCTCGTGATCGACGACAACGGCCACAGCAGCCGCGCTGGCGGCACCACCCCGCAGGAAGCCATCGATCTGCGCGCGCTGACGCTCGCCGTGTACCGCGCCAGCGACGAAGAACGCGCCGCCCATGCGGCCATGCTGGCCGATCTCGACAAGGCCAGCGGCGGCAAGACCGTGTGGCGCAGCGTGGCTGAGCAAGCCGAGCGCGTGCAAAGCGGTGAGAAAGTGGTGGCATAATCGCGGGCTTACCGAACGACGAGACTTCTTGACCTCGTCGTCACGGGCGGTTAGCTCAGCGGTAGAGCACTGCCTTCACACGGCAGGGGTCGCAGGTTCAAGCCCTGCACCGCCCACCAAAATTAGTGTTTGAAAGCAAGGGCTTGCGAGAAATCGCAAGCCCTTTTTCGTTGGCGGTACGGAAAGAGGACGGGGGCTAGAGTCCAGCTCGGCAGCGATGGCTGGGGACTTAGGCGCTCCACCGTCTCGGCCTAGACCTCTTCAGGGCTCACGCCTACCAACGAGCACGAGATCACCGTCTGCATTGCGCACGAGCGGAGGGTGGCGCACCTGCGATCTCTAAAACCCTGCCCCGCAAGCCCGAAGCCGACATCTGGGCTTGGCAGATGAAGAGCGAGTTCGCGAAGCGGCAATCCGTCGACGGCAACGCGGCTGACCGCACGACGCTCGGTTGAGCTGCTCCAGCGGTACGACGAGACGAGCCTCGCGAGGCGTGCTCACGACGATCCGGACCGGTGCCGAATCCGCAAGTTGCAAGGTCATCCGATGCAGCAGGCCTGCCTGAGCGCACTGACCGATGGCTGACCCTGCCGCACGCGCAAGGACAAGGCGAGCACGTGCTCTACATCGACGATGACGAAGTGATGCTGCTGATGGTGGAGCAGCTGCTGCTCAAGCTGGGCTACCGCGCCACCTGCCTGCCCGAACCCATCGCGGCGCTCGCGGCC
>JANMMD010000177.1:0-17321 GCA_031372905.1 Betaproteobacteria bacterium
GGCGTTTGCTGGGCCCGCACCGCGGCCGCCTTTCGCGCCGCTGCGCGGGGGTGGGCGTGCTTTTTGGGGGGGGCCGTTTGCGCCTGGGGGTGGGTTTGGGGGTGCGCACCCCCCCCCGGGGCCTGCGCCTGGGCCCGCGCCACCGCGGTGGGCAGATCAGCCATGCGCTCGGCGGCGCCGGCGGCCAGCGCGTCTTCCGCCGCCAGCGCGAAATTGAAGGTGTGCGGGCCCATCAGCAAGGGGCAGCCGCACGCCGCCGCCTCGATGAGGTTCTGGCCCCCCAGCGGCTCGTAGCTGCCCCCCAGCAACGCCACGTCGGCGCAGGCGTAGTACAGCGCCATCTCACCGAGGCTGTCGCCAAGCCAGACATCGGCCGTGGCGGCTTCAGCGGGCGGCGCGTCGGCCCAGGCGCTGCGGCGTTGCAAGCTGAAGCCGGCTTGCGCGACCAGCGCAGCCACGTCGTCGAAACGCTGCGGGTGGCGCGGCACGATGAGCAACAACGGTCTCGACGACACCGCGCCCGACGCCGGGGCCTGCGCCGCCCAGGCCGCCAGCAATGCGGTCTCTTCACCTTCGCGCGTCACGGCTGCCAGCACCAACGGCCGCTGCAGTGCCGCATGCCAGGCCAGGCCGCGCGCCAGCAATTCGGGCTTGGGCGTGATGTCGAACTTCAGGTTGCCCATCACCTCCACGCCGCGCGCGCCGGCCTCGCGCAGCCGCTCGGCGTCGGCCTCGGTCTGCGCCAGCACGCACGTGAAACGCGCCAGCGCCGGGTGCATCAGCGCCGCCAGCCGCCGGCCTTTGGCCGCACTGCGCGCCGACAGGCGCGCGTTGGCCAGCACCATGGGCAGCCCGGCACGCTGCGCGCCATGCAGCAGGTTGGGCCAGACCTCGGTTTCCATCACCACGCCGGCAGCGGGCTGGTGGGCGCGCAGAAAGCGGCGCACGGCCCCCGGCGTGTCGTAGGGCAGCCAGGCCTGGGCGTCGCCGGCCTGCAGCAGCGCAGCGCCGGCTGCGCGCCCGGTGGCCGTGCTGTGAGTCAGCAGCACCCGCAGACCCGGTTGTTGTTCGCGCAGGGCCTGCAGCAGCGGTGCCGCGGCCAGGGTTTCGCCCAGCGACACCGCATGAAGCCACAGCCGGCCGGGCACCGGCGGCGCAGCCGGCACACCCAGGCGCTCACGCCAAAGCGTGCGGTAGGCCGGCTCGCGCCGGCCCCGCCACCACAGGCGCAAGAAGTACAGCGGCGTGCACAGCCGCAGCAGCAGCGCGTAGGCCGCGCGCGCCAGTGGCTCGCTCATGTCATGCACCGCCCCCTTTCGCGCCGCTTCGCGCCCCGGCGCGTAGGGCGATCAATGCGCGGCGGCAGCCACCTGCGCGTCGGGCTTCACGCTGCGCAGCAGGTCCATGAACTGCGCTTCGATGCGGTGCAGCGCTTCTTCGGTGTGGCCCTCGAAGCGCAGCACCAGCACCGGCGTGGTGTTGCTGCCGCGGATGAGGCCGAAGCCATCGTTGAAGTCCACACGCAGGCCGTCGATGGTGCCGATCTCGCCGCCTTCGAACTTCAAGCGGCCGTCGGCGGCGCGCGCCAGCAGTTCGGCCACCACCGCGTGGTGTTCACCCTCGGCGCAGGGCACGTTGAGTTCCGGTGTGCTGAAGCTGGTGGGCAGCGCGTCGAGTTCGGCGCTCGGGTTCTTGCTGCGCGAGAGGATCTCCAGCAGCCGCGCCGCGGTGTACATCGCATCGTCGAAGCCATACCAGCGCTCGCCGAAGAACAAGTGGCCGCTCATCTCGCCGCCGAACGGCGAGCCGGTTTCCTTCAGCTTGGCCTTGATCAGCGAGTGCCCGGTCTTCCACATCAGCGGCTTGCCGCCGGCCTTGCGTATCGCCACCGGCAGGCGCTGGCTGCACTTCACATCGAAGATGATGGTCGCGCCCTTGTTGCGCTTGAGGATGTCGCGCGCGAAGAACAGCACCTGGCGGTCGGGGTAGATGATGTTGCCGCCTTTGGTGACCACGCCCAGCCGGTCACCGTCGCCGTCGAAGGCCAGGCCGAGTTCAGCGCCGGTGGCGTGCACCACCTTGATGAGGTCGGCCAGGTTCTCGGGCTTGCTGGGGTCGGGATGGTGGTTGGGGAAGTCGCCGTCCACCGCGCTGTAGAGATCGATGACCTCGCAGCCTAGCGCCCGAAGGATCCCGGGCGCGCTCGCGCCCGGGATGCCGTTGCCGCTGTCGACGACGATCTTCATCGGCCTGGCCAGCGTGCAGTCGCCGACGATGCGCTGCGTGTACTCGGCCAGGATGTCCATCTTGCCGCTGCGCCCGCGCTTCGTGGTGTAGCTCTCGGCTTCGATGATTTGGCGCAGCTTCTGGATGTCGTCGCCGTAGATCGCGCGGCCGGCCATCACCATCTTGAAACCGTTGTAGTCCTTGGGGTTGTGGCTGCCCGTGACCATGATGCCGCTGTTGCAGCCGTGCTTGCCGCGCGTGGCGGCCACGTAGTACAGCATGGGCGTGGTGACCATGCCGATGTCCACCACGTCGAGGCCCGTGCTCTTCAAGCCGCGCACCAGCGCCGCGGCCAGGCCGGGGCCCGAGAGCCGGCCGTCACGGCCCACGGCCACGGCCTTTTCGCCCTGCGTCAGCGCCACCGTGCCGAAGGCGCGGCCCAGGTGTTCGGCAAAGGCCTCATCGACGTTCTTGCCGACGATGCCGCGAATGTCGTAGGCCTTGAAGATGGTGGGATCGATCTGCATGGTGGCGCGCCGTGGTTTTGCAAAGCCGCCGATTGTAGGGACGGCCCTTGCCGCTTCCGTTCGGCACGCAGCGCCTGGCGCAGGCCGCTGTCGAACCAGCGGCCGGCGTTGCCGTTCGTCGGCAGCGGCCCCGCCGCGGGCCCGCCTGCTGCCTACACTGCAACGCATGAAGATCGATCGCAGCTACCTCGCGGCTTCCTGGCGCTCATGGTTCTCGCGCGACGCGCGCATCGGGCCGGAATGGCTGCACCTCATCTGGACGCAGCTGTTCTGCATGATCATCGCCGCGGGGTTCACCATCCTGGGCTTCGTGCTCTATGCCAGCGGCACCGGCGCCTGGCGCAACCTCAGCGGCTGGGCGCACTGGTACGGCATCAACCTCGTGGTGTCGATGTGCGTCGGCTTCGCCATCCACTTCCTGTTCAGGCTCTCCATCGCCATCGTCAGCGCCAAGCGCCTGAAAGCATGGAGCCAGGGCCGACGCGCGGTGTTCTTCGCCACGGTGCCCATGCTGGGCCTGGCCATCGGGTGGCCGCTCGGCGGCTGGCTGGTCAGCCAGGAAGGCTTCGGCTGGTTCCGCCTGGGCGACACCAACGCGGTGGTGGGCAGCCTGCTGCTGTCGCTGCTGATTTCGTTCATCTTCTACCAGTTCTTCGCCACCAAGGCGCGCCAGATCGAGGCCGAAAAGCAGGCGGCCGAAGCCCGACTGCGGCTGCTGCAGGGCCAGATCGAGCCGCACTTCCTGTTCAACACGCTGGCCAACGTGATCTCGCTGATCGATCACGACGCGCCCAAGGCCAAGCAGATGCTGGAGACCTTCACCGACTACCTGCGCGCAACGCTCTCCAGCCTGCGCCGCGATGACGCCACGCTGGGCAGCGAGTTGCACCTGGTGCAGGCCTACCTGGAACTGCTGAAGGCACGCATGGAAGACCGGCTGCAGTTCAGCATCGAAGGCGCCGGCGAACTGGGCCAGGCGCGGCTGCCGCCGCTGCTGCTGCAGCCGCTGGTGGAAAACGCCATCCACCACGGGCTGGAGCCCAAGCTCGACGGCGGCCATGTGCAGGTGCGCGCCCACCGGGACGGCGAGTCGCTCGTGCTGGAAGTGCTGGACGACGGCATGGGCCTGCAGGCGCCGAGCCGGCGGCCCGGTGCGGGTGTCGCGCTGGCCAACCTGCGCGAACGCCTGCTGGCGCTGTACGGCGACGCGGCCAGCCTGACCCTGGGCGCCAACAACCCCGGCACCGTGGCCACGCTGCGCCTGCCCTTCGAGAAAGCCCTGCCCGCATGAACACCGCCCTCCTGGCCGACGACGAACCCCATCTGCTGCGCGCGCTGCAGTCGCAGCTGGCTGCGCTGTGGCCCGAATTGCAGGTGGTGGCCACGGCCCGCAACGGCGTCGAGGCTGCGGCGCTGATCGCCCAGCACCAGCCCGACCTGGCCTTTCTCGACATCCAGATGCCGGGCCTCACCGGATTGGAAGTGGCGCAGGGCATCGAAGGGCGCACCCGCGTCGTCTTCGTCACCGCCCATGACGAGTACGCCGTACAGGCCTTCGAGAGCGAAGCGCTGGACTACGTGCTCAAGCCTGTCAGCGAAACGCGCCTGCAACGCACGCTGGAACGCGTGCGCCGCGCGCTGGCCCAACCCGCCGATGACGACGGCGCACGCCTGCTGGCGGCGCTGCAACGCCTGCTGCCGCGCGGTGCAGCCACGCCCGCACTCGCGCCCGCGCCGGCGGCGCCCTCGCGCCTGCGCTGGGTGCGCGCCAGCAGCGGCGACCTGACGCACCAGGTGGCGGTGGACGAGGTGCTGTTCTTCCGCGCCGACGACAAGTACACGTGCGTGCACACGGCCAGCGCCGAGCACCTGATCCGCACGCCGATTGCCGAACTCGCCGCGGCGCTGGACGCCGAGCAGTTCGTGCAGGTGCACCGCTCGACCATCGTGAACCTGGCCTTCCTCGCCGGCACGCGTCGCGACGAGGCCAGCCGCCTCTTTCTGCGCCTGCGTGGCCATGCGCAGGAACTGCCGGTGAGCCGCGCTTACGTGCATCTGTTCAAAGCGATGTAGCCCGCTCAGGGCTTGTCTGGTGGCAGTGCACGTGGGCACGACCTACAGTGCCCGAACACAAGCACACCGGAGGAGACCCCATGAAGAGCCCGCCACCCAACAGCCGCCGCCAGGCGCTGCACACCGCCGCGGCCATGACCGTCGGCGCCGCCGTCGGCACCGTCACCAGCGGCTGCGCAACGACCTCGGGCAGCAGCGTGAAGACGCCGTTCAACGTGCCCGGCACCTACGTGCCGGTGGCCGGCAGCGAGATGATGTTCCCGGTGCGGCGCATTTACTGCATCGGCCGCAATTACCGCGCGCACGCCATCGAGATGGGCTCCAACCCCGACCGAGAGCCGCCGTTCTTCTTCCAGAAGCCCACCGACGCCATCCAGAACTGCGCGCCGGGCACGGTGGTCGACCACCCCTACCCCAGCCTGACCAAGAACTACCACTACGAGGTGGAACTGGTCGCCGCGCTGAACAAGGGCGGGCGCGACATCCCGGTGGAGAAGGCGCTGGAACATGTCTATGCCTACGCCCTGGGCCTGGACATGACGCGCCGCGACCTGCAGCGCGCGATGGGCGACGAGAAGAAGCCGTGGGAGATCGGCAAGAGCTTCGACCGCAGCGCGCCCATCGGCCCCTTCCACCTCGCCAGCAGCACCGGCCACTTCAAGAAGGGCGGCATCTGGCTCAAGGTGAACGGCGCGATGAAACAGAACAGCGACCTCGACAAGATGATCTGGGCCGTGGCCGAGCAGATCAGCAAACTGTCTCAGGCCAACGAGCTGTTCGCGGGCGACATCATCTACTCGGGCACGCCCGAGAACGTGGGCCCCGTGGTGCGCGGCGATGTCATCGAATGCCACATCGACGGCCTGCCCAACCTGTCCGTCAAGATCGTCTGAGCATGAAAAAGGCCGGGCAGTGCCCGGCCTTTCATCAACAGCGGCGGTCGCTCAGAACTCGACCATGTCACCCGGGTTGATGGCCATGATCTTCACGCTGGTCTCGCCCATGGCCTTGATGTAGTCGGCCGGCGTGCCGGGCAGGCCCGGATTCGTCAGGTAGTGCATCGGGATCACGGCCTTGGGCTTGATGAAGTCCTTGGTCACCATGGCCGCGTGCTGCGGGTTCATCACGAACTGACCCCCGCCAATGGGCATCAGGATGAGGTCGGGTTTGTAGATCTCGGCGATGAGCTTCATGTCGCCGAAGACGCCGGTGTCGCCCATGTGCCAGAGCTTGAAGCCGTTCTCGAACTCGATGATGAAGCCGCCGGCTTCGCCGCCCACGTGTACCTCGTCCTTGTTCGTGGCGGGGTTCTTCCACACCCATTCCGAACTGTGCTCGGCCTTCACCATCGTCACCTTGACGTTGGGCCCCACGGGCGTGACGGTGCCGCTCTTGTTCATGCGCAGGGCCTGCGTGCCGGGCAACACGCCCAGCATGGCCAGGCTCTGGCTCAGGCCGGCCGGTGCCCACAGCGGCGCGTTGTGCATCTTCGCGAGGTCGGGCGCGTCGGCCATGTGGTCGAAGTGACCGTGCGTCACCAACACCAGGTCGACCTTGCCCAGGGCCTCCAGCTTGCGGAAGGCCTCCGGTGTCTTGGGGTTGGTGCGCAGCCAGGGGTCGATGACGATGACCTTGCCTTCCACCGTGGTCAGCTTGAAGGCCGCCTGGCCCAGCCATTGCACCTGCACCTTGCCGGCCATAGCCGGGGCCGTGGCTGCGGCGGGCGCCGAGGGCACCATCGAACTGGGCGTCTGGGCGCAGCCCGACACCGTCAGGGCCGCGGCAGCGGCAAGCAGCATTCGCTTGAACATCAAGAACCTCGTCGTGGGGGGGTGGGGCGTCAGTGGCCCGAATAGTCGGTGTAGGCCGGCTCCGGCTGCGTGAAGTACGCATGCAGGATCTGGTAGACCATCTTGTAGTTCTTCTGCTGGAAGCTGGCGTGGCTGATGCCATTGAGCACGGTGAACTGCTTGTCCGGGTGCGGCAGCAATTTGAAGAACTGCAGCAGGTCATCGAACCCGGCGATGCCGTCGAACTGGCCGCGCAAGACCACCGTGGGTACGGTGATCTTCAGCGGGTCGACCACCGGCAGCTTGCTGCACATGTCGATGTAGGTGCCGTTGGGCATGCTGTCGTCCAGCGCCAGGATGGCGTCGGCGAAGGCTTCCACCGTGTTGGCGTCGGCGCAGTCGGCGTGGTCGCGCGAGAAGATGCTGCGCACGAAGGCGCGATCGATGGGCCGGCGCTTCGTCGCAATGAACTCGGGCAGCTTCTTGCGGCGCTGCTCCAGCGTGGGCGCGCCTTCGCCCGTCCACACGAAGGCGTCGAGTGCCAGGCGCTTTACGCGCTCGGGGTGGTTCTGGGCAAACAGCGCGGCGCGCAGCGCACCGCTGCTGATGCCATAGGTGAGGAAGCTCTCGACGCCGCGCGTGGCCTTGATGTAATCGGTGGCCGCGGCCAGGTCTGCCGCGCCGTTGGCGATGTCGCAGTAGATGTCGCGCGTCTTGTCGCTGCGGCCGTAGCCTTCCATGTCGACGCACCAGCAGACGAAGCCGCGCTCGGCGAACCAGTCCATCACGCTGCTGTCGGGGCGGCCGGGCACGGTGAGGTCGAAGGTCGGTTGGCTGGCCATCGAGCTGCCATGCACCCACAGCACGGCGGGCTTGCCTTCAGGGCTGCCGACGTACTTTTCCCACAGGAACAGCTTCACGTCGCCATCGGCGGTTTTTTTGGTGGTCCAGTGTTCCTGGCCGGTCACTTGCGTCATGTGTTTCTCTTGGAGGTCAGTCGATCTTTGCGCCGGTTTCCTTGACGATGCGAGACCAGCGGTCGCGCTCTTCGCGGAAATAGCTGTCCATCTCGGCCGGGCTTGAACCCACGATCTCGATACCGGCTTCGTTCATGAAACCGCTCACCTCGGGCGTGGCGAGCACGGCCTTCAGTTCACGCTGCAAGCGGTCGACGATGGCCTGCGGCGTGCCCTTGGGCGCGAGCAGGCCCATCCAGACATAGGCCGAGTAGCCCTTCAGGCCGGTCTCGGCCAGGGTCGGCACATCGGGCAGTTGCGGCGAGCGTGTCACGCCCGTGGTGGCCAGGGCCTTGAGCTTGCCGTTCTTGATGTGCTTCACCATGGCCTGCGTGCCGGGGATGGCCATCTGCACGGTGCCGCCCAGCAGGTCGGTGGTGGCCTGGCCGCTGCCCTTGTAGGGCACGTGCACGGGCTTGATGTCCGACATCGACGCGAACATGGCCATGAAGAGATGCTGGCCGCTGCCATTGCCCGACGACGCGTAGTTCACCTCGCCCGGCTTGGCCTTGACGTAGGCACGCAGCTCGGCCACGTTGTTCACCGGCACGCTGGGGTGCACCACCAGCACGCCGGGTTCACGCCCGAGCAGGCTGATGCCGACAAAATCGTCGATGGGGTTGAAGGGCAAACGGCTGTACAGCGAAGCGCTGATGGCATTCGTCTGCGAGGCCAGCAGCAGCGTGTAGCCGTCGGGCGCGGCCTTGGCCACTTCGCCGCTGCCGATGGTGGCGCCAGCGCCGGGCCGGTTCTCGACGATCACCTGCTGCTTCAGCCGCCGGCCCAGCTGTTCAGCGATGGCGCGCATCGGGCCATCGACAGCACCGCCGGGTGAGAAGGGCACGATGACCCGGATGGCCTTGTTCGGGTAGTCCTGTGCCAGCGCAGCCCCGGCCAACAGCGTGGAAGCTGCCACGGCGGTGAGCGACGTCACAAGGGCGGCAAGCAGTCGATTCATCGTCATGGGCGCGCGCCTTTCAAGCATCGAGATCGATCTTTCGGTCCTTGGCAATCGCCGTCCAGCGCGCGATGTCGGCGCGCATGAACTGGGCGAAGGCCTCGGGGGTCATGGGCGTGGGGTCCAGCGCCTCGGCGGCGAGCTTGTCGCGCATGTCAGGCGCCGCCAGCACGCCGTTGAGGCTGGTGTTCAAGGTCTTCAGCACCGTCGGCGGCAGACCGGCAGGCGCCACCACGCCATACCATTGCACGGCATCGAAACCCTTGAACCCGGCCTCGATCATGGTGGGCACATCGGGCAGCAGCGGGTGGCGCTTCGCACCCGTCACGCCGATGGCACGCACGCGGCCCGAGCGGATGTGCGGCAGGCCCGCGGCCAGGCCCGGGAACATCGCCTGCGTCTGGTTGCCCAGCAAATCCGTGAAGGCCGGCGCGATGCCGCGGTAAGGCAGGTGCACCATGAAGCTGCCGGCGGCCTGCTTGAAGAGCTCCATCGACAGGTGCGTGAGCGAGCCCTGCCCGGCCGAGCCGTAACTCACCTTGGCCGGGTTGGCCTTCAGGTAGGCGACGAACTCCTTCAGGTTCTTCACCGGCAGCTCGCTGTTCACCACCAGCACGTTGGGCGTGCTGCCGATCATGCCGACCGCGGTGAAGTCCTTGATGGCGTCGTAGGGCAGCTTGCTGCGCGTGGCCGGGCTGGTGCCGTGGGTGGCGACATAACCCTGCAACAGGGTGTAGCCGTCGGGCGCGGCCTTGGCCGTGGTCTGGCAGGCGATGGCACCGCCGCCGCCGCCGATGTTCTCGACGATGAAGGCCTGGTTCAAGGCCTTGCCCCAACGCTCGGTGACGGTGCGGCCGACGAGGTCACTGCCGCCGCCGGCGGACACCGGAACGATGTAGCGGATGGGCTTGGCCGGGAAGGCCTGCGCGTGCGCCCAGGGCGCGGCCAGCAGGGCTGGCGCGGCGGTGATGATCTGTCGTCTTTGCATGAGGGCGGACCTTGTTCTCAGAATTCGAAGCCGCCGTCGGCGCGCAGCGTGCGCGTCGGCGGGCTGGTGAGCAGCGTGATGAAGGCCTGCGCGAGTGCCGCCTGCGCGGCATCTGCCGACGCCGAAGCCACCGAGGCAGCGGCGGTGTAGGCCGTGGCCAGCTCGAACTCCGGCGGCAGCACGCCCACCAGCTCGACACCCGGCGTGTACTTGATCTCGCTCACCTGCGTGCAGCCGATGAGGCCGGAGCCTGGGGCGGCGGCGAGTTCACGCATCGCAATGGCACCGGCAGGGTAGGTGCGAAAACGTGGTTCCAGCTCGGTACGGATGCCCAGGGCGTCCATCACCTTGGCGAAGTGGATGCCGGCCGTGGCGCGCACGGCGTCGGGGAAGTAGATCGCGCTGCTGGCCAGCAGCGCGGCCTTCAACGCCGCCGGCGTGGCCACGTCGGGGTGGGGCGTGCCCGTCTGCACGGCGATGCCGGTCTTCACGCGGCCGAGTGTGGCGCACGTGTCACCGCGCAGCCGGCCTTCGGCGCACAGACTCTCGACCATGGCCTCGGTGACGATCATCACGTCGCAGGGCTCGCCGGCCAGCAGCGCTTCCTTCATCGCACCCACGGCGCCGAAGCGCGCACTGATGTCGGCGCCGGTCTCGGCCTTGAACTGCGCCTGCAGCGCCTTCACCAGGCCCTGGGCCGCGCCAGCGCACAAGAGATGCAGGGTCTTGGCCACGCGCCTACTCCGCCTTGGCGCCGGAAATCTTGACGATGCGCGCCCACTTGACGATGTCGTCGTTCATGTAGCGGGTGAACTCGTCCACGCCCATCGTCATGGCCGTGGTGCCCTGTGCCGCCCAGGCCTTGCGCACGTCCGGGTTGCTGGTGACCTTGCCGATCTCGGCGTTGAGCCGGTTGACGATGGCCACCGGCGTGCCCTTGGGTGCCATCACGCCGAGCCAGAGGGTGGCTTCGTAGCCGGGCACGCCGGCCTCGTTCATCGTCGGCACATCGGGCAGCACCTGAGAACGCTGCTTGCCGGTGGTGGCAATGCCCTTCACCTTGCCGGCCTTGATCTGCTCGCTCATCGTCGGGATGGCGTCGAACATCATCTCCAGCTGCCCGCCCAGCACGTCGGTGCGCGCGCCGGCGCTGCCGCGGTAGGGGATGTGCACGATGCTCACGCCGGCCATGGCCTTGAACAGCTCGCCGGCCATGTGATACGGCGTGCCGGGGCCCGACGAGGCATACGACATGCCGCCGGGCTTGGCCTTCGCGGCCGCGATCAGCTCTTTCAGGTTGTTCGCGGGCAAACCGGCCTTGGCCACCAGCACCAGGTCGCTGGCGTTGATGGGCGCGATGGGCACGAAGTCGCGCATCAGCTGGAAGGGCCGCACCGGAATCAGCGATTCATTGACGGTGTGGGTGTTGCTCATGATGAGCAGCGTGTAGCCGTCGGGCGCGGCCTTGGCCACGGCGTCGGTGCCGATGAGCGAGCCGCCGCCCGGCCGGTTGTCGACCACGAAAGCCTGGCCCAGGCTCTCCTGCAGGCGCTGAGCAAGAAAGCGGCCGAAGACATCGGCCGAACCGCCGGGCGCGAAGGGCACGATGAGCTTCACGGGGCGCGTGGGGTAGTCCGGTGCCTGCGCCTGCGCCAGCGGCCACGTGCAGGCCAGGCCCAGCGCCACGGCGGCGGCGCGCAACCCATGACGGCGCAACGATGAAAGGCTCGAACTCGCCATCATTGGCCTCGGATTGGTTCTACTTGGTCAGGCATCCGACGACTCTAGCGGCCGCTTTCCATGGGGTCAATGCGGTTCACCCTCATTGTTCCTCCAGAGGGAACGACGTTCGCGATTCCCTGGGTTCGGCGGCTCAATCACCCAGCATGTTCGTGCGCACATGCAGCAGGTGCGCCCGGCACAGCGCGCGCGCGCGGTCAGCGTCGCGCTCTTTCAACGCGGCCACCAGCGCGCGGTGCTGCTGCTGGTATTCCACACGCCGCGCAGGGGTGGCGCTGCGACGCTTCAACACGCCCCACTCGGCGGTGGAACGCACCTCGTTCATGAGCCGAAAGATGCGGACGATGAAGCCGTTGTGGGCGGCCTCGGCAATGGCCTCGTGCAGCGCGGCGTCCCACTTTTCAAAGTCTTCCAGCGTGGTCGCGACCTCCGCGCGCGCATTGCACTCGTCCATGCGTGCGAAGTCAGCGGTGGTGGCATTGCCGATGGCCATCTCGATCAAGGCCGGCTCCAGCAGCAGCCGCGCGGCCATCAGCTCGGCAGGGCTGACGGCCACGGCCGCGGGTGGCGCCAGTTCGGCCAGCGCCTGTTGCACCTGCTCGGCCACATAGGTGCCGCTGCCCACGGTCTGCGTGATCAAGCGCTTGCGCTTGAAATCCTGCAGCACGCGCCGCACCGTGCTGCGCGAAAGGCCGAACTCCGCGCCCAGGGCGCGCTCGGTGGGAATGCGGTGGCCGGCGCGCCAGGTGCGGTTGTGCAGCTTGTCGAGGATCGTGTCGCGCAGTTGGGCAGCGGCATCCATGGCGGCGGTGTCGAAACGAATGGGCCCGAATGGTAGCATTTGGGTCGAGTCCTATCCATCGCTTCTTCCACAGCTTCCTGCCCACCGAGGAGACCGTTTCATGCGCATCGCCACCATCGTTCACCAAGGCCAGCGCCGCGTCGGCCGCGTCAGCGCCGACGGACACACGCTGGAGCTGTTCGACATCGCCGGCGAACACGGCGCACTGCCCCTGGCGCAGGCCGCCGCGCGCGGCGACGCACTGCCCGCCATCACGGGCAGCGTGCTTCTTGCCGACGCGCAGCTCGTCGCACCGCTGCCCGCGCCGCGCCGCAACCTGTGGTGCGTGGGCCGCAACTACCACGCCCATGCCAAAGAGCTGCAGACCAGTGTCTTCAAGGACAACGCCAAGGCCGTGGACAGCTGGCCCATCGTCTTCACCAAGGCGCCGGAAACCGTGGTCGGACCGGGTGCTGTGGTGCAGATGCCGGGCGACGCCATCTCGTCGCAGATCGACTACGAAGCCGAGCTCGCCATCGTCATCGGCAAGGGCGGCAAGAACATCAGCAAGGCCGACGCACTGAAGCACGTGTGGGGCTGGACCATCGTCAACGACGTCACAGCGCGCGACGTGCAGATGCGCCACGGCCAATGGGACCTGGGCAAGAGCTTCGACACCTTCTGCCCGATGGGCCCGTGGATCGTCACTGCCGATGAACTCGATGGCACGAACACACGTGTACGCTGCTGGGTCAATGGTGAACTGCGCCAGGACGCGCGCACCACAGACCTCATTTTCGACATCCCCACGCTCATCGAAACCTGCTCGCGCGGCATCACGCTGCTGCCCGGCGATGTCATTGCCACCGGCACGCCGGCCGGCGTGGGCATGGGCATGAGCCCGCCGCGCTGGCTGCAGCACGGCGACACGGTGCTGATCCAGATCGATGGCATCGGCACGCTGGAAAACACCTTCAAGCACGGAGACACCGCATGATCAAGAAGCTGCTCACCACGCTGGCGCTGTGCGCTGCGGCCGGCACCGCCTGCGCGCAGGCCTGGCCCGCGGCCAAGCCCATCACCATGATCGTGCCCTTCCCGCCCGGCGGCGTCGCCGACACCGTGGCCCGCCCGGTGGCCGAGGCGCTGGGCAAGGCGCTGAAGCAGACCGTGATTGTTGAGAACCGCGCCGGCGCGGGCGGCGCCACCGGCATCGGCGCCGCGGCGCGTGCACCGGCCGATGGCTACACGGTGCTGTTGAGCCTGAGCAGCATTTCCATCCTGCCCGAGGCCGACAAGCTGCTGAACCGCAAACCCGCCTTCGTGCTGAAGGACTTCAAGCCCGTGGCGCGCTTCACCGCCGACCCCACCGTGCTGGTGGTGAACGCCGATGCCCCGTGGAAGACGCTGGCCGAATTCGTCGCCTACGCCAAGGCCAACCCGGGCAAGCTGAATTTCGGCAGCTCGGGCAACTACGGCACGATGCATGTGCCGGTGGAAATGCTGAAGGCGCGCGCCGGCATCTTCCTCACGCACATCCCCTACACCGGCGCGGGCCCGGCGGTGTTGGCGCTGCTGAGCGGCCAGGTGGATGCGGTGGCCAGCGGCCCCAGTACAGTGGCGCAGCAGATCAAGGCCGGCAAGCTGCGCGCCTTGGCGCACTGGGGCGAAAAGCCGCTGCAGAGCCTGCCCGAGGTGCCCAGCCTCAAACAAGCCGGCTACCCGGTGGCTTTCGCGCAATGGAGTGCGCTCTTCGTGCCCGCCGGCGTGCCCGACGACATCGTGCAGAAGCTGCGTGCGGCCGCGCGCCAGGCGGCGCAAGACCCGCAGGTGGCGGCCATCATCAACAAGGCCGGCAGCCCCATCGAGTACCTGGACGCGCCGGAATTCCAGACCTACTGGGATGCCGATGCCGCGGTGATGACCGAGGCCGTGCGCCGCATCGGCAAGGTCGAATAAGGCCTCAAGCAGGCTTGGCCGCGGCCTGCGGGGCGGACTGCGCGGCGGCCTCCCGCAGCTTGTCCTTCTTGCTCTTGCGCCGGCCCTTGATGCCGCCAGTGGTGTCGAGCACCGGCGCGGTGACCTGAACCCCCGCGGCCGGCTCGAAGCCCGGCACCACCTCACGCGGCACTCGCCGGCCCTGACGTTTTTCGATGAGGCGGAAGTGTGCCTCGCTGCCCGGCGCATCGGCCAGCACCAGGCTCACCGCCAGGCCGGCGGCACCAGCGCGACCGGTGCGGCCGATGCGGTGCAGGTGGTCGGCCGCTGATCGCGGCAGGTCGTGGTTCACCACCACCGCCAGGCCGGGCAGGTCGATGCCGCGCGCGGCGACATCGGTGGCCACCACCACCTGCACGCGTCCGGCCTGCAAGGCGGCCAGCGCCTCACTGCGCCGGCCCGCGCTGAGCTGGCCATGCATCGCCGTGGCGGCCACGCCACCCGCCTTGAGCTTGGCCGCGACATGTTCGCAGGCATATTGCGTGGCCACGAAGACCAAAGTGCGCGGCCGGGCCTCGGTCTTCAGCAGATGGCGCAGCAGCGCGGTGCGCCGTGCGGTGTCGACGACGATGGCGCGCTGATGGATGTTGGCCGTGCTGACTGGCGCGCCGGCAGCATCCCCATCGCCGCTTGAAGTCTCGGCAGCGCTGACCGCTTCATCTGCCGGCCAAGGCGCGCTCAGGACCGGGCCCTTTTGCGGCGCGACCTGCTCATCCACCTGCAGCACCAGTGCGTCCTTCTGCACCGCGGCAGCCAGTGAACGAACCGCATCCGGCAGCGTGGCGCTGAAGAGCAGGGTCTGGCGCTGTCGCGGCAGCAGCGCCAGCACACGCCGTGTTTCTTCGGCAAAGCCCTCGTCCAGCAGCCGGTCGGCCTCGTCCAGCACCAGCACCGCGAGGTCTGCCACGCGCACGGCGTTCTGGCGCGTCAGGTCCAGCAGGCGGCCGGGCGTGGCCACCAGCAGATGCGCGCCGCCGCGCAGGGCCATCATCTGCGGGTTGATGGAAAGCCCGCCCACCGCCACCACGGTCTTGAACTGCGGCGCCAGCGCCTGCGCCGCCGCGGCGGTTTGCGCGGCCAGCTCCCGGGTGGGCGCCAGCACCAGCGCATGCAGGCGGCGCGGGCGCTCGTCGGCAGCACCGGGCTGGGCCAGCAGCTGCTGCAGCAGCGGCAGCAGGAAGGCGCCGGTCTTGCCAGCCCCGGTGGGCGCTTGCACCAGCACATCACGGCCGGCCAGCACGGCGGGGATGGCAGCGGCCTGCACGGGGCTGGAATGCAGCCAGCCCGCCGCAGCGGCACTGCGCTCCAGGCTGGGCGCCAAGCCCAGCGCGGCGAAGCTGGCTGGCATCTCGGGCATGCCGCTGGTGGCCGCGGGCTTCGTGAGATTGTTTTCGGACATCGCATCAGCATAGCCGGCCGCCCCTTGAAAGCCGCGCGCGCAGCCCGATGTGGTGGGCATGAGCATCGAAACCCGCCATCCTCTGCCCGCCCGCCTGCACACCCTGGCCGCCATGGCCGGCCTGCTGGAGCGTTTGGAAGCCAGCCCCGCCACGGCCTACACCGGCGCCAGCGCCGAGCAATACCGCAGCGTGGCGAAGTGTGTGCAGTCGCTGCTTGACGGCCTGATGCGCAGCGCCTCCGCCGGCGCCGGCCTGGACGACGATCTGCACCGCCTGCTGCGCGCCGCACCGCACACCGCCGAGCTTTACGAAAACCTGCGCTACGACATCGCCGGCCTGTGCCTGCACCCGCTGGAGCCCGCGCTGAACGCCGAAATGACGGCCACGGCCGCCATTGCCAAGGCTCGCGCGAGGGCTTGATTCCGGGGTGCCCTCACCGAGCAGGGACAGGTCCGAAAACGGCGAGTCGATAACCAGGCGGCTCCTATCATGACCGCATGGTTCTTGATGCCGACGCCGCCTACCTCGCGCTGAAAGCGCGCGATGCCCGCTTTGACGGGCGCTTGTTTGTTGGCGTCACCAGCACTGGCGTCTACTGCCGGCCGGTGTGCCGCGTACGCACACCGCGGCAGGAAAACTGCCGCTTCTTCAACACCCGCGCCCAGGCCGAGGCCGCGGCCTTTCGGCCCTGCATGAAGTGCCGGCCGGAGATCGCGCCGGGCTTGTCGTTGATGGACTCCTCACGCAGCCTGGCCGACAGCGCGGCCCGGCTCATCGAACATGCGGTGCATCACGGCGAAGACCTGCCATTGCCGGCACTCGCAGCGCGCCTGGGCGTGACCGACCGCCACCTGCGGCGCATCTTCCTCGCCGCGCATGGTGTGGGCCCGCTCGACTACCTGAGCACGCAGCGCCTGCTGCTGGCCAAGCAGCTGCTCACCGACACCTCGCAGCCCGTCACGCAGGTGGCCCTGGCCAGCGGCTTTGCCAGCCTGCGGCGCTTCAATGCGGCCTTTGCCGAACGCTACCGCTTCAGCCCCAGCCAGCTGCGGCGCGAAGGCGCCACCCCTGCCGCAGCCACGCGCCCGGATGTGCTGCGCCTGGCCTGGCGCCCGCCCTACGACGTGCCCGCGATGCTGGGCTTCTTCACGCGCCGCCAGATGCAGGGCGTGGAGGAGGTGGCAGGGCTCACGCTGCGCCGCACGCTGGGCTGGCAGCACCAGGGCCGGCCGGTGCAGGGTTGGGTGAGCGCGAGCTTTCTACCCGAGAAGAACGAGGTGCAGGTCAGCACCTCGGCCAGCCTGCAGCCGGTGCTGGGCGCGGTGCTGCAGCGTTTGCGCCAGGCCTTCGACCTGGATGCCGACCCGGCGCTGATCGACCCCGTGATGGCGCTGCTGCCAGTGCCGCACCGCCCCGGCGCACGCCTGCCGGGCGCGATGGACGGCTTCGAGGTTGCGGTGCGCATCATCCTGGGCCAGCAGGTCACGGTGAAGGCCGCGCGCACGCTGACGCAAAGGCTGGTGAACCGGTATGGCTTGCCGCTGGACACACCCTTCCCCGCACTGACCCACCTCTTCCCCGATGCGCCCACGCTGGCCACGGCCGACCCCGAGGTCATCGGCAAGCTGGGCATCGTGCGCCAGCGCGTGAAGGCCCTGCAGGCGCTGGCCGCGGCGGTGGCCGACGGCCGCATCGAACTGCACCACGGCGCGGCGCTGCAGCCCACGCTGGACGCCCTGCGCGCGCTGCCCGGCATTGGCGACTGGACGGCCCAGCTCATCGCGATGCGCGCATTGGCCTGGCCCGATGCCTGGCCGGCCAGCG
>JANMMD010000358.1:0-5956 GCA_031372905.1 Betaproteobacteria bacterium
GCGCGCAGCAGGCCGTGGGCCACGCTCTTGGCGAGCAGCGCCACCACACGTGGGTCGCGGTGGAAGGCGCGGTCGCCGATGACGCCGCTGGGCCCGTGGTCGAGGTCGAGCACCGGTGCGAAGCTGAAATCGACACCACAAGCGCGCAACTCGGCGGCCAGCACATGGCCCAGTGCACTGGCGGCATCGGTGGCGGCCATGGCGTCCTTCATCCACAGCTCGCCCAAGGCGCGCATGGCCGGCAAGGCGGTGAAACCGTCGGTGCGGAAACGCTGCACTCGGCCACCTTCGTGGTCGACGCAGATCAGCACATCGGGGCGCAGCTTCTTGATGGCCGCCGTGAGTTCGGTGAGTTGCAGCCGGTGCTCGAAGTGGCGCGCAAACAGCACCACGCCGCCGGTCAGCGGGTGCTTCAGGCGGCGGCGATCGTCCTTGCTCAGCGCGGTGCCGGCAACATCGAGCACCACCGGGGCATGGGGCAGGTTCATGGGCGTGTTCATGGCGTGAGGGCCCTGGTTTCGACGACGACAAAGGACGCTGCGTAGTCGGTTTCGTCGGTGACGGTGACATGGCCCACGAGACCTCGCGCTTCGAACCACGCGGCCAGTTCCCCCGAGAGTTGCAGCACGGGCTTGCCGCTGGCCTCGTTGAGGATCTGGCAGGCCTTCCACGTCATCGGCGAGCGTATGCCCAGGCCGATGGCCTTGGAGAAGGCCTCTTTCGCAGAGAAGCGTGTGGCCAGGAAACGCAGGCCGCGTGCCTCCACGCGCGCGCGGCGGGCGTTGAAGACGCCCAGTTCTTCGGGGCCGAGCACACGCTGGGCAAAACGGTCACCGCCGCGGCGCGCCACCGTGGCCGCAATGCGGCGGATGTCGCAGACGTCGGTGCCGATGCCGTAGATCACGGGCGGGGCATCGCTTCGGCGATGCAGGCGCGGTAGCGGCGCACGGTCTCGGGCAGGCCGAATTCCAGCGCATCGCCGATGAGCGCGTGGCCGATGCTGACCTCGTGCACGCCATCGACGCCGCGCAGGAAAGCGGTGAGGTTGTCGCGGTTCAAGTCGTGGCCGGCATTGACGCCCAGCCCGGCGGCGTGGGCCGCGGCGGCGGCCTGCGCGAAGCGTGCGATTTGCGCGCCCTGCCCTTCTTTGCCCCAGGCCGCGGCATAGGGCTCGGTGTAGAGCTCGACGCGGTCGGCACCCACGGCGCGAGCCGCTGGCATCACACCGGGCTCGGCGTCCATGAAGAGGCTGACGCGCACGCCCAAGGCGTGGCACTCGTCGATCAGCGGCTTCAGGCGCTCGCCCTCGGCAGCGAGGTTCCAGCCGTGGTCGCTGGTGAACTGGTCTTCGCTGTCGGGCACGAACGTGGCTTGGTGGGGGCGCACCGCTCTGATGAACCCCATCAGGTTCTGGAAGGGGTTGCCCTCGATGTTGTATTCGGCCTGCGGCCAATCTTTGAGCAGCGCGGCGATGTCGTGCACGTCGTGGGCGCGGATGTGGCGCTCGTCCGGCCGCGGGTGCACGGTGATGCCCTCGCAGCCGGCCTGCAGGCACAGCGTGGCGGCACGCGTCACGCTCGGGATGCCCAGGTGCCGCGTGTTGCGCAGCTGCGCCACCTTGTTGACGTTGACCGACAGCGCGGTGCCGACCATGGCGCGGACGTCAGAAGAGATCAGAGGGTTCATTGAGGGTCCACCAGCCGCTGCACACCCCGCCACACTTCGCGGGTGCGCAGCGGCATGGGGCCCAGATGATAGTGAAGCAGGCTGCGCAGCGGCCCGCGCAGCGCCGTGGCCACGGGCGTGCAGGCAGCGCGCAGTGCGGCAGTACTGCCGGCCTGCGTCTGGTGGGCCAGCGCGGCATCCAGCGCCACCCAGGTGCTGCCGGCCAGGCCGTCACGGTGGGCCACCAGGCCGGCTTCGGCCTGCAGCGTGTAGCGGGCGTCCGGACGCAGCGCTTCCGCGGTGAGCGTGGCGCTGCTCAGTTCAGGCAACCAGCCGAGTTCACGCAACAGCACCAGCTCGAAGGCACGCAGCGCAGGGGCTTCGTCGTCGCCATAACCGAGTGCCGCCAGCGTATCGGCATAAGCGTCAAAAAGCACGGGGTGGGCGTCCTGCCGCGCCAGCAGCTTCAAGAGCAGTTCGTTGACGTAGAAGCCCGAGAACATGGCGGCGGCGCCCAGCAGGGGTTGGCCGCCCGCCCACTCTGCGCTGCGCAGGTTGAAGATCTCAGCGGCCTCGTCAGCAGGCGCCTTGCCCAGCTGCGCCAATATGGGCTGGAAGGGCAGCAGCACGGCGCGAAAGTTGGACGTGGGCCGCTTCGCGCCCTTTGCCGCCACCACCATGCGCCCCTGGGCGCGGGTGAACAGCTCGACGATGAGACTGGTCTCGCTCCAGTCGTGTTGGTGCAGAACGTAGGCCAGCAGCGGGGCTTGCGCCCTACTCGTAGCCATAACTGCGCAGGTGGGCCTCGTCGTCGGCCCAGCCCGAACGCACCTTCACCCACAGCTCGAGGAAGACCTTGGCCTGCCAGAGGTGCTCCAGCTCCTGCCGCGCTTCACTGCCGATGCGCTTGAGGCGCTCACCGCCGTCGCCGATGACCATGCCCTTGTGCGCGTCACGCTCCACCACGATGCTGGCGGCGATGCGGCGCAGGCTGCCTTCTTCTTCGAACTTGTCGATGACCACCGTGCAGTTGTAGGGCAGCTCGTCACCGGTCAGGCGGAAGAGCTTTTCGCGGATCAGCTCACTGGCGAGGAAGCGCTCGCTGCGGTCGGTGAGCGCGTCTTCCTCGTAGAACCAGGGCTGCTGCGGCAGGTAGGGCTGCACGATGCCCAGCAGCCGCTCGACATCGGCCTCGCGCGTGGCCGACATCGGCACGAACTCGGCGAAGGCATGGCGCTCCTGCATCTGCTTCAGCCACGGCAGCACGTCCTGGCGGCGCGCCAGGGTGTCCAGCTTGTTGGCCACCAGCAGAGCCGGCTTGCCTTCGGGCAGCAGCGCCAGCACCTTGGCATCGGGCAGGCCGAAGCGGCCCGCTTCGACGACGAACAGCACCACGTCCACGTCGCCCAGCGAGCTCAGCACGGTGCGGTTCAGCGTGCGGTTCAAGGCCGCGCTGTGCTTGAGCTGAAAGCCGGGCGTGTCGACGAAAACGAACTGCGCATCGCCCAGTGTGCGGATGCCGGTGATGCGGTGGCGCGTGGTCTGCGCCTTGTTGCTGGTGATGCTGATCTTCTGCCCCACCAGCGCGTTGAGCAGCGTGCTCTTGCCCACGTTGGGGCGGCCGACGATGGCGACCAGGCCGCAGCGTTGCTTGGAGGTATCGATCGCGTCGGAGGTGTCGGTGTCGGTGTTCATGAACGCAGCGCGCTGCCCGGTTGGTCGTCGGCCTTCAGGGCGTCGAGCAAACGACGGGCGGCTTCCTGTTCGGCGTTGCGGCGTGACTTGCCTTCGCCGCACTCGGCCAGGCCCAGCGAGGCCACGGCACATTCCACCTCGAAGGTCTGGTTGTGCGCCTGGCCGCGCGTGGCGGTGATGCGGTAGGCCGGCACCGGCAGCTTGCGCGCCTGCAACCATTCCTGCAGTTCGGTCTTGGCGTCCTTGCTCCAGCTTTCCACCTCGGTGGCCTGGATGACCTCGCCGAAGAGGTGCTGCACCAGGCCATGCGCGGGCGCAAAGCCGCCGTCGAGGAACACGGCGCCGATGACGGCTTCCAGCGCGTCGGCCAAGAGCGACGGCCGCTGCGCGCCGCCGCCACGCAGTTCACCTTCGGACATGCGCAGCACCTCGGGCAGACCCAGGCTCAACGCCACGCGGTGCAGGCTGTCTTCGCGCACCAGGTGCGCGCGCACACGGGTGAGGTCACCTTCGTCGCTGCCCGCGTGGCGTTCGTAGAGCAGGCCCGAGATGGCCAGGCTGAGCACCGCATCGCCGAGAAACTCGAGCCGCTCGTTGTGTTCGGCGCTGAAGCTGCGGTGCGTCAGCGCGCGGCGCAACAGATCAGGCTGCGCGAAGCGGTAGCCCAGCCGTTGTTGCAGCGCGGCCAGTGCGCTGCCGGGCGTGCTCACTTCGAGCGGCCCTCGTACTTGATCAGCACGGACACCGGGCCGTAGATCGGGATCAACTTGTCGTAGGAAAAGGCGACCACGACACGATCGTTTTCCTTGGTGATGAGGAGGTCCTTGCCGGAGATCGTGGAGATCGAATACTCGACTTCCTTCTGGCGGTCGAAGGCCGTGCGCACCTCGGCCACCGTGGCCGGCTGCTGCGCCGCGATCTTCTCCACCGCGCTCTTGATGGTGAGGTACTCGTTGACGGTGGGAAACACCCGGATCACCAGGTAGGCACCAAAGCCGATGAGCAGGGCCCAGAACAGCAGCCCGAAGAGCGTGACACCACGCTGGCGCGCACGCCCGGTGCGTTCAACTCGCAAAGCGCGTGGCGCCTGACTCAGCTTGCCTGCGGTCATCGTCAGTCTTCTCCTGTCGCCAGCAGGGCCGGGTGGGCCACGCCTAGTGGAAGGCGCCGATGCGCCCGAGGTTGCCGAAGTTCATCCACACGAAAAACGCCTTGCCAACGATATTCTGATCGGGCACGAAGCCCCAGAAGCGCGAGTCTTCAGAATTGTCTCGGTTGTCACCCATGGCGAAGTAGTGCCCGGGCGGCACCTTGCACACCACGCCCTCGGGGCTGTAGCGGCAGTTCTCGGCGAAGGGAAAGCGCTTCGGCCCCGCGCCGAAGTAGGCGCCGCGCCGCGGGTCGACGCGGATCTGGTGCTCGACATTGCCCAGCTTCTCCGTGAACAGCGGCGCGTAGCTCAGGCTGTCGTCGTCGTAATGCTCGCCCTTGGACACCGTGGGCACGGGCTGGCCGTTGATACTGAGCTTCTGGTTGATGTAGGCCACCTCGTCACCGGGCAGGCCCACGATGCGCTTGATGTAGTCCAGGCGCGGGTCGGCCGGGAAGCGGAACACCATCACGTCGCCGCGCTGCACGGGGTTGTTGTCGATGATCTTCTTGTTGATCACCGGCAGGCGCACGCCGTAGTGGAATTTGCTCACCAGGATGAGGTCGCCGACCAGCAGCGTGGGCACCATCGAGCCTGAGGGAATCTTGAAGGGCTCGAAGAGAAAGCTGCGCAGGATGAAGACGATCAGGATCACCGGGAACAGGCCCGCCGTCCAGTCCAGCCACCAGGGCTGCATCAGCAGCTTGGCCTTGGCTTCCTGCACGTCACCGTCGACGCGGCTGATGCCCATCTTGCTGAGCTCGGCACGGCGCTGCACGTCCTGCGCTTCCAGCGTCACCGCGGCGGCTTCGCGCTGCGGCTTGAAGTAGAAGCGCTCGGCCAGCCAGAAGGCCAGCGTGAACATCGTCAGCATGAACAGCAGCAGCGAGAAATTGCCGGTCCAGAAACCCAGGAACCAGCCGCCGAGGTAGACGATCAGCGCGCCGTAAAGCGCCGCGGTGAGGGAACTCATCGGATTCATCAGTCGTCCACCTGGAGTATGGCGAGGAAGGCTTCTTGCGGCACTTCGACCGTGCCGATCTGTTTCATGCGCTTCTTGCCCGCCTTCTGCTTTTCGAGCAGCTTCTTCTTGCGCGAGATGTCGCCGCCATAACATTTTGCCAGCACGTTCTTGCGCAGCGCCTTCACGTCTTCGCGTGCGATGACGTTGGCGCCGATGGACGCCTGGATGGCCACGTCGTACATCTGGCGCGGGATCTGCTGGCGCATCTTGGCCGCCACGGCGCGGCCGCGGTACACGCTCTGCGCCTTGTGCACGATGATGCTTAAAGCGTCGACGCGGTCGCCATTGATCATCAGGTCGACCTTCACGACATCGGCGGCGCGGTATTCCTTGAACTCGTAGTCCATGCTGGCGTAGCCACGGCTCACGCTCTTCAGCTTGTCGAAGAAGTCCAGCACGATCTCGGCCAGCGGCAGCTCATA
>JANMMD010000317.1:0-3641 GCA_031372905.1 Betaproteobacteria bacterium
TCGTCCTGCACCGTGCGTGGCGGCAGGTAGGGCTTGTCGTCGGGCGGCACGCGGGCCAGCCAGCCACTGCCGCTGCGCGCCTGCCATGCCGGCAGCGCGAGGAAGCAGCCGCCCAGGCGCAGGCGGCCGATCAGGCGCTCGGCGATGTCGCCGTCCATCAGGTAGCTGCCCCAGTGGCAGTCGTCGCTGCGTTCCTTGTGGGCGGCCAGGGCCACATTGCGCAGCTCGGCTGGCGCCTCGCCGTCCATCGCCAGCGAGGCCACGTCGTTGCCGGCCAGCATCGCCAGCAGGCCATCCACGCCCAGCCCGCGCCGCATGGCCTTGACGACGGCGGCATGCACCGCGTTCAGGCGCTTGTTCTCCAGGATCAGGCGGCCGCGGCGCTCGAAGAGCCCGGCGCGGCTGCCCGTGCCCTTGAGCCGCTCGCCTTCCACAGGGCCGGGCGCGATGGCGTTGATCTGCACCTCGGGCCCGAGGAAGCGCGCCATGCTCTCGACCATCGCGCGTTGGCCGGACTTGCTGACGGCGTAATCGGCGCGGTTGGGGTAGGCCACCGCGAGGTACTTCTCGCCGCCGAAGTAGCTCGACACGTTCAGCACATAGCCGCTGCCCTGCTTCTTCATCAGCGGCAGCACCTCGTGCATCAGCACGTAGTTCGACACCAGGTTGGCGTCGAGCGTGGCCGTCCAGGCGGCCAGGTCCATGTCGACGACCATGTCCTCGGCACCGGCGACACCGGCGTTGTTGATCAGGTAGTCGATGCGGCCGAAGGCGGCGATGGTGGCCTGCACTGCGGGCTTCAGCGTGTGCAGCTGCCCGACGTCGACGCCGGGCAGGATGCCGACGCGGCGCTCGGCCTGCGAGTAGCCGATGTCCTCCAGCTCGCCGACGATGCGCGCGCGCACGGCCTGCAGCTCGCTTTCGCGGCGCGCGGCCAGCATCACCTTCGCGCCGCCTAAAGCGAGCAGGCGTGCCACCGCGCCGCCGATGCCGGCCGAACCGCCGGTGATCAAAGCCACCTTGCCGATGTGCAAGCCGGCCAGGTTCTCGGTGAAGCCCACCGTGGCGCGGCGCGCGCCGCTGGCCTCGACGATGCTGGTGGGCAGGTAGAGATTCACCTGCCGGATGCGCTGCTCCTTGAACAACAGCCGCGCAGTGTGGCCGGCCGTGAAAGGCAGGTTCTCTCCTTCGGTGTTGTCGTAGCGCACGATCTGGTTGCCCCACTCGGGAAACTTGCGGCGGCCGAGCTTGACGTCGACCTCGCTCTCGTCGCGCCAGACGCGGATGAGCTCCTCCATCGCCGAGCGCAGCAAGTTAGCCCAGGCGTTGGCGCCACCGTCGCTGCCGTTGGTGAGGAACACGAAACGCGGCTCCTGCTGCAAGTCCACCCGCTCTTTCCAATACCGGCTGAGCTTGCGGGCCACCGCGATGGCGCCGCCCAGCTCTTCGTCGACGAAGCGCTCCATGTCGCCGTCGCTGGCCTCGCACAAAGCGCCGCGGAAACGGTCGGCGCCATGCGCTGGCATCACGATGGCGCCGGTGATGGGGCCGCCGTGGTCTTCGGCCAGGGCCGCGTCCATCGTCGCCGGGTCGGTGCGGTCGAAAGGGCGCACCTCCACGCGCTGGCCATGGCGCATCTCGCTCAGGAGGTCACGGGCGCGGGCGCAGTCGGCCTCGCGCGGCAGGCCCAGCACCACGTGCGCGCCCACCTCGGCCTGCAGGCGGGCGATGGCCAGCGCATCTTCCAACTGGTCACCCGCCACCAGCAGCACGGTGTGGCCGATGGCGTCGACGGTCCGCATCGTCGGCCGGCTGACCCAGGTGCTGCGGCTTTCCTTGCGCACCTGCATGCCGTGCGTGACTTCGAAATCGTGCCCGTTGAAGGCCACCGATTCATCGCTGCCCAGGAACACGCAGGTGTGCGCGATGTCGGCGGGCACCGGGAAGTCTTTGCCCGGCGGCTGGCCGTCGAAGGCGCGGTTCAGCGTCATCATGTCGAAGAACTCGTGGGCGGTGCTGCCGGGCTCGGCGCCCTTGAGCTGGTCCATCGTGGCGAACACGCTGCGGATGCGCTCGCTGCGGATGGGGCCGGGGAAGATCATGTTCACGCGGATGCCGCGTTCGCCCAGCTCTTCCGACACCTTGCGCGACAACGCGTTGAGCGCGGCCTTCGGCACCACATAGGCCGTGCGCCCGTAGTACTGCGTGCGCGAGAAGATCGTCGAGACATTGATGACCGAGGCGCCCTCTTTGAGGAAGGGCGAAGCAGCGCGCAGCATGTTCCACGACACACCGAGGATGTTGCGTGTGGCCTGGGCCAGCGTCTCGGTGTCGGCCGAGCCCGCGGCGCGCAGCTGCTCCAGCTCCTCGGCGGTGAGTGGCACCTTCTCCAGCGGCTGGCGCGGGCCGGCCGAGCCGGCGTTGTTGATCAGGATGTCGATGCGGCCGTGGCGGGCCACGAGGTCGGCCATGCCGGCGCGCACGCTGTTGGGGTCGGCGCCGTCCATCACCACCGTGTCGGCCTGTTCCATCGGCACGCCGGCGTCCTTGACGGCCGCGTCGCGCGCTGCCGCCAGCCGCGCCGCGGTGCGGCCGGACAGCACCACCAGCGCGCCCTGACGCAGGTAGTGGCGCACGATCTCGCTGCCGAGATTGCCGGCCGCTCCGGTGATGAGGGCCACCTTGCCGGCCAGGCGGCCGGGTTGGGTCAGTGCAGTGCTCATGCTTGTCGTCCCTTGATGGAAGTTCGGATGTCTTGGCGGGCCGCGGCTTCAGGCACGCTCGCCGGCGGCCCAGGCCTCGAACAGCGCGTCGCGGCTGCGCAGTCCTAAGGCCGGCAGCGCGTGGTTGACGACGTAGGTGGCGCCCTGGTGCTGGTTGTCCCACATGGCCTGGTGCGCGGCGGGCAGCTCATGCCAGGGCACGACGGTGGGCTCGGTCACGTCCAGCAGGCCGGCGGCCACCATGTCGTTCATGCGCGTCACCTCGTAGGCGTTGCACAGGTGCGTGCCCAGGATGGACGCCGACGGCATCAGGATGCGGCGCTGCCGTGTCCACACCTGCGGCGCGTAGAAGGCATAGCGGCGACCCGCCATCTCTTCGCAATAGACGACGCGGCCGGTGAAGGGCTTGACCAGCGAGGTGCTCACGCCCAGGGTGTCGTGGCCAGCGCGTTCCAGGATCAGGTCGGGCGCGCCGCGCGGGTTGTCCGGGCTCCTCAGCAATGCACCGACCGCTGCACCAAAGGGTTTCAAGGTGCGGTCCTGGAAATCGCGCACGCCGCTGCGAAAGGTCTCGATGTCGCGCTTGGCGTCGGCCAGGCGCGGCATGGTCTTCGGCCAGTCGAAGTTCTCGCCCTGGCGGCGGCGGATGTCTTCCAGGCTCACGACGCCGGCCACGGCATCCTCGAAGCCCAGCGACTGCACGAACTCGCGCTGCGCATCGGTGCTGGTGGCCACCACGGTGCGCGCGCCGATGGCGCGCACCGCCTCGATCATCTCCAGCCCGGTGGCGTCGAGCAGCTCGCTGCTGTTCGGCCCGTAGTACAGCAGCACCGCTTCGCCGGCGCGTGCGCCGGCGCGCTGCAGCATGGTTTCGGGCGGCACGCTGCCGGGCTTGCCGACGAAGGTGAGGTGGTAGCC